>JBFHME010000140.1:0-9354 GCA_041594435.1 Acidimicrobiales bacterium
ATGACCGATACCGTTTCCGATCTCCAGGAATCGGCTCACCAGGAGGGCTTCCAGGCGCTCCTCGACGCCGAGGCCAAGGTCGAGCCCCGCGACTGGATGCCCGACGACTACCGCAAGACGATGATCCGCCAGATCGCCCAGCATGCACACTCGGAGGTCATCGGCCAGCAGCCCGAGGGGAACTGGATAAGCCGGGCCCCGACGCTCAAGCGCAAGGCCATCCTGATGGCGAAGGTGCAGGACGAGGCGGGTCACGGCCTCTACCTCTACTCGGCGGCCGAGACGCTCGGTGTTTCCCGCGACGAGCTCCAGGACATGTTGCACACCGGGCGGCAGAAGTACTCGTCGATCTTCAACTACCCGACGTTGACCTGGGCCGACATCGGCGCCGTCGGTTGGCTGGTCGACGGGGCGGCCATCACCAACCAGGTGATGCTGACCCGCACGTCGTATGGTCCCTACGCCCGGGCGATGATCCGGATCTGCAAGGAGGAGTCGTTCCATCAGCGCCAGGGCTACGAGATCATGATGGTGTTGTGCGAGGGATCCGACGAGCAGAAGGCGATGGCCCAGGACGCGCTCGATCGCTGGTGGTGGCCGTCGCTGGCGATGTTCGGTCCGCCCGACGCCTCCTCGACCCACACCGCCCAGTCGGTGGCGTGGAAGATCAAGCGGGAGACCAACGACGAGCTGCGGCAGAAGTTCGTCGACATGACGGTGCCCCAGGCCGAGTACCTGGGCTTGACCATTCCCGATCCCGACCTCGAATGGGACGAAGAAGCCGGTCACTATCGCTTCGGTGAGATCGACTGGGACGACTTCTGGCAGGTCGTCAAGGGCAACGGTCCCTGCAACCGGGAACGGATCGCCAACAAGGTCGGTGCCTGGGAGGAAGGCGCCTGGGTGCGGGAGGCCGCTGTCGCTCACGCCAGGCGGTCGACGAGGGCCACCACATGACCGCCCAGTGTGTGCGCTCACGGCCCGGAAATCCGGGCCTGGGGCGCACGGATCGACATTGCCCGGCGAGGTGTGCGCTCACGGCCCGGGAATTCGGGCCTGGGGCGCACAGAATGAGGAGGAGTAGCTGATGTCCTATGATGTGCCGCTCGCCGAGGGCGAGGAGATCGAGGCCGCGGCCGGGACCGCCGGGGGGTACCCGCTGTGGGAGGTGTTCGTCCGGGCCCAGCGGGGTCTCAACCATGTGCACTGTGGGAGCTTGCACGCTCCCGACGCCGAGACCGCCACCCGTCACGCCCGGGACGTTTACACCCGTCGGGGTGAGGGTGTAAGCCTGTGGGTGGTGCGCTCATCCGACATCCACGCATCGGACCCCGATGACAAGGACACGTGGTTCGACTCGACCAAGCCGTACCGCCATCCCACGTTCTATGACATTCCCGACGAAGTCGGGCACATGTGATGGGGACCCGACCTTTGCCGACCTACGTGCTCCGGCTGGCCGACGACAACCTGATTCTCGGCCAGCGCCTCGGGGAGCTGATCGCGAAGATGCCGGAGCTGGAGGAGGACATCGCGGTGGCCAATCTGGCGCTCGACCACGTCGGCCAGGCCCGCAACCTCTACCAGTACGCGTCGGAGCTGGACCCGGAGAATCGCTCCGAGGATGATTTCGCCATGCTGCGGGACGAGCGGGAGTTCCTCAACGCCGTGCTCGTGGAGCAGCCCAACGGCGACTTCGCCCACACCATGGTCCGCCAGTTCTTCGTCGATGCCTATCAGGTGCCGCTGTACACGGCTCTGAGCGAGTCGTCCGACGAACGTCTCGCCGCCATCGCGGCCAAGGCGTTCAAGGAGGCGAGCTACCACCGCGACCATTCGTCGTCGTGGATCGTCACCCTCGGCAACGGCACCTCGGAGAGCCACCAGCGCACCCAGGCCGCCGTCGACGCGCTGTGGCCGTTCACCGCCGATCTGTTCGCCGCCGACGACGTGGAGCACGAGTTGGTGGCGGCCGGCGTCGCCGTGGACCCAGCCCTCATCCGGCCGGCGTTCGACGCCACGGTGACCGAGGTGATGGCCGAGGCCAACATCACGATGCCCGCGGATCCATACCAGCGCCTCGGCGGTCGAACCGGCTTCCACACCGAACACCTGGGTCATCTGCTGGCCGAGATGCAGGTTCTGTACCGGTCCCACCCCGGAGTGACCTGGTGATGCCCATTCTCCGAGATACCGGTGGCGCCGACAACGATGCGGGCAGCCAGGATGCGAACGCCCACGAACTGTGGCCCGTGGTGGCCGCCGTCCCCGACCCCGAGATGCCGCCGCTGACCATCGCCGACCTGGGGATCCTCCGCTCGGTCGACGAGGTCGACGGTCGGGTCGTCGTCACCATAACCCCCACCTACTCGGGCTGCCCGGCCGTCGAGTACATCGAACAGCTCATCGTCGAGGCCGTGACCGACACCGGTCGGGCGGCCGATCAGCTGGAGGTCCGCCGGGAGCTCTCGCCGGCCTGGACGACCGACTGGATCACACCCGAAGGCCGGGAGAAGCTGGAGATGAGCGGCATCTCGCCACCGCGGACCCTCCTCGACGGCACGCCGGTCCGCATCGGGCTGATCACGTGCCCGCAGTGCGGCTCGACGAACACCGTCGAGATCAGCCGGTTCGGGTCAACGGCCTGCAAGGCCCTGCATCGGTGCAACGACTGTTCCGAGCCGTTCGATCACGTCAAGGAGTTGTAGTGTCGACTGTCGAGTTTCATCCTCTGAAGGTCGCGGCGGTCGACGCCCAGACCGACGAGTCGGTGGCGGTCACCTTCGACGTTCCCGATGACCTTCGGGGATTGTTCGAGCACACACCCGGTCAACACGTCGTCGTTCGGGCCGACATCGGCGGCGAGGACGTACGACGCACCTACTCGATCTGCAGCAGCCCGGGTGAAGCCGTCCGGGTGGGCGTCAAACGAATCCCCAACGGCGTCTTCTCCACCTGGGCCACCACCGAACTCAAGCCCGGCGACACGTTGGAGGTGATGGCGCCGATCGGCGACTTCCTCCATGATCCCTCGAAGTCGGGTCGCTACGTCGCCATCGCCGCCGGCTCGGGCATCACCCCCATCCTGTCGATGATGACCGCCGCGTTGGAGCAGCAGCCGTCAACCGAGTTCACGCTGATCTACGGCAACCGGACCTCGCTGTCGATCATGTTCCTCGAGGAGTTGGAGGACCTCAAGAACCGGTTTCCCCAGCGGCTCCAGGTCGTGCACATCCTGAGCCGGGAACCGCATCAGGTTCCCTTGTTCCAGGGCCGGATCGACGAGGACAAGCTGCGGTCGCTGGCCGCCACGCTCATCGATCCGGGTCGGATCGACGGCTGGTACCTGTGCGGGCCGCTCGACATGGTGGAGACGGCCCGGGCCACGCTGGGTTCGCTCGGGGTCGACGACGCCGACGTGCACTACGAGCTCTTCTTCGACCAACGGATCGAGCCGGTTGTGGAGCCCGACGACGATGCCGAAGGCTTTGCGACCGTGTACGTCACGATCGACGGACGGACATCGGTGGTGAAGGCCGATCCCAGCGGACCACCCCTGCTCGACTATGCCCGCTCGGTCCGGGCCGAGGTCCCCTTCGCCTGCAAAGGCGGCATGTGCGCCACCTGCAAGGCCCAGGTGATCTCCGGTGAGGTGACGATGGAGAAGAACTACGCCCTCACCGACTCCGAACTGGCCGCCGGCTACGTGCTGACCTGTCAGTCACACCCGGTGACCGACGAGGTGACGCTCTCCTACGACGTCCACGGCGGCGTGGGCCGGTAGGCGACGGGATCGGGCCTTCGTCGTTCGCCGGTTCGACGTCTCAGCGAACGGCGAATTCGGGCCAGCGCCGGAACCAACTAGCCTTTCGGCATCGACGAATCCGATGCGACGCCCATCCACCTGGCCTGGCGAGCCCCGTTCACCAGCGCCGACGAGGCTCGGGAGGCCGGCCACGAGTGGATGCATGTCGACTTCGATGACGACGTGGCCGACTTCTATTACCGAACCTGCGGCTTCACGCCGACCAACGGTGGGCTGTGCTACCTCCCGGACGAGCGCTGAGGCCTGTCAGCGATCGGCTGCCGGTAGTACGATCGACCCATGATGATCCCGGTCTGCCATCTGAGCGCGGTCGACATCGGCTGGGTGGTCGACAAGGTGACGGCCGATGGTGAGACCGTCACGCTCGTGACCCACTACTCGATGCATCCCCGTCGGAATCGACGGCAGGACGCCGTCGTCCACGGGGCCAAGGCCGAGGCGTTGTGGCGTGGCTGTCGAGTGCACTGCCACGGGGGAACCCATCGCAGGCGCCTCCCGGTCGGCCGGCGGGAGAACCTCGTCCTGCACATCGAGCCGCCGCGCCGCCGGTTCGGCGAGGGGGCGATGATTCCCCTCCGCCCGGCGCCGGGCGGACCGCCTCGAAGCCAACGCCACCCGCTGCCTCCCGGCGACTGAGCCCCGCGGAACTGGCAGCGATGGCGCGCACACGGCGCGCGGAAATGCTGCCAATTCCGGAGCCCCGGCCGGGAGGGGCCGTTCAGGTGCGGCGGGCCAGGGCAGCCGTCAGTTGGGGGATGCGGTGGCGGGCTCGTCGGGCTTCGACACGCAGCCTTCCACGGGTCAGGAACCAGGCGATCGGAAGGGTGGCGATCGGGCACAGCATGGCCCACCACGGACTGACCAGGAGGGCGACCCCGATGGACGGCAGAGCCAACAGCACGGCGACGATGTCGGCCACCGCCAACGCACCCAGCTGAAACAGCGGGGCGATGCAGCCGGCGTTGCTGGCGTTGAACCCACCGATCTTCTCCGGAAGCGGGATCGGCGAACGGATCGTCACGAACATTCCGGCCGAAGCCCCCAGCATGAGTGACTGGGCGATGAGGAGCAGGCTGACCGGCAGGAAGCGCCACCCGTCCATCACCCACGCCAGCAGCACCGCGCCCGCCACCACGATCGCCGCCACCAGGATCATCCTCGGCAGGAGTTTGCCGAGCAGGATCGGCTTGAAATCGTCGCCCGGAATCGCGTCGGCGGTGAAACGGGGTCCGTCACCGCCGAACAGATTCGTCGAGGTCATCGTCGCGCCGGAGACCGCGGCCAGGAACGGAACGAGCACGAGTCTGGGGTTCCGCGCCTGCAGTTCGGTGATCGTGGGCAGGGCGAACGCGAGGATGAGCGGCAGGAAGGCGGCGATCTCGGTCCACTCCCGCACATCGCGGCGAATGGCCCGAGCCGATTTGGCCCAGACCGCGGCCGTCCTTCGGTCGGTGATCCGGTCCATCCACGGCGCCACCAGCGGTCGCGCCCTCTTCGTCTTGATCTGGGCCTCTCTGCCGTCGAGCATCCGGTCCAGGGCCGAACGCCAGAGCACCAACAGGACCAGTGGCACCGTTGCTCCAATCACCAGGAAGAACAGCGCGGCGCGGAGGTTGCCCGTCGTGGCCTGGGCGATGGCTTCCGGCGTCCAACCGATCGGGAGGAAGCGTACAACCCTCCGAGCCGTGGAGAAAAGACCCAGGTCGAGGTCGTCGACGGCCAGGGCGATGAGCTGTGACGAGATGCCGAGCGTGATGGCGGCCAGCACGGTCACGCTGCCGGCAACGGACCGGAACCTGGTCGAGGCCAGGAGTCCCACCGCAGCGACGGTCAAGCGGCCGGCCAGGACGGCGGTGACCGTCAGCTGGACCGCGCAGGCCGCCAACACGACGCCGCTTGCTGCGCCGGTGGAGTGGGTCAGCAGGCTGAGCGAAACCAGGAGTGTGATGAAGGTGGGAACGCCGATGAAGGCAGCCGACAACAGGCCGGCCATCAGCGTCGGAAGATTCAGTGGATAGAGGGCCAGGGACTTCAGGTCGAGTATGAGTTCGCCGCCACCCAGCACGAGGGGGGCCAGCAGCCACAGCGTCAGGAGTGCGGACGCACCGATCATGATGATCGATCCGCGCTCGGGATGACCCTGAAGGCCGACGATCGTCGAAACGGCGGCGAGAGCCAGTCCGGCCCCGAGCAGCAGACCGAGCAGCATGCCGACGATGACCTGTGGCGAGTGGCGGATGATCCGGAACTTGAGACCGGCCATCGATCGAGCGCGCCGCCAATCGAGCGCCGTATCGCTCATCGATCCCTCAACGGGGTTCGGATGGGTGTTCGTGGCGACCATGAACGCCTACTGCAGCCAGTCGAGGCTCGGTGGGGCGACCTGATCGGTTCCGACCGCCTGAGCGAACACGTCGTCGAGCCGCCGTCCGTTGGTCACGTCGCTCATCGGGCCGCTGCGGATGATGCTCCCGTTGTCCATGATGGCAATGTGGTCACACAACTCCTCGACCGTGCTCATCACGTGGCTGGAGAACACCACGGTCCGGCCCCGGGCTATGACCTGATCGAGAATGTGACGAATCGACCGCTGTGACACCGGGTCGACCGACTCGAAGGGTTCGTCGAGGATCAGCAGGGGTGGGGAGTGGATCAGCGCCGCGGCGAGGCTGATCTTCTTGCGCATGCCCTGGCTGTAGTCGGCGATGAGTTTCCGATCGGCGGCTTCGAGGTCGAGGGCGCGCAGCAGGTCGGTGGAGCGGAGTTCGATGGCTTCGTCGCCGAGTTTGCGGAACCGACCGACATAGGTCAGGAACTCCCGGGCCGACAGTCGTTCGAACAACAGCAGATTCTCGGGAACGACACCGATGGTCGCCTTGACGGCGGTCGGATCGGGCCAGACCGGCAGTCCGTTGACCATCACATTGCCGCCGTCGGGACGCAGGAGGCCGGTGGCCATGGCCAGCGTCGTGCTTTTGCCGGCCCCGTTTGGTCCGAGCAGCCCGTAGAACGTCCCCGTCGGAACCCGGAGGGTGATCTGGTCGACGGCCCGATGCCGCCCGAACCGTTTGCTGAGGCTCACGGCCTGAATGGCGAAATCGCCGGCCAGCCAGGGGTCGGCGCGCGGCGGCTCGTTGGGCGGGGCTGGGTTGGGGATCGGACCGTGCCCGGCGGGCGGCGCAGGCGCTGGTGCCACATTGTCGGGCATTTCGACCAGTGTAGGAGTCGGATCGGTCGTCGAATCGCATCGTCATCCTACCCGTGGCGTTGGACTAGAATTCGAGCCACGGTGGTTCACAACCGAGTCCCGGCGGACGATCGTCAGGAGTTTGCTGTGAGGATCTTGCTGGTTGAGCCCTGGGAGACCGGCTCGCATCTGGCTTGGGCCACCGGGTACCAGGCGGCCAGCCGCCATGAGGTCCATATCGTCGGGCTGCCGGGACGGCTGTGGCGATGGCGGTTGCGGGGCGGCGCACTCCCGCTGGCCGACAAGATCGCAGCCTGGATCGCCGCGCACGGTCAGCCCGAACTGCTGCTCGTATCCGGGCTTGTCGATGTGGCCGAGTTGCTCGGCCTGGTGCGCCGCCACGTCGCGCCGCATGTGGCGGTGGTGATCTACCAGCACGAGAGTCAGCTGGTCTACCCGATCGCCGACGGTAACTACGATCAGGGTGCCGCTCTGCGTAACTGGATGTCGTGGTGTGCAGCCGATCTGGTGCTGTTCAACAGCTACTATCACCTCCGGGCCGTGGCCGACGCCCTACCCGGTTTCGTGACGAACCTGCCGGACAAGACCCACGTCCCCCGGCTCGACGAGGTGGTCGGCCGATTCGAGGTGTTTCCGGTCGGTGTCGACCTGGCCGAGGTCACCGAGGGCGATCCGTACTCGGTCGGGGATCGTAGCGGACCGCCCGTGATCCTGTGGCCCCACCGCTGGGAACGCGACAAGGATCCCGACGCCTTCCTGCGGGCGCTCGACAAGGTGGTTGCGTCCGGTCTCGAGTTCCGCCTCGTTCTGGCCGGTCAGGATCCGCCGAGCGGTTCGTCCCACGCCGCAGTCGAACGGGCCGAAGCCGAGAAACGGTTCGGCTCGTGGATCGTGGCCTCCGGGGAACTGGATCGCGCCGAGTACCTCGCCGCACTCCGTCGGTGCGACCTGGTGGTGAGTTGCGCCCGGCACGAGTTCTTCGGCGTGGCCGTTGTGGAGGCGGTGGCCAGCGGATGTGTGCCCCTGCTCCCCAACGAACTCAGCTACCCCGAGCTGATTCGTCCGCCCTGGCACCAGTTCGCACTCTACGAGCCGGGAACATTCGGAACCCGGCTCGTCGACGCGGTGGCCCGCATCGACGAGCTGCGATCGGCCACGCTCGGCCTGGCCCAGAGCATGCGCCGATTCGACTGGTCGACGATCGCCCGAGTCTACGACGACCGGTTCGACGCCGTCGTCGATCGACTCCGGAGCACCCCGACGCCGGCTGCACTGCCGGATCGACCGGCCCTGGCCCGGCATACTTGAGAGGTGACTGAATCCATCGGCGGCCTCGGCGTGGGCCATTGGAACGACACTGAGGCTCGCACCGGGTGCACCGTTGTCGTGCTGCCCGAGGGAACGGTGGCGTCGGGCGAGGTGCGGGGCGGCGCCCCGGCCAGCCGCGAGTTCGCCCTCCTCGAGCCGGGCCGGACGGTGTCGGGCGTCGACGCGGTCGTGCTCTCGGGCGGCTCGGCCTTCGGGCTGTCGACTGCCGATGGGGTGGTGGCAGAGTTGGAGGCCGCCGGTCGGGGATTTCCGACGCGGTTCGGTCGCGTCCCGATCGTCGTCGGTCTTTCGCTCTATGACCTCGGGGTTGGTGACCCGGCCGTACGGCCGGGCCCCGACGAGGGTCGCCTGGCCTGCCGGGAGGCGCTGCAGTCGGTCGGTCGACCGGTGGCGGCGGGCCGGATCGGAGCCGGCTGCGGGGCCACCGCGGGCAAATGGGGTGGAGCCCCCGTCGACAGCGGACTCGGTGTCGCCACGATCGTCGAACCGGTCCGTGCCGCCGGAACCGTCGGGGGCGACGTCGGTGCGGCCGGACCCGACGTCGAAGATCCTCAGGTCGTGGTCACGGCCCTGATTGCCGTGAACGCTTTCGGGTTCATCGACGACGGATCGCTCGGGGACGACCCGGGCCGGCCCCGACCGCCGGCCTTCGATGGCTCGGACGGCGACGCGGCCGGTTCGCCGGAGCCGACCAACACCACCATCGGTGTGATCGTGACCAACGCCCGGCTGTCGAAGGCCGACTGTCACCTACTCGCTCAGAGTGGCCACGACGGACTGGCTCGTTCGCTGTTGCCGGCCCACACCGCGGTGGATGGCGACGCCCTGGTGGCCGCGGCCACGGGTGACCTCGGCGTCGATGTCGACACCATGTGGCTTCGGGCACTGGTCCAGGCCGCGGTGGTTCGGGCGGTGCGCTCAGCGGGTGCCACTACCCTGTAGGGGTGTCCCGGATCGATGTCACGGCAACGATCGAGCTGTCGAGCGACGG
>JBFHME010000141.1:0-9343 GCA_041594435.1 Acidimicrobiales bacterium
GATCGGCCGCCCTGACCGCACTCGCCCTGTTCAAGAGCTTCGAGTTCGCCATCATCAAGGCGGGCGGTTCCCTCGATCTCGATGTGGGCTCGGTCAGCGTGTTCATCGGATTGTTCCTGGGTGCCGCACTGCCGTTCCTCTTCGCCGCGCTCACCATCGACGCCGTCGGCCGGGCCGCCCAGCAGATGATCGAAGAGGTTCGCCGGCAGTTCCGCGAGATTCCCGGCCTACGGGAGGGCAGGGAAGGCGTGGTACCAGACTCGGCCCGCTGCGTTGCCATCTCCACCCAGGCCTCACTCAAGGAAATGATCGTGCCCGGTTCTCTCGCCGTCGTGGTGCCTCTGGTCATCGGCTTCATCGACGTCAACGCACTCGGCGGCTTCCTCGCCGGAGCACTGGTCACCGGTTTCGCTCTGGCCATCTTCATGGCCAACGCCGGTGGCGCGTGGGACAACGCCAAGAAGTACATCGAGGCCGGCAATCACGGCGGCAAGGGGTCTGACCCGCACAAGGCCGCGGTGGTCGGCGACACCGTCGGCGACCCGTTCAAGGACACCTCCGGTCCGGCCATGAACATCCTCCTGAAAGTGATGACCATCGTGTCGCTGGTGTTCGCCGCGGCCTTCGTCAGCGGGCCGTTCGGCTAGCCGAAACAGGGGTTCGCTCGCCCGGGCGGTTCGACGAAACAACGGATGTTCGGCCCGACCCCGCACAACGGTGGTCGGGCCGGTTGCCGTTTGTCGAGCAGCTCCGTCCGGTTGATTCCCACCCGCTTGCCCTCATCGTTTTGAGGAGCGCCGCCCACGCACTACGTTGGAGCCACCTATGCCGGTACAGAAGCTGCAGACAGTCGACGGATTCGTGGTCCGGGACTTCGCCGACGCACCATCGTCGGGGATCATCCGTCGAGGCCGCAAAATCCTCGAGCGCAGTGCCACCGACCTGGCCCGCTCCGCCACCTACGCCTTTGCGTTCCACGGGATTCGGCGAGGTGGGGCATCGGCCGGGCTCAACGCCGAGGGCGACGATGAGGGTCCTGCGCTGATCGCGCTCATGGCCGAGCTCCACGGCGAGCTGGCCGATGGACACCTCGAGCTGTTGCCGGCCAAAGGCATCGACGACGTCGAGTTGGCCGCGGCGTTGGCCGCAGCCTCCGATGCCGATGGAGCCGCAAACGAAGCCCCGGCACCCGATGTCGGCGACCGGGCCGGCATCCTCACCGCAGGCGTGCTTGCGGCCACGTCGTGGGCCCTCGGCGGCCGTATCGACGGGCGACGGATCGCTGTCGAAGGCGACGCCACCGATCCCATCCACCAGGCCCTGACCGCCGCCCTCGCCTCGGCCGGGGCCACGACCGTCGAACCGAAGACGGCTGAAGGCAAGCCGTGGATGATCTGGTCGACCGACGCCGATGCGATCCTCGTCGGATCACGCCCCGGGGCCATGAATCATCAGGGTGCCGAACTGCTCAACGTGGAGGCCGTCGTTCCGTGGGCCCCGCTTCCGATCACCACCAAGGCGCTGGCCATCATGATCGGGCGAGGCATCACCTACGTACCCGATTTCGTATCGGCCTCCGGGCCCCTCGTCGGCGACCATCTCGTCACCGAACAGGTCGACCCCGGCAGGCAACTCACCGCAGCGGTGCAGGACGGTCTGGACGCCCTCGACACCGGCGGCGACGATCCGCTGTTCATCGCCGCCTGCCACCGCGCCGAGCAGTTCCTGTCCACCTGGCAGGACAAGCTGCCGTTCGGCCGTCCCCTGGCCGGCTGACCAACCACCGACCGCCACGGTTCGGATCCGGCCGACGCCGACAGGTGGCGCGCCGGCGATAGCATGACTGCACTCACGAAGACGCAGTGAGGCCACAAGGCGGACGGGGTCGTCGACGCAGTTACCGGCACGGAAGACGCGATCGGACCGTCGAGGCGACAGGAGATGCACGAGAATGGTTCGCTACGACAAGAGCACCGCCGACAAGGGTGCCCGCTACGTGGAAGATCGTCGCACCGGCGGCCGACGTCGGGGCGGCGGCGGTCGCCCGGTGGCCGTCGGCGGCGGGCTGGTCGGCATCATCGTGGTGATTCTCGGCCTGCTGTTCGGCGTCGATCTGAGCGGCGGGAGCGGCAACCTGGGCATCGATGCCGGCGGACTTCCGTCAGGGTCGGGCCCGATGTCGAATGGCCTGGAAGAGACCGTCGATCCCGACGCCGATACCAAGGAGTACCTGGAGTTTCTGATGTTCGACATCCAGGACACCTGGGACCGCTACTTCGACCAGGCCGGTCTCGCCTATCAACCCACGTCGCTGGTGCTGTTCGACGGAGCCGTGTCGACCGGCTGCGGGCAGGCCACGGCCGCCGTCGGGCCGTTCTACTGCCCGGCACCGGGCGACAACAAGGTCTACATCGACCTGGCGTTCTACGATCAGCTGAGCACCCGGTTCGGTGCGCCCGGCGACTTCGCCCAGGCCTACGTGATCGCGCATGAGGTCGGCCACCACATCCAGTCGGTGGTCGGCATCAGTGACCAGGTCCGACAGGCCCAGAGCTCCGACCCGGGCAACGCCAACGAGTACTCGATCCGGCTGGAACTCCAGGCCGATTGCCTGGCCGGGGTCTGGGCGTACTCGGCCAACAAACGGCTCACCGAACAGTCCGGCGTCCCGATCCTCGAGGAGGGCGACATCGAGGAGGGCCTCGCTGCCGCGGCCGCGGTTGGCGACGACATGATCCAGTCCCAGTCGGGCCTCGGCATCAATCCCGAAACCTGGACCCACGGTTCCGCCGAACAGCGGGTCCGCTGGTTCAAGCTCGGTTTCAACACCGGGGATCCGGAGGAGTGCGACCCCTTCGCGGTGTCCGATCCCTAGCCGTTCGGAGAGACGCCGACGTGATCGACGCCCCGAGCTTCACCCGCGTCGTCGGCGCCGAGGGGCAGCGGCCGGCGAAGCGGCGTCGGATCCGGCCACGATTCGCGCCGGCGACCCGACGGCCACAGCCCCGGCGGGTACGTCTGCGGTGACGACCGCTCCGGCGCCGATGATGGCCCGAGCGCCAATGGTAACCCCGGGAAGGATGACGGCGTTCGTCCCGATCCACGTGCCGGCACCGATGCTCACCGGTCGCTCCGGAGCCGCCTGGCGTCCGATCGGCACGGTCGGGTCGACCGCGCTGTGGTTCTGATCGGTGACATACACGTTGGGGCCGAAGTGGACGTCGTCGCCGATCTCGATGCTCAGGTGCCCACTGATGCTCGAATTGCGTCCGATCAGGCATCGGTCGCCCAGCACGACGATTCGATCGCTGATCAATGGCTGATCAGGGCTCATCCCGGCGCTGAGCGAGACGTTGGGACCGATCATCACGTCGGACCCGAGTCGGATGGCCGCCTCGCCGAACAGGGCGGCCGGAGGAAAACAGATGATCGATCCCGGGCCGAACGCGGCGAACCGCCGGGCTCGCCGGCTGCGCGGACCGATGGCGGCCCGCCGCCGCACCCAGTGGTGAACACCGGCGATCAGATCGCCGACACCATCGCTCCTCGTTGACCCTCCCCGGATCCGGTTCCTCATGACCGGCTGCGATCGAGGGCGAGTTCGGTGGCGATGTCGGCGGCCACGGCGGCGTTGTTCTCGGCCAGAACGAGATTGGCTTCGACGGTTCGACCGGCGCTGATCTCGGCCAGGGCACTGAGCACCGCGGGCGTGACGTCGGCACCGCCGTGGTCGGCGGCTCCGGTGATCGTCAGCGCCTCGTCGACCCACTCGTCGAGGACCGCCCGGTCGATGGCGGCATGGTCGGGTATCGGGCAGGCGACGACGATGCCGCCCCCACCGAGCGCCCAATGGGCCCGGGCGATCCGTGCGACCTCCGAAGCGGAAGCGACGGTTGCGTCCAGCGCGACACCGCTGGCGGGTGAGTGAAAAGCGGGGAACTCCCGGCACTGCCAGCCCAGGACCGGGACACCGAGGGTCTCCAGGTGTTCGACCGTTCGCTCGAGGTCGAGGAACACTTTCGCTCCGGCGGTGACCGTGATGACGGGATGGGTGGCGATGGCGCCGAGATCGGCGCTGATGTCGCCGGTGACGGCCGCGTTTCGGTGGACCCCACCGATACCACCGGTCGCGAACACGTCGACACCAACTGCGGCGGCGATGGTCAACGCAGCCGACACCGTCGTCGCACCATACGTCCATTGCTGGGCCGCGGCACGGCCGATGTCGCGGGCAGACATTTTCGTGGCCGGACCACAGATGAGTTCTTCGTCAACGGAGTCGAGACCACAGGTGATCTCGCCGTCGAAGACCCCGGTGAGGGCCGGCACCGCTCCTCCGGCGGCGACCGCCCCCGTCACGTCCGCGAGCGCGCGGACACTGTGTGGGCGAGGCAACCCGAGTTCCGAGAAGATCGTCGTTTCCAGGGCGACGACCGACCGGCCCGCCGACAACGCCCGAGCGACGTCGGAGCCGATGGCCACGATTCCCGCATTCACGGCTTGGCCGCGCTCGTCGGCGGCCTCGATCCGGGCCAACGGTCGGTCAGGAGTCGGCGCAAACGATGGCGGCGTCGGCCACGGTCGACTCGACGGTGTCGGCGTCGGAGGCCAGCACCTCCGGCTCATCGAAGTTCTCGGCCAGGCCGGCGACCGTCGTGTCCGAGAGATCACTGTCGAGAAGTTCCTCCGCGATACAGCGAGCCTGGGACTCGGTGAGGGAGACGGCGGCGTCGACGGCGGCCGCTTCGAGAATCGACTCGGTCAGCGCATCGGCACTCGGACGGCTTGCACACCCGACCAGCAACAGCACCGCAGCGGTCAAGATCACCGCCAACCGTCGACGGCCCTTGTTTCGTGACATCTTCTCTCCCGTCCAGTATCCCAGCCCATCGTAGTGGGTGACGCACCGGGTCAATAGTAGGCAGCCGAGCGAACCCGGCCACGGATGGTTACCTGCGGTCCCGTCGCCCCCGGACAAGGGTAGCTTGGGCCGGTGAACTCGATTGACGATTCCGTACCGTATCTGTCGGTCGCGGAACTGATGCAACGGCTGTCCGACCGGTCGCTGTCGTCGCGGGAACTGCTCGAGTTGCTCCTCAGGCGGGTCGAGGAGCGCAATGACGAGATCAATGTCGTCGTCACCCTCGACGCCGAACGAGCCCTGCGACGAGCCGACGACGTCGATGCCCGCCGTGCCCGGACGTCCGGGACCGGGGCCTCCGATGGTCGGCCCCCGCTCGGACCACTCGCCGGCCTGCCGATGACGATCAAGGACTCGCTCATGGTCGACGGCTTCCGCACCACCTCAGGCGCCCCCGAGATGTCGGACTTCGTCGCCGATCGGGATGCCGAGTCCGTGGCCGGGCTGACCGGGGCGGGAGCGATTGT
Source organism: Acidimicrobiales bacterium (assembly GCA_041594435.1). Taxonomy (GTDB): domain Bacteria; phylum Actinomycetota; class Acidimicrobiia; order Acidimicrobiales; family SZUA-35; genus JAHELU01. Next base: position 5,389 of record JBFHME010000141.1, read on the forward strand.
CTACGGCAAGACCAACCTGCCGATCTACGCCGGTGACGTCCAGAGTTTCAACGACCTGTTCGGGACGTCCAACAACCCCTGGGACACCTCCCGAACCGTCGGCGGCAGCTCCGGTGGATCGGCCGGCGCGCTGGCCGCCGGTTTCACGGCGCTTGAGGTCGGGTCCGACATCGCCGGTTCGATCCGCAACCCCGCCGCCATGTGCGGCGTTGTGGGACACAAGCCGAGCTGGGGCATCGTGTCGGGCCGCGGCCAGATCCCCGGGCCACCCGGCACCTTCACCGAAGCCGACATCGCCGTCATCGGACCGATGGCACGAACCGTCGACGACTGTCGAACCGCCCTCGAGCTCATGGCCGGCCCGAACGCCTGGAATGCAACGGCGTGGTCGCTCGATCTACCACCGGCCCGACAGGTCGAACCCGACGGCCTACGGGTAGCGGTCTGGGCCGACGATCCCCACTGCCCGGTAGACCCGGAGATTTCGCAGGCCATCGAGTCGGTGGCCGCTCGGCTGGAACAGGCAGGCGCGACCGTCTCGGCCGAAGCCCGCCCGTCGGGATTCGACTTCGCCAAAGCCGACCGCGTGTTCGATGATCTCCTCGGTGCAGCGGAGTCGGGGGGCTGGTCACCTGCCGAGATCGAGGACATGGCCGAGCGACTGAAGAACGGTGAGCGGGTCGACGGCGGGCTCGGCGTTGCCGGCGCCACCATTCGCCACCGCGGCTGGTTGTCGGCCAACGAGCGTCGCCTCCAGATGCGCGCCCGCTGGCGGAAGTTCTTCGAAGACTGGGATGTCGTCTTGGCGCCGATCTCACCGACCGTCGCCATTCCCCACGACCAGAGTCAACCGATGAGCGCCCGCACCATCGAGGTCGCCGGGCAGCCGCGGCCTTACGTCGATCAGATGCGCTGGATGGGGCTGTTCGGCGTTGTTTACCTGCCCGCCACGGCGGTGCCGATCGGCCTGCACCCCACCGGGCTGCCGATGGGGCTTCAGGTGGTCGGGCCGTTCCTGGAGGATCACACGGCGCTGGCTGCGGCAGCCATGGTCGAGGCCATCACCGGCGGATTTCGGCGCCCTCCCGGCTGGTAGCGTCGGCCTGCTGCGATCGCAGGAAACGGGCCAGGTGACCCTGAAACAGCTTCTCCAGGCCGTCGTAGTCGCGCCGCAGAATGTCGGGGGCCCACGGCTGCGGAACGAGCGATGGCGGGAGGCGGGGTTCGTGGGTCAGAAATCGAACGATGTCGGCCGAGACGGTGAAGGTGTCGACCAACCACGGCCCGATCCGGCGATCAGGGTTCACGTCGACGCCGAGTTCGGTCTCCCGCGCCACGAGCTGGTGCAGCTCCGACAGCAGCCGGCCCGCCTCGGTCCCGAGTCCCGCCCTGGGCCAGAGCTCATCGACGAGGCCGTCGAGATCGTCCACCAGCAGGTCGCCCACCGTCACGACAAGATCGGTTCCGAGGACCGGGAGATCGCCGTTCGCCGGGCGAAGCCAGTAGTCGGGTCGCAGCTCACCGAATCCGGCCCGCTCCAGCCGACGTCGCAGGTCACGCCGCTCGGCCAGCGCTCGCGCCGAATGCCGGGGCGTCACCGCATACCAACGGCCATCCCACTCGGGCGTCGGTGAGCGCCGCCCGAGGTCCTGACGCTCCTGGCGCTCGATCAGGGAGCCGGCCAGCTCATAACCGACGGCAGTTGCCGCCACCTCGCCTTTGGCTGCCATTCGGGACAGCGCGGTTCGCATTGCGCCGGCGCTGATACCGAACAGCGAGCCGCTGGCGACCAGCACCGACGTAGGGAGACGAGGAGGATGCGACCCGAGGAGCAACGAGAGGGCCAGCGATCGGGCGCTGAAGGGAGTTCTCTCGGCCGCCGGCCGACCCCCGAACGGTTCGTTACACGAAGTGGTCATATCGATCAGACACTGTAGCGCATTGGTGATAGCATTCTTGGATGGACGGTTCTTCGAGCGGCTCCCCGACGGCCGACTCTGCAGCGACCACAACCCGGCGAGTCGAGCGTCCGGCCCGAACTCCCGGAGCGGGAATGGTGCCGGCATCAGACCTCCTGCCCGATGTCCTCCCGACCGAGCGGCTCAACGAGCGGGCGAAACCGAGGCGCGAGCTGCGTGATTCGCTGCGACGAATCAACAATCCCGCCAATGCGGTCACGCTGGGAGGAGCGCTGGTCCAGACCTTTGGTGTCGTGGCCGCGGCCGGATGGCTGAACACCTGGTGGGCCTATCTGCTGGCCTTTGCGCTGATGACCCGGGGCCACGCGCTCCTCAACATCCTCGGCCACGAGGCCGCCCACCGGCTTCTGTTCTCGAACCAGCGGATCAACGACCTTGCCGGCCGCTGGCTGTTGGCGTACCCGTCGCTGCAGGCCATGCTGGCGTACCGTCGAGCCCACTTCGCCCACCATCGCGACGAGATGGGACCCGACGAGCCCGACTTCTCCCTCTACGACGGGTATCCGATCACCCGCGCATCGCTGCGCCGCAAGCTCGTGCGCGATGCGGTCGGCATCAGCGCCTGGAAGAACCTGAAGGTGCTGATCCATGCCATCGGCCGACGCAAGCCGGAAGCGCTCCAGATTCTGGCCGTTCAGGTGGCCATGGCCGGCGTCTCCATTGCCGTCGGACGCCCGCTGATGTACGTCGTGTGGTTCGTGTCCTGGTCGACGGGGTGGAAGGTCTCGAACCGACTGCGGGCTCTTGCCGAACATGGAGGCCTCGCGAGGTCGAAAGACCGGCGGGTGACGACCCACGTCATTCGCCAGAGTTGGCTGCCCCGTTTCTGGATCGCCCCGTACAACACCGGCTGGCACCTCGCTCACCACGTCGATATGGGTGTGCCATGGCGCAACCTACCGCGGCTTCATGACGAGCTGGTGGCCTCGGGTTGGCTGGTACCCGAAATCGAGTACCCGACCTACCGCTCGCTGTGGCGGGAGTTGTCGTCCCGCCCGCCGAGTTCGACGAATCGACCGGATCGCGACCCGAACCGGGCTGACGGCACCAGCTTCCTCGGATTCAGCGACTAGCACCACATCGCCCAGTGGCGGATGGCACATCCACGGGACATGGACTCGTCTTGAACCAACGAGACGAAAATGTTATGCTACGGCCGCCAGGCTTGTGCAACCATTCACAAGCTTATGTACGGTGATGACGGGGCAGATCGGGTTCCGCCGGCGAGGAGGAGTCATAATGGCGAAATTGCGGCAAAAAGCTCGTACTCTTGGGCCTGCCCGGAAACCCGGCGGGTCCCCGTCCGGTATCTGGCTCCGCATCGGGACACTGCTGATCCCGATCATGGCGGCCGGCATCATCATGCTCTTCGCCGGCGGCGCCGAGGCCCGATCCGGCGGAATCAGTGGGTTCTCCGGGAACCCGACAACCGGTGGGGCGACCTGCGCCCAATGCCACGGTGGCGAGACCGGTTCCTCGGCAGCCCTCACCGGGCCCGTGAGCGTGGCTCCTGGCTCGACCAACAGCTACACCTTCACCATGTCCGGTGGTCCGGCCGTTCAAGGCGGATTCAACGTCTCGATCGATAACGGCACCCTGATCGCCGGAGCGGGATCGGCTCTCGACGGCGGCGAACTCGTTCATTCGTCTCCCCAATCGTTCGGAGGCGCAGCCTCGATCGCGTGGACCTTTGAGTGGACCGCGCCGACTGCGCCCGGAACCTACGTGATGTGGGGCGCCGGAATGTCGGGCAACGGATCGGGAACTTCGGGTGACGCACCGACGGCTGCGGTGAGCCTGAGCATCACCGTCACAGCACCGCCGACCACCACCACGACCACGATGCCGCCGACCACCACAACCACGGCACCGCCAACGACCACCACAACCACGGCACCGCCAACGACCACAACCACCACGGCACCGCCCACGACCACCACCACGGCACCGCCCACGACCACCACCACGACGGCACC
>JBFHME010000142.1:0-9241 GCA_041594435.1 Acidimicrobiales bacterium
CCGGCCCAGCAGCTCGGCCAGCACCGGTGTCATCGGTACCCTCCGGGCCAGGGTGTGGGCGTGACCGCGATAGGTGGCGAAGGTCCAGTCGTCGTGCCGCATGGCGGCACCGAACCCGGCGGCGATGGCCTCCTGTCCGAGCGACAGGTGGCTGGTGCCTTTGACCAGACCCCGCAGGAACAGGTCATAGGCACGCTTCTCGAACAGCCGGATCTCCTGCTGGAGCCGGTAGAGGTCGAGTCTGGTTTCGAGGTCGATGGGGAGTTCAGCGTTGCTCGGGTCGACGGGGTCGGGGAGGATCGGGTCGTGTGTCCCGTACTCCTCGTAGGACGGCATGGTTGTCATCGAAGCGCTCCGCTCAGTACTGGTTTGCCACGAAGAGTTCTTCGGCCGGGAACAGGGTGATGACGTCGCAACCGTCTTCGGTGACGACCACCTCTTCCTCGATCCGGGCGGCCGAGACGCCATCGGATGCCGGGCAGTAGGTTTCGAGGGCGAAGACCATGCCCTGCCGGATCTCCATCGGGTGGTCGATGGAATTCACCCGGCTGATGATGGGTCGTTCGTGGAGACCGAGGCCGAGCCCGTGGCCGAACTGCAGGCCGAACGCCTCGAATTCGGAGTCGAATCCGAATTCGTCGCATCGGGGGAAGCCCTCGGCGACGTCCTTCGTGCTGACGCCGGGTTTGATCATGTCGATGGCGGCGTCGATCCACTCCCTGGCCTTGGTGTAGGCGTCGTGTTGGGCGGTGGTGGCCCGACCCACGTTGAGGGTGCGGTAGTAGCAGGTCCGGTAGCCGTTGAACGACTGGATGATGTCGAAGAAGGCCTGGTCTCCGGGCCGGAGCAGCCGATCGGAGAAGTTGTGGGGATGCGGGCTGCATCGTTCACCGGACACGGCGTTGACGGCCTCGACGTCGTCGGACCCCAGGTCGTACAGCTTCTTGTTGACGAGGGCGACCACCTCGTTCTCCCGGATGCCGGGCTTCAGCACCTCGGCGATCATCTGGTAGGCCCCGTCAACCATCGCCGCTGCCGTGGTGAGCAGCATGATCTCGTCGTCGGACTTGATCTCGCGGGCGTCGAGCATGATCTGTTGACCGTCGATCACCGTGAGGCCCTCGGCCTGCAGGGCGAACATCATGGGCGGCTCGACGATGTCGACGCCGAGGGGCATGTCGGCCACGCCTGCTTCTCGAAGGAGCGCCGCCACCTCCTTCGCCGTTCGGATGAAGAGCCCGTTGTCGGGTGGAATCGCCCCACGTAGACCGTTCAGGCCGGCCCGGCAGTTCTCCGGCTTGAGCCACGGCGCGTAGAGGCGGTGGTGGGCGGCGGCCGACCCGAAGTCCCACACCATGGGTTCGCCACCGTCCCGGGTGAGAAGGGAGAAGCGGGTCATCTTGTCTCGGGCCCACTCGCCGATCTGGGTGCTCGTGGTGTAGCGGATGTTGTTGGTGTCGAAACACAACAGTGCACCCGCGGTCGACGCGTCGAGGGCGGCCCGGACCCGACCGAGGCGGTATTGGCGAAGTCGATCGAAGTTGACTCGCTCCTCGAAGTCAACGGCCATCGAGCCCGGTGAGGGGGTCACTGCGATTGCGAATTCGGCCATCTGGCTCTCACTCCTCCTTCGAAGGCTGCCACGGCACCAGCTTCAGAAATGGCGCCGCGCTCAGGTCTGTAATCGGTAATGGTATGATAAGATGCAATCGTTTGCAAGACAGTGTTGCCGATTTATTGGCTATTTCTGTTAGCTTTTGCGCCTGATCGCCGCAATTCGAGAATCTTTCTTGCAATCGATTGCAACTCGCGCTACGATCGAAGCCACCACTGGACAGGCCGGATACCGAGGGGGTGGCGATGACTGAAAGCACAGCCGAGCAGCCAAGTGATCACGGTGATCCCATCGTTCAGGCGACCAACATCTCGAAGCACTTCGGGGGCGTGTTCGCCGTCGACGACGTGAGCCTGTCGGTCCCGGCGGGTGAGATCCACGGCCTCGTCGGCGAGAACGGCGCCGGCAAATCGACTCTCATGCGCGTCCTGGCCGGCATCCTCAAACCGGATCGGGGAACCGTGCTGATCGACGGGCAGGCCCTCGAAGGCGGTGACACCCGGGCTGCCCTCGACGCCGGCGTCGCACTCGTGCACCAGGAACTCAGCCTGGTCCCGGAGATGACCGTCGCCGAGAACATTCTCCTTGGTACCACCCCGACCCAGAGCGGTTTCATCAAGACCGGGGAACAGCGGCGCATAGCCGCCGAGGCTCTGGAGGAGATCGGTGTGACCGTCGATCTCGACGAGCCGGTGGCCCGGTTGTCGGTCGCACTCCGGCAGTTCGTCGAGATCGCCAGAGCGGTGGCTCGCAATCCCCGCGTGCTGATCCTCGACGAGCCGACGGCCACGCTCACGCCGGCCGAGACCGACTACCTGCTCGACATGCTGGAGCGGCTGGCCGCCAACGGCCTGGCCATCATCTACATCTCCCATCGAATTCCCGAGATCTTCCGGATCTGCCGGCGGGTCACCGTCCTGCGCGACGGTCGCCACGTCGACACCGTCGACATCGCCCACATCAAACCCGATCAGCTCGTCGACATGATGGTCGGCCGTGAACTCAAGCGGGATCTCGACGGCTCCGAGCGGGCCCGGAGCACCGGCGAGGTCGTGCTGCGAGCCGCCGGCATTCGGGCCGTGGGCGTGAACGACGTCGATCTCGAGGTTCGGGCCGGCGAGATCGTCGGACTCGGCGGCCTGGTGGGAGCGGGCCGAACCGAACTGGTGCGGGCCATCATCGGCGCCGACCTGCGTTCGGCCGGCAACGTCACGATCACCGCCGGTGGGCGAACCACCCGGGTGATCAGCTACGGCTCGGCGGTGGGCAGCGGCCTGGCCTACGTCCCGGAGGAGCGTCGCACCGACGGTCTGGCCCTCACCATGACCGTGGCCGACAACATCGCGCTGCCCAACCGGCGGCAGGTGTCCCGAAGCAGCGTTTTGTCGCTCCGCGGGATCATCGATCTGGCCCGCAGGCTGGCCGACGTCGTCGGGCTTCGACCGCCGGAGGTCCAGCGCAACGCCGGCGACTTCAGCGGCGGCAATCAACAGAAGGTGGTGCTGGCCAAGTGGCTGGCACGCGAGCCCGACGTGATCGTGCTCGACGAACCGACCCGCGGGGTCGACGTCGGCGCCAAGGTCGAGATCCATCGCCTGGTTCGTGAGCTGGCCGAGAACGGCACCGCGGTGCTCGTCGTCAGCTCCGACCTTCCCGAACTGCTCGACCTGGCCGACATCATCCACGTCATGCGCGACGGGCGGATCGTCGGCACCCTGCCCGCCGGTGTGGCCGATGAGAAGTCGGTCATGTCCCTGGCCTCGGGTGAGACCGGGACCCTGATCGGAGTCTGAGGAGCACCTGTTATGAGTTCACGTCGAGATGTCATCAGCGAGTACTTCCGCCGGCAGTACGAGACCCACGAACGCAGCACGGAGGAGAACGTCTCCGAGCTCTTCGCCGAGGATCTCGTGTTCCACCTCACCGGTGATCGCACCATGGGGCGGGATCAGCTCGTGACCCTGTGCGATCTCCTCCGCCGCACTCGTCACGACCGCAAGACGCTGGTCTCGGACTTCACCGAGGACGGCGACGAGGTGTCGTTCGTGCTCTACATCGTGGGGGTCGACCCGGTGACCAAACACGAGGTGTCGGTGAGCACCCGCACCCGCTACCGATTCCGGGGCGATCAGGTCGTCGAGATCTGGCAGGACAATGCCGCCGGTGTCGAGAACGCGGTGCGGGCCGCTGGTGTACGTCTCGATCAACAGGGGAGGGGTTCCGGTGAGTGACGATGGTGCAGGCGGCGTGAAGGCGCCGCTGACCCCGGCCGACACCGTCGTCGACCTCACCGTCGACGATCGAGCGGCCGAACCCGGACCCGGCCCGGATGTGAGTTCGGAGGACCGCAACATCCTGGGGTGGCTGGCCGACCGGGGGATCTTCCTGTTCACCGCCGCGCTGGTCCTCATCGCCGCCGTCTTCATCGACGGCTTCGCGTCGCTCGACAACATCACCGACGTTTTCAACCGGGCCGCCCCGATCGGCATCGTCGCCGTCGGTATGACGTTCGTGGTGATCAGCGCCAACTATCTCGACCTCTCCGTGGTGGCCCAGGTCGCCACCGCGGCGGTTGTCCTGATCGGCGTCGGCAACGAGGCGGGTATCCCCCTCGCCATGCTCCTGGCGTTCCTCATCGCCCTCGTCTACGGGCTGGTCAACGGCGTCGCCGTCGGGGTGTTCAAGGCCAACGCCGTGATCGTCACCCTCGCCACCACCTTCATCGGGCTCGGTGTGCTGCGCTGGGCCAGTGGTGGCAGCATCTACTTCGGGCCGGAAGACAGCCTGATCCGGCGATTCGGAACAACCGAGATCGGCCCGTTCCCGCTGTCGATGATCGCCCTCGTCGTCATCGCCCTGATCCTCCAGTTCGTGCTGAACCGGACGACGTTCGGGTTCACGGTCAAGTCCTACGGGTCGAACCCGCAGGCAACCCGACTCGCCGGCATCAACACGGCGTGGGTCGTCATCGGTGCCTTCACCCTCTCCGCCATCGGAGCCATGATCGGTGGCTTCGTCCTGGCCGCCTTCTCCAACACCGCCGTGTCGGCCATGTCGACCGGCTTCGATTTCGAGGCCCTGGCCGCCATCATCGTCGGTGGCACGAGCGTTTTCGGTGGTCGAGGTAGTGTGCTGCGCACCCTCCTCGGCGTCGTCTTCGTGAGTGTCCTCACCAACATCATGGTGCTCTCGGGGCTCGGCTTCGGTTACCAGCAGATGGCCATCGGAGCGCTGATCGTGCTCGCCGTCTCCGTCGACGCCCTTGCCCGAAAGGCGGTCAGCTCATGACGACCAGCTCCACCATCATGCCGTCCGGCGACGGTTCCGATCTGATCAGCCGGATGCGAACCGTTCTCGCCCGCAGGACCGAAGGCCGGGCGCTGGCCCTGCTCGTGGTCGTGGCCATTGGAACGATCATCTTCGAGCCCGTGGCCTTCACCTCCTACCAGGTGACGCTCGGTCGCATCGCCTTGATCGGACTCGTGGCTCTCGGGCTCACCGCCGTCATCCTGATGGGGGAACTCGATCTCAGCGTGGCCAGCACCCTGGCGCTGACCGGTGTGGTCATGGCCAGTATCGACAACCTGGTGCTCGGCGTACTCGCCGCGCTGATCGTCGGCCTGTTGATCGGCGTCGCCAACGCCTTCTTCGTGGTGGTGGTCGGCATCAACTCCTTCATCGCCACGCTCGGCATGCTGTTCTTCCTCCGTGGCCTCGGGTTCGTCGTGTCCGACGAGCAACCGGTGCGGATCTCCGACGTCGATGCCGGCATCGCCTTCGGCAAGCCGCTCGTGGCCGGTCTGACCCCCCGGATGCTGATCTTCATCGCCACCTTCATCGTGATGCAGATCTTCGCCACCCGTGTTCGGGTCGGGCGGGAGTTCTACGCGGTCGGCGGCAACCGCCAGGCGGCCCAGGACGCCGGCATTCCCGTGAGTCGGCGGATCTTCACCGGTTTCATGATCTCCGGTTTCGTGGCCGCCATGGCCGGTGTGATCAACACGCTGGAGCGCACTGCGGCCGATCCGACCGCCGGCTCGACGGTGCTCCTCTCGAGCTTCGCCGCCGCCATCATCGGCGGCATCCTCTTGACCGGCGGCCGAGGATCGGTGTTCGGCACCCTCCTCGGGGCCACGTCGCTCGGAATCCTCCAGGTCGCCCTGACCCTCTCGGCGGTCCAGGTCGACGTCCAGAACATCATCATCGGTGCCGTCCTGCTGATCGCCGTCATCACCGACCCCAACAGCCTTCGCTCGGTCGTCGGCAGCGCCCGATCCCGATTGCGTAGTCGCTCAGCCCCAGCGATGTGACGCCGCCGCCCTGCTCGAATCGCACGAGCCCCGACCGCGTCAGGAAACAAAGCCGAGAGAACGAGGGAGGTTCTCAGAAATGTCAACCAGTGAAAGAAGCAAGGGAGTAAACATGAAGGATCAATCCAGACGGAGTCGATTGTGGTTCCTCGGCCTCGCCCTGTTCGTGGCCGGTTCGTTGTTCGCCGCGTGTGGCGACGACGACTCGACCGCGACGGACGACTCGGGTTCCGACGACGGCGACGCCGCGGCCAGCGGTGACGGCGAATTCGAAGTCTTCGCCCTGTTGCCCCAGGGCAACGATCAGCCCTACGGCACCACCTACCTACCGCCCATGGAGGCCAAGGCCGACGAGCTGGGCATCAACCTGACCATCACGAACTCACAATACGACGCCGACAAGCAGGCCAGCGAGTGTGAGACCGCCGTGGCCGCAGAGCCCGACCTCATCATCTTGTGGCCGGCGGTCGGCGACACGGTTCGCCCGTGTCTGGAGGCGGCCAACGACGCCGGTATTCCGGTGACGGTGACCAACTCCGACGTGAACCCCGAGGATCAGGACCTCACGAGGGCCTACTCGGGCCCCGACACCTACGGTCAGGGCGTCGCCTCGGCCGAGCTGATGTGTGAGTTCGCCGGCGGTGAGGACATCGGGATCATCATGATCAACGGTCTGACCGGCAACTCGACCGCCATCGACCGCGAGGCCGGTTTCGAGGACACGGTCAACGAGCAGTGCCCGAACGTGCAAATCCTGGCTCGCCAGCCCGGAAACTGGAACAAGGACGAGTCGCAGATCGCCGCCTCCGAGATGATCACCGCCGTGGGCGCTGAGAACATCCAGGGCGTCTACGCTGCCGATGACACGATGGTCGCCGGAGCGATCGACGCCCTGAAGGCCCGTGACATCGACCCGTCGACGCTGATCATCACCTCGATCGGCAACACGTTCCTCGGGAACCCGCTCGTGGTGTCCGGTGAACTCGACGGAACGGTGTTCCAGTCGTCGTCCTGGGACGGGGAGCATGCCGTCACCGTGGCCTACGAGGTCCTGACGGGCAATCCGGGTGACCGCCTCGTCGAGTTCATGCCGTCGGTCAAGGTGACCGGCGAGAACGCCGACGACCCGTCGGTGGCCCCCGAGTGGTAAACCGCCCGAGGTAACCGCCTTACTCATCGGTGACGGGGCCCGGGTGGCAACAGCCGGGCCCCGTCACCGTCGACACCGGAGCGAGCATGACGAGTGTGGTGAATTCATCTCTTTCGCCGGATCGTCTGGTATCAAGGTTTGATTTGGCAACCGTAACCCTCAAAGACGTGGCCGAACGGGCCGGTGTGGATGTATCGACTGCATCGAGAGCGCTCAGCGCCGACAAGAGCTCCCTGGTCAAGGCAGCCACCCGCAACCGGGTTCTGACCGCCGCCGAGGAGCTCGGGTATCGAGGCAACCTCCAGGCGTCCGCCTTGCGACGGGGGAGGACGGGAACGGTTGGTGTCATCGTGGCCGATCTCGGAAACCCGTTCATCGGTCCGGTCCTGCGCGGGATTGCCGGCACGTTGGGCAACCGCGATCTTTTACCGATCGTGACCGAGACCGGTGACCTGTCGACGGCGCTGGCCAAGGTCTGCGACAAGCTGCTGGCCCAGCGGGTCGACGGCATCGTGACCACCGCCGGCCGCTACGGGGACCGTGCCCTGTTGAAGCGGATGGCCCGCGAGGTGCCGCTCGTGCTGGCGGTGCGCGATCTGCCCGGCAGCGGGATCCCGGCCATCTCCCATGACGACGTCGCCGGGGGAAAGCTGGCCGCCCAACATCTGCTCGATCTCGGCCACACCCGCTTTGCCCAGCTGGAGGGTCCGGAAGACATCTGGTCGTTCGAGGGTCGGGCGCAAGGCTTTCGTGACACCGTGCACGCCGCCGCGGCGTTCTGTGACGACATCCGGCGATCGATTCGGCTGCCGACCATCGATGCCGGTCGTCAGCTGGCAACCGAGCTGTTGGAGCGCGGGGGGCCACTTCCGACAGCGGTCTTCGCCCACAACGACACCATGGCCATCGGCGCCATGGCGACCTTTCGATCGCAGGGCATCCGGGTGCCGGATGACATCTCGGTCGTCGGCTACAACGACAGCCCACTCACCGACCAGATTCAACCGCCGTTGACCACCATCCGCCTGCCGGGATACGAGCTGGGCCGTTTGGCCGCCGAGCTTGTCCTGACCCATATCGACGGTACCCAGTCGGCCACCGATCGGGTCGTCATGGCGCCGGAACTGATCGTGCGGCGGTCGACGGCGGCACCGGCCGACTAGCCGGTTCGGCGGTCCGGCCATCGGCTCCTCACTGTCACAAGAGAAACGTTGTCGAGAACGACAATCCCGAACCGGAACAAGGAGAACCAGATGGGAAGCATGACGGGACGCAGCACGATCGTGACCGGGGCGGCACAGGGAATCGGCCGGGCCATCGGCGAGGCGTTGCTCGACGAGGGCGGTGACGTCTGCTTCGCCGATCTCAACGGCGACAAGGCGGCCGACGTGGCTGCGGCCAATGAGAAGCGGGCCGCCGACAACGGCGCCAAGGTCATCGCGGCCACGGTCGACGTCACCGAACGTGAGCAGGTTCAGGCCATGATCGCCAAAGCCGTCGAGGCCTTCGGCAAACTCGACGTCAAGTTCAACAACGCCGGCGTCAACAAGCCCATGAACTTCCTCGACGTCACCGAGGAGAACTGGGACTTCATCATGCGGATCAACGGACTCGGGGTGTTGATCGGCATGCAGGAGGCGGCCAAGCAGATGATCGCCCAGGGCACCGGCGGCAAGATCATCAATACGGCGTCGATCGCCAGCCGCTCGGGCTACGACAACGTCGTGCCGTACTGCGCCTCGAAGTTCGCGGTCGTGTCGATGACCCAGTCGGGAGCAAGGGACCTGGCCAAACACGACATCACCGTCACGGGATTCGCCCCCGGGGTCGTGCAGACCGAGATGTGGGAGACGCTCGACCAGGACCTGATGGAGATCGGCGCCTCGGAGCGGCCCGGGCAGGCCATGGACGAGTTCTCGGCCAACATCCTCCGGGGACGGGTGGCCACCCCGGCCGACATCACCGGCACCACGACGTTCCTGGCGTCGCCGGCCAGCGACTACATGACCGGCCAGATCGTGATGATCGACGGCGGCATGGAACTCGTATGACACCCGCCGCAGACATCGGACCGAAGGCGGCGCTGTTCGTCGGCGGATGGGAAGGGCACAAGCCACAGGAGTTTTGCGATTGGGCCACCGAACTGCTCGAGGGTGTCGGTTTCGA
>JBFHME010000143.1:0-9119 GCA_041594435.1 Acidimicrobiales bacterium
CCGACGAGGGGGCCGACCGGTTCGACGATCCAGGCCTCGGTCAAATTGGCTTCGGGGGCTTCGATTGCGTCATGTTCCGCTGTCACGATCTCCCAATGTAGTTGGTCACGGGCCTTCCACGTTGGCGCCGGGTCAATCAACACCGTTGGGGTCCCAGCCGTCAGCCGATGCGGCCCGGGCCGGGGTGCACGAGGGGCCGCACCATGCCGGCCGCCGGGCCACCGTCGGCGGCGGCGGCCATGAGTCTCCGGTACGGGTGGGCGGGGTGGAGTGCCTCGGCCGGCCCGTTCGGCGGGACCTGCAGGACGGCTCGTACCTCGTAGGCGATCGCGAACAACGCGAGCCGTTGTGCCAGGTCACCAGCGGAGAACAGCTCGGGATAGGACTCTGCCAGCCAGCCGACCACGTTGTGGTAGTCGTCGGGTCCGACTCGACCGCGGTACGCGGCCGATACATGGAGATCGGGGAGTGCGAGAAAGCGACACAGCACGTCGAGGTCGAGCTCGCGTGGGGCGCCCCGGGCCCACTCGAAGTCGAGGATGGCGCTGATGGAGGAGCCGTCCCACAGCACGTTTTCCAATGACAGATCGCCGTGGACGAGCCTCGTCTCCGAGTAGGTGGCCACGGACGGGGCAAGGGAGCGGACCTTCACATCCAGTTCGTCGATCAGCGAGGGGTCGACGTTGGCGACGTTCCGCAAACGCTGGAGGCCGTGGAGGAGGGGCAGGGTCGGGTTGACGGCCGAACCGAGCAGCTGCGGCGCATCGGTGATCGGTTCCAACTCGTTCGGCACACTCGTCGAGTGGATGGCCCGCAGACAGCCCGCCAGCTGCTCGATGGCTGCATGCCGTTGGCTCGGGCGCAGGTCGGGCCACCATCGGGCCAGCGTCATGCCTCTTTGGCGGCGCAGGATCGAGAAGGCGGTGCGATCCAATCGGCCGTACTTCACGACGTCCGGCGTCCATCGAAGCCGGGGCAGGGCCAAGCACAACTCCGCCTCTCGAATGAGTCGGCCGGCGTTGGCGGTGTCCCGGTTGATGCGAATGACATGGTCGTCGGTGAGGAACACCTCGTTGCTGGTGCTCGGTGCGCGTCGCAGGTCCCGCCCGATCAAACCGTTGTGTTGCAGGATCTGGCGGGCGATGGCTTCCGAATCGGACGGCACGGACCGGGTCATGTCCGGTCTCCATCGGCCGGCATCGGGCGTCGGCTTAGGAGGTGCGCAACGACGATGGGTCGCCGGCGGCGATGACCGTGTCGTTGAGCTGCGGCCAAGCGTCGGCGGCCCAAGGACCGAACTGGCGATCCGTCAACACGACACACGCCAACGAGCGATCCGGGTCGACCCACAGAAAGGTGCCGGACGCTCCGAAGTGGCCGTAGGTTACCGGCGAGTTGGAGGCTCCGGTCCAGTGCGGCTGCTTGTGGCCCCGGATCTCGAACCCGAGACCCCACGGATTGGGATCCTGACGGCCGAATCCCGGTAGGACGCCGCTGAGTTCCGGAAGGTGGGGGCTCGCGGCCGTGGCCAGCGTCGCGGGGTCGATCAGTGTCGGGGCCAGCAGTTCGTGGCAGAACGCCAGGAGATCGTTCACCGTGCTCAGGCCGCCGTGGGCGGGTGAGCCGTCCAGCGAGCTGTCGGCCATACCGAGGGGTTCGAGGACGGCAAGGCGGAGGTAGTCGGCCGGTGACATGTCGGTGTTGGTGGCCAGGATCCGGCCGAGGACCTCGAAGCCCTGATTCGAGTAGATCCGGCGACTGCCGACCGACGCCAACACGGTGCCTCCGGTGTTGTCGGTCTCGGGAGCGAGCCCCGAACTGTGCGACAGCAGATGGGCCACCGTCGCGCCCTCCGGCCCGGCCGGCTCGTCGAGGCGAACCGATCCCTCCTCCACGGCGACGAGCACGGCGTAGGCGAACAACGGTTTGGTGACCGACGCCAGGGCGAAGATCCGGTCAACCGCTCCCGCGGTCTCGCGCCGACCGTCGCCGGTCACCCACGCCCCGGCCGATGCCGTCACCGGCCAATCCTGCATTGTCTGCAACGCCGTCATGCCTGGCACAGTAGTCAGAATCCGGGTCGGGTTTCGAGAACGTCACATGGCGATGTCTTGTCGATGCTCGGCGCCAGGTTGCCGAGTGGATACGCTCGGGACAAGACCTTGTTGGTCGAAACGTTCGAGAAGGGACGGCAAGACTCATCGTGAGCACTACTTTTGCTGAGCTGGGCGTGGCCGAGGATTTGGTCGATGCGCTAGCGGCTAAGGGCATCTCCGATGCCTTCCCGATCCAGGAACTCACCATTCCCGACGCCCTCAAGGGGCTCGACGTGTGTGGTAAGGCGCAGACGGGATCGGGCAAGACCCTGGCCTTCGGGCTGCCCACCGTGCAACGCATGGAACCCGGTGGGAAAAAGGCCGTCGACTCGTTGATCCTCGTGCCGACGCGCGAGCTGGCCATTCAGGTTCTCGGTGAGCTGGAACCGCTGGCCAAGGCCAAGGGCCTGCGCTCGATGGCCGTCTACGGCGGATCCGACATCGACAAGCAGATCAAACAAGTTCGTCAAGGTGTTCAACTGATCGTCGCCACGCCTGGTCGCATGATCGACCTCCTCGAGCGGGGTGACGTGTCCGTCGCCTCGGTCAGCTGTGTGGTGATCGACGAGGCCGACCGGATGGCCGACATGGGTTTCCTCCCGCAGGTCGAATGGATCCTGCGGCGAATCGAGGGCACCCACCAGACGTTGCTGTTCTCCGCCACGCTCGACGGAGCCGTGGACTCGCTGGTTCGCCGCTATCAGAACGATCCGGTCCGCCACGAGGTGGAGGAGCCCGAGGTCACCGTCGAGCAGATGCTTCACCGGTTCATCACCGTCCACGAGATGGACCGCAATCGGGTCGTCGCAGCCATCGTCAAGGCGGCGAAACGCACGATGGTGTTCTGCAACACCAAGCGGGGCTGCGACCGGCTCGCCGCCGAGCTGAGCAAGCTCGACGTGCGGGCTCAACCGATCCACGGCGATCTACGCCAGCGACACCGGGAGAAGGCCCTGGCCCGATTCTCCGAAGGCGACCTGCAGGCCCTCGTGGCCACCGACGTCGCCGCCCGGGGCATTCACGTCGACGACGTCGACATCGTCGTTCACTTCGACCCACCCGAGGATCACAAGACCTACCTCCACCGGTCGGGCCGCACGGCGCGGGCCGGTGAGTCCGGTCTGGCCGTCACGCTGGTGTTGTGGAATCAGGAACTCGATGTCAAGCGGCTTCAGAAGCGGCTGGCGCTCGATATCCCGATCGTGGAGATGTTCTCCAACGACGAGCGTCTGCAGGATCTGGCCGGATGGGATCCCACCGACGAGGTTTGACACCGGCCGACCCCCTCAGACAGTGGGCCGCCCGGCTGGTCCGCAGTGCCCATGACGTCGGTGATGAACCCGACGCCATGGCCCTGGTCGCCGTGGTCGCCGATCGGGCTTTGGATCAGCTGACCAACGGCGCCGACGCGGTGTCGATGCTCCCACCCCCACTCGAGTTCGAGGTCGGTGAGGAACCGCCCGGGGGCTGGGCCAATCCGTGGGTACCGGGTCTGGTCCACGAACAGGCGGTTTCGGCCTCGGTTCGCAGGAACCGAGGGGCGTGGTACACCCCACCCCATCTCGTTCGGGGCTTGGTCCGCCTGGTCGACGAGGTGACGCCGATGCCGTCGTTCGCCGTCGACCCGACCTGTGGCGGCGGCGCGTTCCTGCTGGCGTTGCTCGAACACTGGGTCGACCAGGGCGTTGACCCGACCGAGGCGCTGACCCGCGTCGCCGGCTTCGACATCGACCCGGACGCGGTGACCGTCTGCCGACTGTCGATTGCCCTCTGGGCGTCGAACCACGGGGTTGCCGCGGATGGCGAGGCTCTGGCCCGGAACGTTCGGGTGGCCGATGCTCTGACCGCGACGTACCCCGATGCCTGGCCCCGCGAACGTCTCGTGATCGGCAATCCGCCGTTCGCCACACCGCTCAAGTCGTCGTCGCCGGGGGGATCGCTGCCCGCTGCGGCGGAAACCTACCGGTCGGCAAATCGGGATGAGCTCGGCCAGTACGCCGACCTCGCCGCGATCCATCTCCACCGGGCGGTCCACACCACCCCGGTGGGCGGCCCGGTGATGCTGATCATGCCCCAGTCGGTCCTGTCGAGCCGCGACGTCGCCGGGTTGCGGGCCCGAATCGCCTCGGGGTCGACCACGGCGGCGATGTGGGCCGCTCGGGAGCCCGTGTTCGACGCCGGGGTGCGGGCCTGCGCGCCCGTGATCGTGGCCGGAGTCCGGTCGGCGGGACCGGTGACCCTGGCCACCGGATCCCGGGTCGACATCGTCGGTCGGATCGCACCGTCCACGGAAGCCCCCGACGAGTGGGCCTCCATGGCGGCCCGTTCCCTGGGCGGGCCGCCGTTGCCGGCGGCCATCCGTCGTCCGGCGAACACGCTGGCGGATCTGTGTGCCGCCACCGCCGGATTTCGCGACGAGTACTATGGCCTGGTGGCCGCGGCAGCCGAATGGGAGGGCCCGAGATCGCCGCCGAACCGGCTGGTCACCGTCGGATCGGTCGATCCGCTCTCGATCCGCTGGGGGAGCGGTGTCACCCGGTTGGGTGGCCGCCGCTGGACGGCCCCGTATGTACGACTCGATCAGCTCGACGACAAGGTGCGGCGCTGGGTGGACCGGCAAGCCGTGCCGAAGCTGGTTGTGGCCACCCAGTCGAAGTTGATCGAACCCGTACTGGACCCCGAGGGGAACCTCGTTCCTTCCACCCCGCTGCTCTCGGTCCACGCCGAGCGCGACGATCTGGCCCACGTGGCCGCAGTGCTGCTCGCTCCTCCTGTCGTCGCCGCAGCCTGGCAACGGTGGTTCGGGTCGGCGTTGGCCGTCGATGCCCTCAAGATGGCCGCCAACCAGCTCATGGAATTGCCGCTACCCACCGATCGCCGGGCTTGGGATGCCGCCGCCGACGTCATCGCGTCGAACCTGATGGATCATCCGACGGGCCTGTCGGTGGAGGACGGCTGGAGCGTCGCCGTCGAGGTGGCGGCATTGATGAACGCGGCCTTCCGGGCCGACGCCGATGTGTTCGACTGGTGGCTCGGTCGAATCCCGAAACGAAATGCTCCCGTGTCGTCGATGCGTCATCGGTAAGCTGATTCGGTGAACTCGTTGAGGCGCCCCGACCTGGACCCCATGGACATTCCGGCCACCGGAGCATGGCGTCCGAGCATGCCGGTCGCCCGGCGGCGCTTTCACACGCTTCCCGGCGACGGGCGCCGTTTCGCCCTCGAAGGTGGTGGCCACCTCGAACAGGTGACGCTGGCCTACGAAACCTGGGGAGATCTCGACGACTCGGCGTCGAACGCCGTCCTCATCTGTCATGCGCTGACCGGTGACGCCCACGCCGCCGGCCCGTCCGGTGCCGGACAGCCCACGGACGGCTGGTGGAACGACCTCATCGGACCGGGCAAGGCCATCGATACCGACCGGTTGTTCGTGGTGTGCGCCAATGTGCTCGGCGGCTGCCAGGGAACGACCGGGCCCGCGTCACCTCATCCGGTCGACGGGCGACCCTACGGTTCCCGCTTCCCGGTGGTTTCGGTTCGGGACATGGTCCGGACCCAGGCGGCATTGGCCGATCATCTCGGCATCGACACCTGGCTGTCGGTGATCGGCGGTTCGATGGGCGGGATGCAGGTGCTCGAATGGGCGGTCATGTTCCCGGAACGGCTGCGATCGATGATCAACATCGCGTCGGCCGCAAGCGCCAGCCCGCTGCAGATCGGGTGGAGCCAGATCGGTCGCCTGGCCATCGCGCTCGACGCCAACTGGAACGGCGGCGACTACTACGACGCCGGGATCGGTCAAGGGCCACACCTCGGTCTCATGCTGGCCCGTCGACTGGCCCAGATCCACTATCGCAGCGACGAGTCCTTCGACATGCGGTTCGGGCGGGCAACGGTTGACCGGCTCGACACGTTCGCCCTGTGGGATCGATTCCAGGTCGAGGGCTATCTCGACCATCACGGTCAGAAACTGGCCCGCCGCTTTGACGCCAACAGCTATCTGCTTCTGAACAAGGCCATGGATCTCCACGACGTCGGTCGTGGCCGCGGCGGAGTGGCCGCGGCCATCGCCCGTGTTCAATGTCAATCGTTGGTCGTCAGTGTCGACTCGGACATGCTGTACACCCCTCGCCAGCAGGCGGAGATGGTGGAGTTGTTGCGTGCCTATGATCTGGAGGTCGCGCACAAGACCATCCGCTCCGCTCACGGTCACGACGGCTTTCTCATCGAGTTCGACCAGCTCGAACCGCTCGTCGGGGATTTCCTCGACGACCAGCTGAAGGGCTGAGGCCCGATCGATGCCCGAAGGGGTTGAGATCGAGATCTATCGCCGCCAGGCTGAACCTGTCGTCGGTCGCACGATCACAGCGGTCGATGCTCCCGACGCCTGGTTCCTCAAAGGGGGGGTCTCGGCGGAGGAGATCGCGGCCGCAGCCGTCGATGCCGACGTCTTGGCCGCTCGCCGTCGAGGCAAACTCCTGGTCCTCGACCTGTCATCGGACCATCGGCTTGGCCTCCGTTTCGGCATGACCGGCCGGCTGATCGTCGACGACGAGGCGGCCATCGACCATCTCGAATACTCCAGCCGGCGCAACGATTCGGCGTGGGACCGATTCGGTCTGAGGTTCGGTGACGGGACCGGCCTGGTGATTCGCGATCCCCGACGCCTGGGTGGCGTGGAACTCGACCCTGACGAGGAACGCCTCGGCGCCGACGTGTTCTCGATCACAACAGCACAACTCGGCGATCGGGTGCTGGTCGGTTCGGTGGCCGTCAAGGCCCGGCTGCTCGACCAGAGCCGGATCGCCGGGGTCGGCAACCTGATCGCCGATGAGACGCTGTGGCGGGCCGGCATCGACCCGGCCCGACCGGCTGATTCGCTGGATCGAAACGACAAGCGTCGGCTGCATCGTCATCTCCGGTCCGTGGTGGAGGGCTTTTTGGCCGACGGCGGATCCCACACCGGCCGCCTGCAGGCGTCACGGGTTCGAGGCGGACACTGTCCTCGTGACGGGGCCGAGCTCGACCGTCGCACCATCGGCGGGCGAACCACCTATTCGTGCCCGAGGCACCAGCGTTGACATCTGCGGCCGGGACATAGCCGGCTCGCCGCTGATCGGGTAGTTTGGCGTCGTGCCTCTGCTGGTCGCCGCAGCCACCGACCAAACCGGCCGGACCATCACGATGCTGTCCGTCGGGCTTGTCGCGGTCGCCGTCGGGCTCACTCTGTTGACGATCTGGTACTGGCGTTTCACCAGCCCTCGGCGCCGAGTCGCCGTCGTCGGGTCCGACGTCGATCGAGGCCCGACCGGGAGCGAGCCGCCGTTGGCTGCCGGTCCGGCCGTCGACGAGCCGGTTGTCGAGGAACCGATCATCGACGATCCGACCGTTGACGAACCGATCATCGATGAGCCGGTTGTCGACGGGTCGGTGGGCGAACGGTCGGTCGCGGCCGATCCCGTTCCACCCTCAACCGACGACGCCCCACCACCGCTCGGTTTCGACGACGACCAGTGGGCCATGCTCACGCAGGCGGTCCTCGACGAGTACCTGGAATCCTGAGCGATGGTGCACCCGAGCCGGGGCAGCGTCGCCGAGTCGGACTACGGTGGAGGTCATGGCTGAAGGCTTCGATCCGTCCGAGATGATCGCCCGCTTTCGAGAGCGCGCGGATGCCGTGAAACGGCGTAACCTACCTCCCGTCGGGGGCGACGAGCGGCAGATGTTCATCAAACAGGCTGAGCAGGATTTCATGGATTTCGCCATCATCGCCGATGCCGAACCATCTCTGAACGACGGCATTCTGACCCTCACCGTGGACCTCCGGCCCCCGGACGCCAGGGCTTGAGGTTTCCCGGAAATATGGTCGCCGTCCGATCGGCGGTCCCGATATAGTCGAAAGCTCATGCGGACGTAGCTCAGCTGGTAGAGCATCACCTTGCCAAGGTGAGGGTCGCGGGTTCAAATCTCGTCGTCCGCTCCAAAGAAATCGCAGGTCAGGCCGGGTCTTCGGACTCGGCCTCTGTCGTTCCGCCATGTGGTTTTCGGCCAGTGGCCGGATCGATCCCGGCATAGACCCGGAGCTGCCAAGCGTCACCCCGGCGTCGCATCGCCAGCGGGCTCACAGCCGGCGCCAGGGTCCGAGTCACCGACCGCAACAACCTCGGCACGGTGTTGTTCCTCGACCCGATCGAACCGGTGGCCACCGTGCACGTCATCGTCGAGCCTCACCCGTACCAGTGGACAAACTTGTTGAAGCGGCTTAGCATCCTGGATCACATACGGCGCGGGTATTCCCCAAGGAGGGATCTACATGCGACGAGCACGTTACCTACTGGCCATCCTCGCGGTGCTGTTCGGTGTCGTCATCGGGTCACCGTTGACCCCCGCCGACGCCGAGCACAAATCGGAGCCAAGCTCCAACAACATGCAGGCCCTTGGACACAGTCCGCAACCGGCCACCTTCTCCGTTCCCGACGGACAACGGGTGATCAGTTCGGATCTGGCGTTCCAAGGCGACATCGCCTACCAGTGCAATTACAACGGTTTCCGGGTCATCGACATCTCCGCTCCCGGCAACCCGAAGCTCATCGGTCAAGCCGAATGCAACGGCGACCAGGGCGACATCGTGGTCTGGGATGACATTCTCGTGCGATCCTGGAACACCAAACGTGGCGACGATCGGGTGTGCGGCGACACCATCGTGCCCGCCGGATTCGAGGGTGTGCACGTGTTCGACATCAGCGACCCCACCAGCCCGGCGCTGGTCGGATCCCTTGAACTGCCTTGCGGCTCCCACACCGCGACCGCGGCCGGTGTCGATGGCGGCGATCTCATCGTGTACAGCAACAACTCGAGCGCAGGAGGCTGCACTGGCGGAATAGCGGCAGGAGATTTCATGGACATCATTGCGATTCCACTCGATAACCCTGCCTCGGTCACACTCGTCAACCGTGAACCGCTGGCCGGACCAACGACGGCAGTGACTCCCGGTTGCCACGATGCCGCTGTCATCCTCGGGGA
>JBFHME010000144.1:0-9098 GCA_041594435.1 Acidimicrobiales bacterium
CCGGCCGTTGGCGCCGGCCTCGGTTGTTTCGAGATCGAGCACCTCGGTGTTGGCGAACACGGCGAGGGCGTCCTTCTCCTGAGCCTTCTTGCGCATCTGGGTGCCCGTCTCGAGCGAGTCGACGACCGACACCGACGGGCAGTAGAACCCGCCGAGGATGACGTCGGTGTTGATGAACGGCACCAGTTCCTGGACCTCGTCGGGGCTCAGGAGCTTGGCCTCGACGCCCCAGGCCGTTGCCGAGGTCATGCGGCGCTGCAGCTCGTTCATGCGCTCTTCGGTGCGGGCCACCTCGATACCACCGGAGTCGACGCTCAGACCGAGATCCCGAAACTGGTTGGCACTCTGCACTCCGAGCAGCGCCATCTCCTTGTTGTGGTCGACGGGAAAGATGAAGTTGGAGGCGTGCCCGGTCGAGCCGCCCGGGTTGGGCAGCGGGCCCTTGTCGATCAGCACCATGTCGGTCCAGCCCAACTCGGCGAGGTGGCCGACAAGGCAGTTGCCGACGATCCCCGCTCCGATGACGACGACCTTCGCGCTGGATGGGAAGTCGCTCATGTACGTGGTCCCTTCTGTAACTCCCGGCCTGGCCGCTCAGCGGCGTGCTCTGAAGAGCCGGGATTGCTCGAGCGGTAATATATCAGTACCATATCGTTATCACTGCTGCAGAACAAGCCTACGTCGCAATCAAAAAGATGATCGTCCGGCTCGAACTGGCGCCGGGATCGGTTCTCAACGAGTCGGCTCTCATGGTCGAGTTGGGAATCGGCCGCACGCCGATCCGGGAGGCCCTGCAACGGCTCCGCCGCGACGAGCTGGTCACCATCATCCCCCGACGCGGCATCTTCGTGACGGCGCCGGACATCTCCGATCTGCCGGCGCTGTTCAATGCCCGGGCGGTGATCGAACCACACCTGGCCGAACTGGCCGCTCGCCGCGGAACCGAGCATCACTGGAACGAGCTCGAGACCGTCCTGACCGAGACCCGGGATCCCTCGTTCTCCGCCGACACCGAGGCGATGCTCGATGCCGACAACCGCTGCCACGAGATCGTGTGGGCCGCCGCCGACAACCGTTTCCTCACCCCGACGGCCGACATGCTGTATGCCCAGAGCAGCCGCCTCTGGCATCTCTACCTCGGCGAGATCGCCGACATGGCACCCGCCCTCGACGAGCACCGGGAGATCCTGGGTGCACTACGCGCCGGTGACGGGGAGCGAGCTGCTCGCCTCACCGAAACCCATATTCGCACGTTCGAGGGCGAGATCCGGGAGGCCATGCAGCGGCGCATGACCTCCGGCCGTTCGGCGTCGTAGGACCCCGATGCGACGACGCCCGGATTCGGCGTACCAAACCCGGGCGCCCGACCGAGATTGACGGTGCGGCCTGAGGACCGCCGGAAACCGGGCGTTACCGCGCCGCCGCTACTCGGCGGCGACAGCTCCGAGCACGTTCATTCTCGCCGCCCGCCGAGCCGGTAGGGTCGCCGCGACCACGCCGGCGATGGCGGCGAGAGCGACGGCGATCAGAAGCTGGCCGACCGGGAATCGCAGCTCGCTGAAACCGTCGTCACGCAGCGCCTCGACGATGGCCCAGCCGAAGAACACGCCGACCACCGCACCCAGGGCCGTCCCGAGCAGGGCGATCAACACCGATTCCCAGCGAATCGACGAACGCAATTGGCGCCGGGTCATCCCGACGGCCCGTAGCAGACCCAACTCGTGGGTCCGCTCCAGCACCGAGAGCGCCAGCGTGTTGGCGATGCCGATCAGTGCGATGATGATGGCCAGGAACAACAGGGCATAGACGAAGCTGAGTATCTGGTTGATCTGGTCGGCCTGACCCTGCTTGTACTCACTCAGATCCTGAACCTCGGCGTTGGCGTAGTCGGCGGCAACCGCCTCGACCGCGGACCGGACCTCCGTCGCGGTGAAACCATCCGCGCCCAACACGTACACCTGGAAGTCGAAGACGCTGGGGTAGTTGGCCTCGAACGCCGAGTTGCCGATGAACACGTTGCCGGCCAGCTCGTCGCGCTCGTAGACGGCGGCGATGGTCATCTCCTGAGCGCCGGTCTCGGCGAACACCACCTCGACGGTATCCCCCAGGGACCACCCCTGTTCGGCCGCGTACTCGTCGAAGACCGCCAGATCGTCGACTCCCATCGACTCGGTCGAGCCCGCGACCACGCCCACATCGACGATCCGGCCCGAGGTTTGGGAATCGATGCCGTAGACGGTCTGCGCCTCGCCGTCGATGGCGGCGAACCCGAGCCGAACGCCGGATGCCGCCTCCACCTCCGGTACCTCGTTGAGGCGGGTGGCGAGTTCAGGGCTGAGCCCGCCGAATCCAAATGTTCCGGAATCGATCACGATGTCGCCGATGATGGCGTCGTCGATGATCTTGTTGATCGACGCCGTGGCCGACGCAGCAAAGATCGAAATGGTGGCGACCAGACCAACACCGATCATGAGCGCAGCGGCGGTGGTGGCCGTGCGTCGGGGATTCCGCATGGCGTTCTCCCGAGCCAGCTCGCCGGGCACACCCCGCAACCAGGCAATGGGCCGGCCGACGACATCGGCAAAGGGCGTCGCGACGACGGGGGCCAGCGCAGCCACGCCCAGGAACACCCCGACGGCTCCGATGCCGATGATCAACGCCGTCGAGGAAGGCTCGCCGAACAGTCCCCAGCCCAGTACGGCGATCCCGCCACCGAGGAGGATCAGGCTGGCCGCCAGGCGGACGACCGACAAACCGGTCCGTTCCACCGCAGCCGAGCGGATGGCCTCCATCGGTGCCACCGCTGCCGACCGGCGAGATGGAGCGAGGGCCGAGACGGCGGTCATGCCGACACCGACAACGAGCGACCAGACAACGGTCGCCGGCTGAAAGACCAGGCCGTCAGTCGGCAGCGAGAGTCCGATGACGCCGAGAAGCCGTTGCAGCATCACGGCGACGCCGGCACCGGCGGCGATACCGATGAGCGAGGCCACGAGACCGACGACGACCGCCTCCCCCAGCACCGACAGCAGGATCTGTCGTTTGCGGGCTCCCAGCGACCGCAACAATGCCAGCTCCCGCGTTCGCTGGGCGACCAGGATCGAGAAGGTGTTGTAGATGATGAAGGCGGCCACGAACAGGGCGATCCCGGAGAAGATCAACATGAAGGTGTTGAAGAACGACAGCGCTTCGGCGATGTCGTTCTGCGACTCGGCGATCAGTTCCTCGCCGGTGATCACTTCGGTGCCGGCCGGAGCAACGGCGGCCACCCGGTCCCGCAGCTCGGACTGGGAGACGCCTTCGGCCGCCACGATGTCGATCATGTCGTATCGTCCGGGTTCCCCCAGGAGTCGTTGAGCCGTCTCCGGTTCGAAGATGGCGATGCTGGCCCCCAGCGGTGAGTCGGCGGCACCAAAGGTGGCGATACCCGAGACGACGAACGTCTGCGGTCCGGCCTGGGTCAGCACGGTGATGTCGTCGCCGACCGAGAACGGTCCGTTCTTGGCACTCGCCCGATCGATGACCACGTCGGTCGGTGCCAGCGGCGCCGTTCCTTCGACCAGATCCATCGGGTTGAGTTCGTCGATGTCGGTCCAGGCGAATCCCAGCGTGGGTGCTCCCTGTCCCGGATTGCCCATGGCCTCACCGTCGGTGTCGACCAGCTGGGCGTAGCCCACGACGACGCCTTCGACGGCCTCGACCCCTTCCACGTCGCTGACCACGTCGACGACCGACGCGTCGATTCGTCCTCTGATGTCGCCGAAACCGGTCTCGATGACCTCGCTGCTGCGGACTTCGGCGTCGATGCCCTGGTTGACGTCGCTCAGTAGATCGTCGAACGCCCGACCCATGGTGTCGATCAGGAGAAACGACCCGGTGAGAAAGGCGACACCGATCGTGATCGACAGTGTGGTCGACAGCAGACGGAACTTCCGTGCCAGCAGGGAGTCGAGGGTGAGCCGGAACATGTCAGGAACCCAGGTCCTTCAACTTCTCCAGGACCAGTTCGGTGGTGGGGTCCGCCATCTCGTCCACGATCCTCCCATCGGCCAGGAAGACCACCCGGTCGGCGTGGGCCGCCGCACCGGGATCGTGGGTCACCATGACCACCGTTTGGCCAAACTCGTCGACGGCCCGTCGAAGGAAGTCGAGGACCTCCTGACCGCTGGAGGAATCGAGGTTGCCGGTGGGTTCGTCGGCAAAGATCGTCTCCGGCCGGTTGATGAGGGCGCGGGCGACGGCCACCCGCTGCTGCTGGCCGCCGGACAGCTCGGACGGGCGATGGTGGAGACGGTCCCGTAGCTCGAGCGAGTCGACGACCGTGTCGAACCACTCCCGGTCGATCTTCTCCCGGGCCAGCCGACGCTGGAGGGTGATGTTCTTCTCCGCCGACAACATGGGGAGAAGATTGAAGGTCTGGAACACGAAGCCGATGCGGTCCCGGCGCAGCTCGGTCAGCTCCCGGTCGTTGAGGTCGCTGAGATCGGTGCCACCGATGAACGCTCGACCCGACGTGAGAGGCTCGAGAGCGGCCAGACAGTGGAGAAGCGTCGATTTCCCGGACCCGGACGGGCCCATGATGGCCGAGAACCGGCCGGGCTCGAAAGCGATGGAGATCTCGTCGAGGGCGCGGACCTTCGTCGAGCCCTCACCGAACTCCTTGGTTGCCAGCTCCGCGCTCGAAGCCGGGGTGGTCGACGCTGTCGTCGTCTGGACGTCAAGTGAGGCCATAGCGACTCCTCCGACCCTGTCAAGAGTTCGATGGCACCGGTTTCAATGTCACGAGTTCGATGTCACCGGTCAATGCCGCCGATTCGAGCGACTGGTTCAGGCCGTCTTCGGTGCCACGCTGCCAGAGAATTCCGTCGGTCTCCAGAGGCCAAGGTCCCGATCGCAGGTGGTGAAGCCGGCGAGGCGGTGTGTCGATCGGGGCTCCTTCGAGGACCGGCCCATGAGTTCGTGTTCGGCCACTCCGATGCAGGCCCGTTCGACGGACACCGACGTCCGCCTTTCGTCCGTCGGCTTGGAACGTTCCAACGATCCTGGGCGACCGGTGGACCTCATCTCATCTGTTCTGTATAATGGAATCGTTCTGCATTGTGGAACACTCTCGCCGAGAGTCAAGAGGGGCGAGCTCAGGGTCTCTCTGGGCCGTGACGGATGCGTCCGTGTCGCCCCGATCTGCAGTACATGGATGGCATCGGCCTGCGGATAGTAAAACGGTCATACGTCGACGGATGTCGACCGTCCACCCGAAGGCCAACGAAACCGGAGACCTACGTGTCCTTTCCAACCGATCTCGAGATCGCCAAGGCAGCCAAACTCAAGCCGCTGGCCCAAATCGCCGAGGAGTCCGGCATCCCCACCGAACTGCTCGAGCCCTACGGATCCGGTGCGGCAAAAATCAAGCTCGAAGCCATCGAGGCGATGTCGGATCGCCCGAGGGCCAAATACGTCGTGGTCTCTGCCATCACCCCGACCCCTCTGGGTGAGGGCAAGACCACGACTACTGTCGGGCTGGGACAGGCGTTCCAGCACATCGGCTCGTCGGCCACCATCGCCATCCGCCAGCCGTCGATGGGTCCGACCTTCGGCATCAAGGGCGGGGCCGCCGGCGGCGGCTACTCGCAGGTGGTCCCGATGGAGTTGTTCAACCTCCACCTCACCGGTGACATGCACGCCGTCACGGCGGCCCACAACCTGTGTTCGGCCATGCTCGACGCCCACCTCTACCACGGCAACGAGGCGGGATTCGACGTCCACAACATCACCTGGCGCCGGGTGCTCGACGTGAACGACCGAGCGCTGCGAAACGCCGTGATCGGTCTCGGCGGCCGCCTCGACGGCGTCCCGCGGGAAACCGGTTTCGACATAACCGCCGCCTCCGAGGTCATGGCCGCGCTGGCGCTGGCCAGCTCGTTGCAGGATCTGCGAGCCCGGATGGGTCGGATCGTGTTGGGCTACACCCCCGACGGTACGCCGGTCACGGCCGAGGAGATCGGTGCCGCCGGCTCGATGACCGTCATCCTCAAGGAGGCCGTCAAGCCAAACCTCCTGCAGACGCTCGAGAACACCCCGGCGCTGGTCCACACCGGCCCGTTCGGCAACATCGCCACCGGTAACTCGTCGATCGTGGCCGACCAGGTCGGCATCCACATGAACGAGTTCCTGCTCACCGAAGCCGGCTTCGGAGCCGACATGGGAGCCGAGCGATTCTTCAACATCAAGTGCCGTTACTCGGGTATCGCACCCGACGCGGCCGTGCTGGTGGCCACCGTCCGGGGCCTCAAGGCCCATTCCGGCAACCACAACATCGTGGCCGGCAAGCCGCTACCCGAGGCCCTTCTGGCCGAGAACCCCGACGAGGTGCATCAGGGCGGGGCCAATCTCCGCAAGCAGTTGGAGAACATGAAGGTCCACGGCGTCACCCCCGTCGTGGCGATCAACGCGTTCCCCGGCGATCACGACGTGGACATCAACGCCATCAAGGAGATCGCAAACGAGTACGGCGCCCGGGCCGCGGTGTCCACCCACTTCGCCGATGGCGGAAAGGGCGCGGCCGAACTGGCCACGGCCGTCAAGGAAGCGGCGGAGGAGGAATCGACGTTCGCCGTCCTCTATCCCGACGAGATGCCCTTGCGGGACAAGATCCGTACCGTGGCCGAGAAGATCTACGGCGCGGACGGCGTGGAGTTCTCCACGGTCGCGTCGAAGCAGATCGACACCTACGAGGCCGCCGGATTCGGCCACCTTCCGGTCTGCATCGCCAAGACCCACCTCTCCATCTCATCGGATCCGAAACTCAAGGGTGCTCCCTCGGGCTGGACGCTGCCGGTCCGCGAGGTGAGGGCATCGGTCGGCGCGGGCTTCGTCTACCCGATCTGCGGTGACATGCGCACCATGCCGGGCCTCGGCCAGAACCCGGCGGCCAAGTCGATCGACATCGACGAGAACGGCGAAATCGTGGGGCTC
Source organism: Acidimicrobiales bacterium (assembly GCA_041594435.1). GTDB lineage: Bacteria > Actinomycetota > Acidimicrobiia > Acidimicrobiales > SZUA-35 > JAHELU01. Next base: position 6,973 of record JBFHME010000144.1, read on the forward strand.
AGCTGACCGATCCGATCCTCGGACCGCCAGGGCCTCGAACCAAGACAACCAACCAAACACCACCACCGACACCAGGAGCGGCTTCGATGCTGAACCGGAGTAGAGACACAGTCACCGAGACGGCCGAGGACGCCCGACATCGCGGAGATCTCATCGCCAACCTCACCTTCGAGGTGGTGCCGCTCAACAGTCTGGACGCGGCGATCGAGGCCCTCCCGCCCGGGGCCAAGGTGTCGGTCACCTGTTCGCCGGTCAAGGGCATCGCAGCCACGATGGAGCTGACCGACCGCATACGGTCCCTCGGCCATGAGGCGATCCCCCACATCGCCGCCCGCATGGTGGAAAGCAAACCGCATGTGACCGAGATCGCGGACTGGCTGCGAACCGAGCAGATCGGCCGGATGTTTCTCGTCGGAGGCGATGCCGATCCGCCCCACGGTCCCTATGCCGCCGCAGTCGATTTCCTCGCCGACCTCCTCGACGCCGGACCCGAGCTGCACACGGTCGGCGTCACGTCCTACCCCGACGGCCACGTCGCCATCGCCGACGATGCCCTGCACCGAGCGCTCATGAGGAAGCAGCAGGTCCTGGCCGAGGCCGGCGTGCGAGGCTACGCCAGCACCCAGATGTGCTTCAACCCGAAGCGTGTCGTGTCATGGCTCGAACGAGAACGAGCCGCCGGACTGGAACTGCCGATCCACCTGGGCATCGCCGGCGTCATCGACCGGGCCAAACTCATGACCATGGGCGCTCGCCTCGGTATCGGAGCCTCGCTCGGTTATCTCAAGAAGAACCGCAGGGCGATAACCAAGCTCGTGACGATGACCCACTACGATCCCAACGATCTCCTGGTGCCACTGTCACCGCACCTCCGCCGGTTGAACGTCGAAGACCTGCACTGCTTCACCTTCAACCAGGTGGAGGCCACCGAGCAGTGGCGTCAGGCCCATTTCGCCCAGGTGGCCGACACCGGATGATTCCGTAGGCGGAACAATTCGCCGCGCGTCGCGCCGAAGCGTGAGACGGGAGCGATAGCTTTTCGGGGTCGGACACTGTTCCGAAGTCCCGAATCCGGTGCCGCGAGCGCCCTCCCAGGAAGCACCAGCAACTTTGGACTCCGAGCCCCTGTCGGACACGGCGGTCGTAACCGACAACAAGACGAACGAGCTCGGGTCGTTGATCCCCGCGTCGAAACCGGCTGCCGCCGCATGGGCGCTGTTCACCGGCATCGGGTTGATGATGATCGGCAACGGCCTACAGGGAACCCTGGTCGGCATTCGCTCCGAGCAGGCCGCTTTCGGCACGAACACCATCGGCCTGGTCATGAGCGGGTATTTCGTCGGCATCCTCGTGGGCAGCCGGGCCGCAACCAAGGCGCTCCGTTCGGTCGGTCACATCCGGGTGTTCGGGGCCCTTGCCTCGATGGCGTCGGCGGCGACCCTGGTGTATCTGTTGACGGTCGATCCCGTGGCCTGGGGTCTGATGCGGTTCGCAACCGGATTCTGCATGGCCGGCCTCTACATCGTGGCCGAGTCGTGGATCAACGATCTGGCGACCAACAACAATCGCGGCCGCTTTCTCGCCTTCTACATGGTGATATCGATGGGCGGTTTCGCCGTCGGCCAGCTGCTGCTGAACATCCCGGACGGCTCCGGTATCAAGCTGTTCCTCATCTCCTCGGTCTTGATCTCCCTGGCCCTGGTCCCGATTTCGCTGTCGGCGTCGAGTTCACCCCCGACGCTGACGCCCGAAGTCATGTCGGTCCGTGATCTGGCGGCGATCGTGCCGACGGGCATCGTGGTGTCGGTGTTGGTCGGCATGGCCAACGGTGCGCTGCTCGGTATGGGTGCGGTGTATGCCACCCAGGCCGGGCTCGGACCGGGTCAGGTGTCGTTGTTCATGGGGGCACCGATGGTCGGCGGGGTCGCCGGCCAGTTTCCCGTCGGCTATCTCGCTGATCGGGTCCCACGGCGGGCCATCATGATCGCCCTCGGCTTCCTGGCCACGGCGGCCGCCACCGCCCTCCTGTTCGTCAATTCCGGTTCGGTCATCGGGTACCTCCTGATGTTCACCATCGGGGCCTGCAGCTTCCCGCTCTATTCGCTGTCGATCGCCTACTCCAACGA
>JBFHME010000145.1:0-9086 GCA_041594435.1 Acidimicrobiales bacterium
ACGGTGAGGGTGAAATCGTCGACGTCGACCTCGATTCGATACGGATTGCGCGTGAGTCGAACCTCCTCGGTTCGGATCCATCCGACGGTCCCGTTGGGGCGAATCGGCAGCAGGACCGGTATCCAACCCGAGTCGACGAGTTCGGAGCCCGGCTCGGCCAGCGACTGGAAGACGAGTTCGGTGCCGTGCCGGTTGGGATTGGCGAAGGAAGCCACGATCCGGCTCGATGCCGGTCCGGCGTGCGCGGTTATGCCATCGCCGAGGATGTGGGCGACGAGTGTTCCGACCGCCGGCATCGTGGTTGTCGGGGAGGCCGCGGCGTCCGCTTCTTCGGTTGCGAACGGCGCAACGGCGCCGTCCGGGCGGACAGCGACCGGGGTCGCCCCCACACTCGGGTCATCGGTGAGGCACCCGGTGAGGAGCCACACCGTCGCCACGAGCGCGGCGAACGTGGCTCCCGACGCGGGTGTGCCCCCGGCAGCCGACATCGCCGGCCGGCGGGTCGGATCAGCCCGTGAAGTCCGGATCGGACTCGGTGGCCTCGGCCGCCGGCGTTTCGTCGGAGTCATCGTCGGCCGCCGTATCGGCATCGGAGTCGTCATCGGTCGCGGCTTCCGCGTCGGCCACGGTGAGCTGGTTGTCGACGGTCAGATCGAGTTCGCCCAGGGCCGTCTCGACGGCGGCGCGGTCGTCGTCGGAGCCGACTTCGCCGGTCACGGTCACCGACGTGCCGTCCGGGTCGACCAGTCCGACGAGCCCGGCGATCCCCGAACCGGACAGGATCTCGTCGACCTGGGCCTGCAGATCGGCGTCGCCCATACCGTCACCCGACGAGTCGTCGGCGTCGTCGGACGCGTCGTCAGCGGCCATGGCGCCGGCGTCCTCGTCGGCCGTGTCGGAGTCCGACTCGTCGTCGGCCGCGGCTTCACCGGCGTCGTCGGCCGCGGCCTCACCGGCGTCGACGTCCTCGGTCGCCGTTTCATCGGAGGTCGTGGGCGCCGAAACGGCCTCGCCGTCGGCGCTGGTGGTTGCGTCGTCGTCGCCGCACTGGGAAGCGAGCAGCGCCAGCAGAACGAGAGCGGCGATGATGCCAAGCCCCCACCACAACATGCGGCGAACACGATCGTTGCGCGGATCGTACTCGCCATCGAAGACGTCGCTCGTTGCGCTGGACCCCGACACGGCGTCCTTCGCCCTGTTGGCCAGGCCGCCTACCTTGTCGCCGATCGCATCGGCGGCGCCTCCCACCGCGTCGGCCACCGTGTCGGCGGCGTCTCCTGCCGTGTCGGCCACCGTGTCGGCGGCGTCTCCTGCCGCGTCGGCCACGGCGTCACCGCCGGCCTCGGCAGCGTCGCCGAGGGTTTCGCCGGCGTCGGCTGCTTCATCGGTGACCTCTCCCGCCACCTCTTGGGGGTCGATCGGATTGTCGTTCTCACTCATTGTTCACCTCTGTTGCGTGGGTTTGGCATGAGCGAGGGAAGACGGCGACGGTCCTAGCGGCACAACCCCGCGATCAACCGTTGGGTTTCGGTTTGATTCCGAACCACACGAAGGAGGTTCTCGATCGCGCCGTGAAGTGGTGTCGCCTCTCTGTCTGCCCCCGCTCGCGTCCGTGGCTACGTGGAACGCGGTGGTTGATAACCCAGGGCTCAGCCTAGAGACCGATACTCATCGGGACGCATCGATGGGTAGATTTCCGGCGGTTGTCACCTCGACGGTGGCGGCCGGTCCGACCGCGACCGCACGCTGTGATTTGGGTCAATGGCCACCCTCGACGCGACCTTTCGTCTAGTTTCGACGTCAACAAGCCATCGATCAGCAAAGGGAGTACCGCACATGGCCACGTTGGAGAGCATCGAGGGTATCGGATCGGCGAACGCCAAGAAGTTGCGCTCGGCAGGCGTCAAGTCGACCGATTCGCTGCTGAAGACCGGAGGCACGAAGAAGGGGCGCAAGGAGATCGCTGCGTCCAGCGGGATCGCCGAGCGATCGATCCTCGAATGGGTCAATCGGGCGGATCTCATGCGGATCAAGGGCGTCTCCACGCAGTACAGCGACCTACTCGAAGCAGCCGGCGTCGACACCGTCAAGGAACTGTCGAGGCGGCGACCCGACAATCTGGCCTCCAAGATGAAGGAGGTCAACGACGCGGCGGTGACAAAGGGCCGCAGCATCGTTCGTCGGCCTCCGTCACAGATCGAGGTCGAGAAGTGGGTTGCGCAGGCGAAGAAGATGAAGCCCGCCGTGAGTCACTGACGTTCGTCTGAGGGCCGGGAGATCTCGAGCCCGGCGAAGCTCCGGGTGCGGGTGACCCGGAAACGGCACAATCGGCGGCGCCGGATGCGGCGGCGCCATCATATGCGGTGCCGGTCCTCACGATCCCACCGCAAACGCCGATGGGATCGTGTGCCCCCGCTCTCGGACAACCCGGTGACGACCACGGTTTCACGGTTTCGACGTGTCGGTCTCCGCATGAGCTGCGGGGCATGCGAAGTGGCCTGGACCGGACTGGCCGATTCCCGGTGCTGGGTCTGCGACGCCCCGGGGGTACCCGGTCCGCCGCCCTCGATCTATCCAACTCTCGACTAGCCCGGTCGCTCCCGAAAAGGGTGCCGTTAACGTCCAGACAAGACTCGTCTAGCGAACGCCTTAGGGTGTTTGAACCCCGAGCGCGCCTGGCTATCAACGAGCCTCACGGGTGGCGACGCGAATCACGGGAGGGGGAAAGGTGTGTTCACCCGTATGCTATCGACCGTCACCACCGACAGCAGGACGGCTGGGCGGACGGCTTCTCTCGCTACAACGTATTAGGGGAACAACACCGTGATGAGGTTTGATCTCGCCGGGAGATGCGGGCGCGCCGGGCGGACGGCGGCGGGTGGAAACGCGGCCGTTTTCGTCATGCTCCTTCTCCTCAGCGGGTGTGGGCTCCTGGGCGGTGGCGATCCGCAGGGAGACACCACCACACGTGACGAGACCGGCCAGATCATCGAGGCCGGCGAGGTCGGCGTCAACGCACTGAATGTCGGTGACTGCTTCAACGACAACCCGATCGACTCCGAATCGGAGTCGGGAGCCGTCGATGTGTTGACCGTTCGAGCCGTCCCGTGCTCGGAGGCCCACGACAACGAGGTCTACTACCTCGGTGCACTGCCCGACACGCCCTATCCCGGCGAAGATCTGGTCGATGAGCTGGTTCTCGACCAATGTCTCACCGTCTTCGAAGCCTTCGCCGGCATCTCCTACCAGGAGTCCCGTCTCGACGTCGGCCGCATCTTTCCGTCTCAGGCCAACTGGGCCGACGAGGACCGCGGCTACATTTGTCTCGTCTATGACGTTGACCTGCAGAAACTCGAAGGATCCATGCGAGGTCGTGGCTACTGACCGCCCCGGTGTCTAGGATTGCCCTGGTCATAGCCGGTGGCGATCCGCCTCCGGCCGACCTGTTCGCCATCTTGCCGCCGCCTGTGATCACCGTCGCCGCCGACTCCGGAATCAACCACGCCCGAGACCTCGACCTGGTTGTCGACGTGCTCGTCGGTGACCTCGATTCGGCCGACGGTGCGGCGATTCGTTGGGCAACCGACCAGGGGGCGACGGTCGACGTTCATCCCCCGAACAAGGATCAGACCGATCTCGAACTGGCACTCGACCACGCAGCCCGGGCGGCGGCCGAGCTGGACATCGACGAACTCGTGGTCACCGGCCTGGCCGGCGGCCGACTCGATCATTGGCTGGCCAACCTCCTCACGCTGGCCGGTCCGCTGACCGCGTCGATCGACGTGACCGCCTACGCGGGACGGAGCCGAATCTCGGTTGTGCGCAAGCGGCGGTCGATCACCGGTCGGCCGGGCGAGCTGATTTCGCTCATCCCGGTCGGTGGACCGGTGCGGGGCATCACCACGACGGGCCTCGAGTATCCGCTCCGGCACGAAACGCTCGATGCGGGAAGCTCCCGAGGGGTGAGCAACGTGTTCGCCGCCCCGGACCACACCGGCGGCGACAGGGAGCCGGATGGCGATCCGGCCAAAGCCGTGACGGCCAAGGTGGAGGTCGTCTCCGGCACGCTGTTGGCTGTGCAGCCGGAACATGTCGCGGCAGCCGGTCGGGTCGGTGACCGCCTACCGTACGATCCGGCGCCCTCGCCGCTCACCCGATGACGGTGGGCCGCCGACCCCGCCGCCGTCGCGGCCGGTCATGGATCCAGCGGCTGATCCTGTTCACCAATGTGGTTCTCATCGCCGCCAGCCTCGCCGCGGCCGCACTCCTGCAGTACGCCTACGATCGGGCGTCGGACATTCAGCGGGTCGAGCTGGGCAGGAGCCTCACTCCGGTCTCGGAGGAGGTGGCGGCCGGTGAGCGGGTGCTGAACATCCTGCTCGTCGGGTCCGACTCATCGGCGGGTCTCGATCCGTCGGACCCGGTCCAGGTCGGACGACAGGGCGAGCGTTTCGGCGATGTCATCATCGTGGCCCACATCGACGAACGCAGCGGTCAGCTCGCGTTGTTGTCCTTTCCCCGTGATCTGTGGTTGCCGCTGGCCGGCGTGAATCGCAGCGATCGCATCAACCGGGCATTCGAGGTCGGTGGACCGGCCATGCTCATCGACACCATCGAGCAGAACTTCGACCTGCCGATCCACCACTACGTGAACGTCGACTTCGCCGGCTTTCAGGGTCTGGTCGAAGCGGTCGGATCCGTCGAGGTCTTTTTCGAGACTCCGGCTCGCGATTGGAATGTCAACGCCAAACCCGAGCCACGGAGCCAGACCGGCTTCATCGTCACCGAAGCCGGTTGTCACGCTCTCGACCCGCCGACAGCATTGGCCTATGTGCGGTCACGCTACTACCAGACCCAGTCACCGGACGGCTCCTGGGTGACCGACCCCACGTCGGACTTCGGTCGGATCAGCCGCCAGCAGGACTTCCTCAAGAGGCTGATGTATCGGGCCATCGACCTCGGGGCCCGCAATCCGTTCGTGCTGGCCGACATGGTCGACACCGGTCTGGAAAACGTCGCGATCGACGAGTCCCTGACCCCTCAGCTGCTGGTCGACCTCGGTAACGCCTATCGAAGCTTTGATCCCGAAACCCTCCAGACCTACAGCTTCCCCGTGGTCGACGCCCAGATCGACGGCAACCAGGTGCTCGAACCGGTGCTCGAAAAGGCCGAGCCGGTGCTGGCGTTCATGCGCGGAGCCCCGAACGACGATCCGGTGACGGTCGATCTGTCGCTGCTCAGCGCCGACACCGCGTCGACCGGTACGGCCGCCGTTTCCTCCGCACTTGCGGCCGGGTTGACCGATGCCGGCTTCGACGTCGACCGGTTCGACGCGGCGCAGGTTCCCGGTGGTATCACCATCGGTCACGGACCGAACGGTGCCGCGGCCGCCCGGGTCGTTGCCGACGCCCTGACCGATGTCCTGGCCGATCTCGAGCCCACCGTCGGCGAGACGATTCCCGCCGTGCGTCTCGTTGCGGTCGAGGGACTCACAGGCCGGTCGGTCCGCATCATGGTCGGAGCACTGGGCGGCGACGGTGCTGGAAAACCTGCTCCGGCGGTCCCAACCACCATGGGCAATTCACCACAGCCCCAGCCGGCCGATTCGGTGAACGGGTCACCTTCGCCGGGCGCTGTGGCCGCTCCAGAAGCGGTCGTTGGCCCTCCATCGGGGACAACGGACGACATCGTCGCAGCTGATGGTTTGACGGTGAACAGTTCGACATCCTCTACCCTGAGTACCGGGAGCCGGGATGAAAAGGAATCTCGGGGTCAACCCGTAGACTCGGAGGAAGCAGCCTGTCGGTCGACATGACGAAGGCGACACAGCTGTTGCATCACGGTGGGGCCGTTCCCGCCTGCCCCCGGGAACCCGGCAACAGCAACTGCAGCGAGTCCGACGGAGCGGTCTCGCCCGGGCAAAGAACTCGTTAGACAATTCAACTCGTGTAGTGGAGGATGCTGGTGGCCTCGATCGCCATTATTGGTACCGGTTATGTCGGACTGACCACGGGAGCCTGCTTCTCGCACCTCGGTCACGACGTCGTGTGTGCCGACATCGATGAAGCGAAAGTTGCCGGCCTCAACGCCGGCGAGATCCCGATCGTGGAAAAGGGCCTCGACCGCCTGGTCGACGAGGGTCTGCGATCGGGGAAACTCCGGTTCGTGGTCGGTGCGGCGGAAGCCTCCAAGGATGCCGAATTCCACTACCTGTGTGTGCCCACGCCACAGGGCGACGATGGATCCGCCGACCTGTCGTACCTGGAAACGGCTGCAGGCCAGATCGGGCCGGTTCTGCCCCATGGCAGCGTCGTGGTCAACAAGTCCACCGTGCCGGTCGGTTCGACCCGAGTGGTGGCCAAGGTTCTCGGCCGTTCCGACGTTGCCGTGGTCTCCAATCCGGAATTCCTCCGCGAGGGAACAGCGGTCAACGACTTCCTGCAACCGGACCGCGTGGTCATCGGTTCCCGGGATCAGGAGGCTGCCATTCGTGTCGCCGCCCTGTACTCGCGGATCGCGGCGCCGATCATGGTCACCGACCCGGTGTCGGCCGAGACCATCAAGTATGCGTCCAATGCCTTCCTGGCCTCGAAGCTCTCGTTCGTCAACGCCATCGCCACGCTGTGCGAGGCGGTCGGCGCGGATGTCAACGACGTCGTGCTCGGGATGGGCTATGACCGACGTATCGGGCGCGAGTTCCTCCGCCCCGGCCCGGGTTGGGGTGGTAGCTGCTTTCCGAAGGACACCAAGGCGCTCGCTCGTATCGCGGAGAACGCCGGCTACGACTTCCACTTCCTGAACGAGGTCCTCCGGGTCAATGAGGACCAGTTCGACCGCACCGCACAGAAGCTGATCGATGCCGTTCCGGCCGACCTCGGTGCCCACCACATTGCCGCGCTCGGCCTCACCTTCAAAGCCGGAACCGACGATCTCCGGGACTCACCGGCCATCGAGGTTCTGCAGCGGGTCACCGCGGCCGGTCTGAAGGTGAAGGCCTACGATCCGGCGGTGGCCCCCGAGCGCAACCGTCTGTCGGAGATGTACCCGGATCTCGACATCGAGGTCGTGTCGGATCCCTACGCTGCGGCCGAGGACGCCTCCGTGCTCACCATTCTCACCGAGTGGGACGAGTTCACCTGGCTCGACTTCGACAAGCTGGCCGAGATCATGGTCGGCAACAACATCGTCGATGCTCGGAACCTGTTGGACCCCACGATTCCTCGTCGACGAGGTTTCAACTATCGAGGTGTGGGTCGCTGACATGAGCAGGGTCGTCGTTTCCGGAGGGGCGGGGTTTCTCGGCTCACATTTGTGTGACCGATTGCTCGAGCGGGGTGATGAGGTCGTCTGTATCGACAACCTCATCACCGGCAGCACCGACAACATCGAACATCTTTTCGGCAATCAACAGTTCACCTTTGTCCGCCATGATGTGTCCCAACATGTGTGGGTTCCCGGACCGGTCGACCGGATCATGCATCTCGGGTCGCCGGCGTCGCCGGTCGACTTCACCCGGATTCCGATCCAGATTCTCAAGGTCGGGAGCAACGGCACCCACAACCTGCTCGGCCTGGCCCGCGAGAAGGGGGCTCGGTTCTTCCTGGCCTCCACCAGCGAGGTCTACGGTGATCCGCTGGTTCACCCCCAGCCCGAGTCGTATTGGGGCAACGTGAATCCCGTCGGTCCCCGCGGCGTCTACGACGAGGCCAAACGATTCGCCGAGGCCATGACCATGGCCTATCAACGGGTGCACGACATCGAGGTTCGCATCGTGCGGATCTTCAACACCTACGGCCCACGGATGCGGCCCGACGATGGTCGTGTGGTGTCCAACTTCATCACCCAGGCGCTGTCGAATCAACCGCTCACGGTCTACGGCGACGGATCGCAGACTCGCAGCTTCTGCTACGTCGACGACCAGATTCGCGGCCAGCTGGCCCTCCTCGACGGTCCTCACACCGGTCCGATCAACATCGGCAACGACGTCGAGTTCACCATGCTCGAATTGGCCGAGGTGGTCGTCGAGGTCACCAACAGCGACAGCGACATCACGTTCGTGCCGCTGCCCCAGGACGACCCGACCCGTCGGAAACCGGATCTGACCGAAGCCACGATGAAGTTGTCGTGGAAACCGGAAGTCGATCTGAAGACGGGCATCACCCGCACCGCCGAGTACTTCGCCGGAGTCCTCGGCGCTCGTTAGCCGGTGGGTTTTCTGACCCGGATGGCGAGGCTCGACGGAGGCACGGTGCCACAATAGGTGGTCGATGCCGCACGTCTTGACCCTGGTCGAGCAGTTCTGGCACAAGGTTCCTGGCGGCACCGCGCAAGCGACTGAGCGAACTCTGGCTGCACTGCTCGATCGCAACGAGTTCACCATCACCGGCCTCGCCGCCGCCCACCGTCCCGCCGCCAGACGTCGTGACCCTGCCGGCGACGGTTGTCGTGGGGGTCGATCCCGCGTTCCCGAGGGCTGTGGTCTCGTCCATCATCGTCTGCCCCGGCCGGTTCTCTACGAGTCCTGGTTGCGGCTGGGGCGGCCCCGCGTCGACGACCTCCTGGGACCCGACTCGCTGTTCTGGGCATCCAGCCTGATTGTCGTTCCGTGCCGGCGGCCGGTGGTGTCGACCGTCCACGACCTCGACTTCCTCGACCATCCGGAGTTCCTGACTCCCCGCGGTCGGCGATTCTTCCCGCGGCTGTGGGACGTGGCCCGGTCCCGGTCCGATCGGTTCGTCTGCCCGTCGGAGACCGTGGCCGATCAGTGTCGCGCCCGTGGTGTACCCGGCGAACGGATCGCGGTTGTTCCCTGGGGTGTCGACCCGCCGTTGGTGCGGGCCGATGATGCCGACGAGGTGTTGCACGCCGTCGACATTCGAACGGTTCAGCCAGAATCGTCCTGTCCGGTGCTGCCCGACGAGTTCGTGCTCCTCGTCGCCCCGGACAGCCCCCGCAAGAACCCCGACGGTTGCGCCGCGGCGCTCGCTGCGGTCGGCTGCCCCGTGGTGATTGTCGGGTCGTCACCCGCCGGCGGTGCCGCCGACCCGTTCGCATCGCTCGCATCCCCGGTCGTTCGGCTCGGCCCG
>JBFHME010000146.1:0-9009 GCA_041594435.1 Acidimicrobiales bacterium
GACCCCGATCTGTACCGGGAGTGGTTGGGCCTGCTCCGGGGCTCCAAGGTCGAGATCCGGGTGCCGCAGCGGGGAGCGAAACGGGAGCTGCTGGCCACGGTCACCCGCAACGCCGAGGAGGAGTTCACCCGGCACCGGCTCAAGCGGGCCACCGACCACAACAGCCGGGCTCGGGCGTTGGAGGAGCTGCAACGCTGGTTGGAGCTGGAGACGTCGCCGCTGCGGGTCGAGTGTTTCGACATGAGCCACCTGCAGGGCAGCGACTACGTCGGGTCGATGGTCGTGGTCGAGGACGGCCTGGCGAAGAAGTCGGAGTACCGCCGGTTCAAGGTGCGCACCGTCGATCAGAACGACGACTATGCGGCCATGGAGGAGGTGTTGACCCGGCGGCTCACCAACTACCTGAAGGATCGCGAACGACCGGTGGCCGAGCGGGGCAAGTTCCAGTATCCGCCCCAGCTGCTGATGGTCGACGGCGGCAAGGGTCAGCTCGGTGTGGCCGTACGGGTGCTCGACGACCTCGGTCTGAGCGACGAGATCGAGGTGTGCGCCCTGGCCAAACGGTTGGAGGAGGTGTACGTACCCGGGCGGTCCGATCCGATCATCATCCCCCGTCGATCCGAGGCGCTCTATCTGCTGCAGCGGCTGCGGGACGAGTCGCACCGGTTCGCCATCGGCTATCACCGCAAACTGCGCCAGAAGCGAATGACGACCTCCGTGCTCGACGGGGTCAGGGGCCTCGGTCCGGCCCGGCGAAAGCGCCTGATCAAAGAACTCGGCGGCATGAAGAAGGTCCGTCAGGCCGATCTGGCCACCCTGCAGGCGTTGAGTTGGCTCCCGGAGGACGTCGCCACGGCGGTGTACGCCAAGACGCACGGCCTCACGTTGGAGCAGGGTTTGGCGGCCGGCAACGGCTTCGACGACCGCCGCAACCGCCAGGGATCCCGACGGTGACCGAGAAGCTCAGCGCCGAGCTGTGGGAGACCCATGCCGATTGGTGGCAGACCGAATTCACCGACGGGGTCGATCCCGAGTACACCGAGCAGATTCTGCCCTTGATCGCCCAAACGCTGGCCGGCTCCGGAATCGATGCCGGCACCGGTCCGATCCTCGACATCGGCACCGGTGAGGGCCAGGTCGCCCGGTACCTGAGCGACCTCGGTTTCGCCGTGGTCGGCGTCGATCCGGTCACGGCCCAGATCACCGAGGCCGCCCGGCGGGCAGGCGGCCCAGGTTACGTCCGCGCCCCCGCCGATCGCCTTCCCTTCGCCGACGGCTCCTTTCCCGCTGCGGTGGCGTGCCTGGTGTACGAGCACATCGATGACGTCGACGCCGCGATCGCCGAGACGGCCCGGGTCCTCGAACCGGGAGGTGTGTTCGTGTTCCTGCTCAACCACCCGCTGCTGCAGACTCCGGGCAGCGGATGGATCGACGATCAGATCATCGAGCCGCCGGAGCAGTACTGGCGAATCGGCCCGTATCTGATCGAGTCGGCCGTTGTCGAAGAGGTGCAGAAGGACGTCTTCATCCGGTTCATTCACCGCCCACTCTCCCGGTATCTCAACACCTTGGCCGACCACGGCCTCTGCTTGGAGCACATGGTGGAGCCGGCACCCCCTGAAGGCTTCCTGGCCCAGGCCCCGCAGTACGAGTCGGCGGCCACGGTGCCCCGGCTGCTGGTTCTGCGTTGTCGCAAACGCTGAACTCCACCCGACCTCACCGCAATCCGGCGCATCGAACGGGTCGCCCGGTTGCCCGGATTGCTCTGGCAAGATGGTCCGGTGAGCAGAGTGACGGTGATAACCGGTATGTCGGGTGGCGGACGTTCGGTGGCGGCCGGTGCGCTGCAGGACATGGGCTGGTTCGTCATCGACAACCTGCCCGCCTCGCTGGTGCCGAAGGTCGGCGAGTTGGCCATGTCGGCGAAGGGTGGCTACGAGCGGGTCGCCCTGGTGATGGCCGGCTACGACGACCAGCTGTCGGCAGAGGTGCGGGCGCTGCGCTCGAACGTGAAGGATCTGACGCTCGTCTTCCTCGAAGCCTCCACCGATGTGCTGGTTCGCCGTTACGAGTCGACGAAGCGCCGCCACCCGCTGGTCACCGGTCAAACGTTGACCGACGCCATCGAAGAGGAACGCGACCTCCTGCAGGAGGCACGGGCGGCCGCCGATCTCGTGATCGACACCAGTGATCTGAATCCCCACCAGCTGCGGGAACGGCTGTCGTCACATTTCCGGGACGAGGCGGTCGACGACACGATGCGGCTCACCCTCGAGTCGTTCGGTTTCAAGCACGGTTTGCCTCGGGACGTCGACATGGTGTTCGACGTACGGTTTCTTCCGAATCCGTATTGGGACGAGGATCTGAAACCGCTCAGCGGCAAGGACCCGGAAATCCAGGAGTTCGTGACCGACCGCAAGCCGGCCCAGGAGTTTCTCGACAACGTCGGCACGCTCCTGACCTCGCTGTTGCCGGCCTACGAGGAGGAGGGCAAGAGCTACCTGACCATCGCGTTCGGATGCACGGGTGGCCGGCATCGGTCCGTCGCCATCACCGAAATCGTGGCCCGCCGCCTGAACGAATTGGGTTGGCATCCCAGCGTTGTGCATCGTGACGTCGACAAGTAGCCCGACGGTGGCGGAGGACGGCGAGCACGTGGACGACGTCGGCGGTGCCCCCGGTCCGGCGATCGTGGCGCTGGGTGGCGGCCACGGGTTGGCGGCCACACTGCGGGCAGCCCGGCAGTACGCCCGGACGATAACCGGCATCGTGTCGGTCGGCGATGACGGCGGTTCGAGCGGCCGTCTCCGGGCCGAGTTCGGCGTGGCGCCGCCCGGTGATCTTCGCCGTTGTCTTTCCGCGCTGGCCGACGACACGACCCTGCTGGCCCGGTCGCTGGAACACCGTTTCGAAGACGGCTCGTTGACCGGGCACCCGATCGGCAATCTGTTGCTCATCGGCTTGGCGTTTGCCGCCGACGATCTGCAGACCGCCATCGACGAGGTGGGGCGCCTTGTCGGAGCGGTGGGACGTGTCTTCCCGGCCAGCGAAGTTCCGGTCACTTTGATCGCCGACTCCGATCAGGGGACATTGGCCGGGCAGGTCACGATCGAGCGGGCCACCGGCATCGGCAACCTGCGGTTTGATCCATCGAATGCTCCGAGCCCGGCCGAGGCGATTCAGGCGGTCGTGGAGGCGGATCAGATCATCATCGGGCCCGGCTCGCTGTTCACCTCGGTGCTGGCCTGCGCGCTGATGCCCGACATACGTTCCGCTCTGGCCGAGACGACGGCTCAACGGGTGTTCGTCGCCAACGTGGCCAACGAGAAAGGCGATGCCCGGGGCTTCGGACTGCGCGAGCACGTGGAGGCGTTGATCGACCACGGCCTCAACGTCGATGTCGTGCTGGCGGGCGCCGCCACGTCCGACGCGCAACTCGAGATTGCCGGGTTGCCGCCGATCGTCACGGCCGATGTGGCGTCGGATGACGGCTGGAGCCATGATCCCTCCAAACTCGGTGCCGTACTGGGTCGATTGTTCGACCGGAACCGCTAGGGTTGGCCCGTCAGTCAGCCGAAATCCCGCTGCAATGTCTTAGAGCAAAGGACGTCAAACAGAATGGCTATTCGCGTCGGTATCAACGGATTCGGTCGGATCGGCCGTAACTTCTTCCGGGCGGCCAAGGCCGCAGGCGCCGATATCGATTTCGTTGCCGTGAACGATCTCGGATCGCTCGACACCATGGCCCACCTTCTCAAGTACGACTCGGTGCTGGGTCAGCTGCCGAACACGATCGAAGCGGTCGACGGCGGTATTTCCGTCGACGGCGACGTGCTCAAGGTGCTCAGTGTCCGGAATCCGGAGGAGCTCCCGTGGGGTGAGCTCGGAGTCGACGTCGTCATCGAGTCGACCGGTGTGTTCAATTCCCGCGACGGAGCGGGGAAGCACCTCGACGGCGGTGCGCCGTTCGTCATCGTGTCCGCTCCCTGTTCGAATGCCGACGCCACCTTCGTCGTCGGCATCAACGAGGACACCTTCGACCCTGCTTCCCACAAGGTCGTTTCCAACGCCTCGTGTACCACCAACTGCTTCGTGCCGATGGTGCAGGTCCTCGACGACAGCTTCGGCGTCAAGCAGGGCCTCATGACCACGGTTCACGCCTACACCGGCGATCAGGCTCTCGTCGACGGGCCCCACAAGGATCTGCGCCGGGCCCGGGCGGCGGCCATCAACATCATTCCCACCTCCACCGGGGCCGCTCGGGCGACCGGGCTCGTGCTCCAGTCGATGCAGGGCAAGCTCGACGGCGCCGCACTGCGGGTGCCGGTCCCCACCGGCTCGCTGACCGACTTCACCGCAGTGGTCGACGCCGAGCCGTCGGTCGAAGAGGTCAACGCCGCCTTCGCCAAGGCCGCATCCGAGGGACGTCTCGCCGGTGTGCTCGATTACACCGAGGCCCCGATTGTCAGCTCCGACATCGTCACCTCGCCGGCATCGTGCACGCTCGACGCGGGTATGACCCTGACCCAGGGTTCGCTGGTGAAGATCGGCGGGTGGTACGACAACGAGTGGGGGTACTCGAACCGTCTCATCGATCTGACCATGATCGTCGGCGCCGCCAACCAGTAGCCGTACCGTTCGATGATCTTCGGAGTCCCCGAACTGGAGGATCTGGGCGACGTCGACGGCAAGTCGGTGCTCGTGCGGGTCGACTTCAACGTCCCGCTGTCCGACGGCGTGATCACCGACGATCTGCGGATCACGGCGTCGCTCCCCACCCTTCGGTATCTCACCGAGCAGGGGGCCAAGGTCACGGCGTGCTCACACCTGGGCCGCCCCAAGGGCCAGGTGAAGCCGGAGTTCTCGATGGAGCCGGTGCGGAAACGGCTGGCCGAGCTGGCGCCGGGGGTGGAGCTTCTCGAGAACCTGCGATTCGATCCGGGTGAGGAGGGCAACAGCGACGACATGGTGGACCGCCTCGTGGCGGGCCACGATCTCTACGTCAACGACGCCTTCGGCGCCTCGCATCGGGCGCACGCGTCGATCGTCGGTCCGCCGAAACACCTGCCGTCGGCCGCCGGTCGGCTGCTGGCCAAGGAGATCAAGGTCCTGCTCGGCCTGAGGGAACATCCCCGTCGGCCGTTCGTGGCCGTCATGGGCGGGGCCAAGGTGTCCGACAAGCTCAGCGTGATCGAGGCGCTGCTCGGCATCGTCGACGGCATCATCGTCGGTGGTGGCATGGCGTTCACCTTCCTGAAGGCGAAGGGCCACAGCGTCGGCTCGTCGCTGCTGGAGGACGACATGGTCGAAACCTGCGGCCGCCTGCTCGACGGACCGAAGCCGCTCTATCTCCCCGAGGACGTCACCGCACTGGGTCCCGGCGGCAAGCTGTTCGATCCCGAGGCTGGGGGAGAGGTGCGCCAATCCGGTGTCGACATTCCCGATGGCTGGATGGGCGTCGACATCGGACCCGGGACCGCCGCGGTGTTCACCGATGTGATCGCCGAGGCGGGCACGGTGCTGTGGAACGGCCCGATGGGCGTGTTCGAGGATCCCCGCTTCGAGGCCGGAACCAGATCGGTGGCCCTGGCGATCGGCGAGACCCGGGCTTTCACCGTCGTCGGCGGGGGCGACTCGGCGGCGGCGGCCAAGCAGTTCGGCATCGACGGCGACGTGGACCATGTCTCGACCGGGGGAGGGGCCTCGCTCGAGTTGATCGAGCAGGGTGACCTGCCGGGGCTGGCCGCGTTGCGTGAGTCGGTGTCGTAGGCTTTGCCTATCGAGTGTTGCTGGTTGGCTGGAGGAACACACTCCGGCCTTTCGAACGATGTGAGGAACAATCATGAGTGAGCGGCGTCCGCTGATCAGCGGTAACTGGAAGATGAACCTCAACCACTTCGAGGCCCTGCGCCTCGTCCAGGAACTGAGCTACGAGGTGAGCCGCGACGACGTCGATGCGGTCGACGTCTCCGTCCACCCACCGTTCACCGACATCCGCACCGTGCAGACCACGCTCGAAACCGATCGCATCCCGTTCTTCCTCGGGGCTCAGAACTGCCACCACGAAACGTCGGGGGCGTTCACCGGTGAGGTGTCGCCGTTGATGCTGGCCAAGTTGAACGTGGCCTATGTGATCGTCGGTCACTCGGAGCGCCGGGAACTGTTCGGTGAAACCGACGAGATCGTCAACGCCAAGGTCAAAGCCGTTCTGTCCGCCGAGATGACGCCGATCCTGTGTGTCGGCGAAACCCTGGAGGAGCGGGAAGCCGGTCAAGCCGAGTCGAAGGTCGAAACCCAGATTCGGGGCAGCCTGGCCAAGGTGACCTCGGAGCACGTTGCATCGCTGGTCATCGCCTACGAGCCGATCTGGGCCATCGGCACCGGTCGGACTGCCTCGGCCGATGACGCCCAGGCGATGTGCGCCGCCGTCCGCGGTGTGGTCCGCGACACCTGGGGTGAGGCCGCGGCCGACGAGGTCCGCATTCAATACGGTGGTTCGGTCAAGCCGGTGAACGCCGCGGAGTTGATGAACCAGCCCGACATCGACGGAGCGCTGGTTGGCGGTGCCAGCCTGGAGGCTGTTTCGTTCGCTCGGATCATCCAGTACCGCCTCCACGATCGGTAATGACGGCCTCGGGCCGCCGCCCGGGTTCTTCGGCCTCCTCGATGCGCACGTCGTCGATCGGGCTGATCGCCGTCCTCGCGCTGGCCGTGCTCGCTTCGGCCTGCTCCCGGTCACCGTTGTCGACCGGTGATGGCAGCGAAACATCCACGGCGGAACCGGGCACCGGGTCGAACGCCGATCTCCTCACCGACGGCGAGTCGGCGGACGACGGTCGAACCGAGGAGCCGAACGAAGGCGACGAGTCGGAGCCGGCCGACGATGAGTCGGGGGTGCCCGGTTTCGAGCCGGCGCCCGACGACTATCTGGTGTGGGCCCACGCCGTCGAACCCGTCGGCCTGTCGATCATCGATCCGGTCGATGGCGGCCTCTACACCACGTCATGGATCCGGGAGGGCCTCCTCGAAGGGCTCTACCGGGTGAATTCGGAGTGGGAGCAGGTTCCGGAGCTGCTGGCCGATGACGCAACCGTCGCGGTCAACAACAACCAGTCCGTGTCCATCACCTACCGGCTGCGTTCGGGCCTGACGTGGAGCGACGGGCAACCGTTGACGGCCGGCGACGTCGAATACACCCATCGGATCCTGATGGAGGGGTGCCTGAAGGAGGCCGACGGTTCAGCCATCGACGTGTCCAACGAGGGCTGTGTGTACCCGATGGCGGATCGCACGGGATACGACCTGGTGACGTCGTTCTCGGTGGCCGATGACACGACGTTCACGGTGAACATGGCGGCGTTCTATCCCGACTGGCGCTCCCTGTACTCGCAGGTGTTCGCCCGGTCGTTCGGGGATGACGCGTCGACCGTGGCGGCCAATCTCGAAACGATGACCGCCGGGGGCCACCCCCTGCCGTCGTCGGGTCCGCTGGTGCTGCAGAACTGGGCCGATCACAGCATGCGACTTGCGGTCAACGAGCGCTACCACGGCTCCGAGACGGCCGAGAGCTCCGGTGTTGCCGGCGTCCAGATCAACTTCGTTTCCGACCCTCGTTCCGCTGTCGCCGAGGTCGGTGCCGGTACCGCCGATGTGGCCGTCGTCGGATCCGATCTCGACCTTCTCGAAAACCTCGGTCCGGCGGTCGCCGCGGTAGGGTTGCCCGCCGTCGAGTTCGAGCACCTCGGTCTCAACCTCCTCAATCCCCACCTGGGTGATCCGCTCATTCGTCAGGCGCTGGTTCGGGCCGTCGATCGCCCGGAACTGGCGTCGGTGTACGGTGATCTGGTCGGCCAGGGGGTCAGCGCCGATGGTGTGGGGAACATGTTCTGGCTTCCCGGTCAGGCGGGTTATCAGGATCACCAGCCCGACGCAGTGGCGGCCGATCCGACCGGTGCCGGGGAGTTGATCGAGGAAGCAGGCTATATCCGGGCCGGTGACGGCACCTACCGGCACCCCGAGCGGGGCACGCTGTTCCTTCGGTTCCTGACAAACTCCGGCGACTCCGTGCGGGTGGCGCTCCAGGAGCGTCTCATCGAGCAGTTGACGGCCTCCGGGTTCGAGATCCGAACCGACAATCGCAGCGGCGGAGCCTATCTCACCGAGGGGCCGTTCTCGTCGGAGGCGATGGAGGCCTCGGGTTCGGGCGGCGCCACCGGACGCTCCGACATCTGGGACATGGTGCTGTTCGCCTGGGCCGGTGGTCCGTGGCCGGGCCTTCAGTCGGGTGCGTTCCGGGCCAACTCGGGAGCGAATCCCTACGGCTACGACAGTCCGGAGTTCGACGCCGAATCCAGTCGCTGCGATGGCCTGGCCGACGACGCCGAACGAGCCGACTGCTATCAGGAGCTCGACACGTTTGTCACCACGCTCGATCGGGGCGAGAACGGGCTGTTCGTGGTCCCGCTGGTGGAACGTCCACAGATCCTGATCTACAACACCGAGCGGCTTGACGAGGTGCCGTCGATCGTCGACGGCCCCACAGGCGGACCGCTCCCCGACGTGGGCGGATTCTCGCTTCGGTGAGTGCCACAGCTGCACGGATCGGTTCCACCCGCTGATAACCTGGTTCGCTGTGGTACTCGCTCTCGGAATCGCCTACGCCATCATCGGTGTCGTCACCCTGACCCTCGTGCTGCTGCACAGCGGCAAGGGCGGTGGCCTGTCCGACATGTTCGGTGGCGGACTGAGCGGTGCCGCCGCCGGGTCGACGCAGATGGAGCGGAACCTCGATCGGCTGACGGTCCTGTTCGGGCTGATATTCGCCATCATGACCCTGGTTCTGGCCTTCGTCATCAACGCCTGATCCCGGTCCACGCCGGCGGCTTCAGAGCCACCCGGGTCGACGCAACTTCGGGCTCAAATCGCCGTGGAGGGCCACGAAAAGTTGTTAGGATTGCACACCGGAAAACAACAAGTCACGTCGGAGTGGCGGAATTGGCAGACGCGCTA
>JBFHME010000147.1:0-8819 GCA_041594435.1 Acidimicrobiales bacterium
GGGTGTACACCGAGCGCTTCGACCACCGGACCGGCGGTTCGAAACCCAACGACCTGGGTGACGACTTGACGTCGGTCATCGTGATCGGTCAGTCGATGGACCACGATCTGATCCGCACCGCGCCGTCTGCGCTCGCCGGCACGGCCACCGGCCTCGGCTACTCCCAGGACGCGGCGGTGCTCCTCGCAATCTCCCAGTACATCCGCAACCTCGGCTATCAGGCGGTGCCATCGATGAACGACTCGGCGCTTGCCATCCCGCTTGCCCTGGCCGCCGGCCTCGGAGAGTACGGCCGTCACGGCATGGTCATCACACCCGAGTTCGGGCCCCGACTGCGATTCGGCAAGATCTTCACCGACATGCCGCTTTCTCACGACCAGCCGACGCGCTTCGGTGTCAAGGAATTCTGCGAGCAGTGCGATCGGTGCGCCGCCGCCTGCCCGGCTCGAGCCATCCCGCACGGCGAACCGGTGTCGGTGGCCCTCAACCGGTCGGGGCTCAAGGGGGTGCGGAAGTGGTCGGTCGACGGCGAGGCGTGCTTCGGCTACTGGTCGAAGATCAACACCGACTGCGCCATCTGCGTGCGGGTGTGCCCCTACAACCGTGACTACTCGAAACCGTGGAACCGGTGGTGGCGTCGTCTGGCCGGTACCCGCTTGCGGGGAATCATGCTGAAGCTCCACGATCGCCTCGATGGCGGCCGCCGCCTCAAGCCGAACGACTGGTGGGGTTCGGCCAGTCGTCCGGTTGCATGAGGGGCGGTCATCTGGTTGCCCATCTCATCCGACCGGATCGATCGTGCGGGAATCGACAAGTTGGACCCGTGCTGGTACAACAATCGGCGGGTCCGTTCGTTGGTCCCAATTCGGCGTCCTTGCGTGTCGAGGAGTGAACGGAGATTTCACATGGCCATCGAACAGTCAACGTCGTCGGAATCGGCGCCCGGTGAATCGGGTGAGGAGATGATCGAGCGGTTGTTGGACGACATGACGCTCGAGGAGAAGGCCGGTCAGCTCATCCAGTACTTCTACTTCTCCGGCATCGACGCGGTCACCGCTGAGGCCATCGGGCAGGTGGGGATGGCCGACCAGCCGAGGATGGTCGAGGAGGCGCTGTCGTCGGGCCGGGTCGGATCGCTCCTGTTCGTGCGCGATGCCGCCGAGACCAACCGGCTGCAGCGTCTGGCGGTGGAGGGCAACCGCCTGGGCATCCCCGTGCTCTTCGGGTTCGACGTGATTCACGGGCTGCGAACCATACTGCCCGTGCCCATCGCCATGGCCGCCTCCTGGGATCCCGAAATCATCGAGCGCGGCCAGGCCGTCGCAGCCCGGGAGGCCCGGGCCGTGGGCATCGGTTGGGCGTTCGCCCCCATGTGCGATATCAGCCGTGACCCGCGTTGGGGCCGCATCGTGGAGGGCGCCGGCGAGGACCCGGTGCTTGGCGCCGCCGTGGCTGCGGCCCAGGTTCGAGGATTCCAGGGCAGCATGCCCGACGGAGAAGCCGGCCTGGCCTCCGACCGGGTGATCGCCGGACCGAAGCACTTCGCCGGCTACGGCTACTCCATCGGCGGCCGGGACTACGACGAGGTCGACCTCGCCGATGCGCAACTCTGGAACGTTGTATTGCCACCGTTCAAGGCGGCGGTTGACGCCGGTGCGGGCAACATCATGACCGCCTATATGAACCGCAATGGGATCCCGGCCACCGGAGATCCGATGCTGTTCCGCCACATCCTCCGCGACCGGTGGGGCTTCGACGGCTTCGTGGTCAGCGACGCCATGGCCGTGCACAACCTGGTCACCCACGGATTCGCCGCCGATCTCTCCGATGCCGCCGGGCGAGCCCTGACCGCCGGGTGCGATCTGGAGATGGCGCTCGCCGCTCCGGCCTACGAGCACCTCCCGGCGGCGGTCGACGCCGGGCAAGTCCGGATCGAGGACGTCGACGACAGCGTCCGGCGGTTGCTCCGGGCCAAGCGGCGGCTGGGCCTGTTCGATGATCCCTACGTCGACGAGGCCGCAGCGGCCGACGTCCTCGCCGATCCCTCCCACCGTGAGATCGCTCGGGAGGCGGCCGAACGCAGCGCCGTCCTGCTCAAAAACGACGGGCCGCTGCTTCCGCTCGACGCTGGCACCCTCAGCCGGATCGCCGTCGTCGGCCCGCTGGCCGACTCCGCCCGAGACATCATCGGGCCCTGGGTGTTCGACTTCGACCTCGACGAGACCGTCACGGTTCTCAGCGGTCTGCGCAGCCGGGTCGGCGACGACGTCGTCATCGACCACGCCCCGGGCGTACGCCCTGCGCAGCGGCTGTTCCCGTCGATGTTCGACGTTTTCCCCGGCAACGTTCCGGATGATCCGATCGATTTCGACGACGAGGCCGAGTGGCAGCGGGCCATCGACCTGGCGAGCGAGTCCGACGTCGCCGTCGTGGTCGTCGGTGAGTGGCAGAACATGATCGGTGAAGCAGCGTCGCGAGCCTCCCTGGACCTGCCGGGGCGACAGCTCGAACTGCTTCAGGCGGTCGCCGCCACGGGCACGCCGGTGGTCGTGTTGGTGATGAACGGACGCCCGCTCGACCTGCGCTGGGCTCACGATCATGTTCCCGCCATACTCGACATCTGGTATCCGGGCACCCGGGGCGGTTCCGCGGTGGCCAATCTGCTGTTCGGCGACGTCTCGCCGGCCGGGCGGCTTCCGTTCACCTGGCCCCGCTCGGTCGGTCAGGTTCCAATCATCTACAGCCACACGGCCGGGCACGACCCGACCCACCACCATCACCGGTATTGGGACGAGGACGGTTCGCCGCTCTACCCCTTCGGCTACGGACTCTCGTACTCGTCATTCCGGTACGGTCCGGTCGAGCTCGATCGCGACACGATGGCCGACGGCGAGACGGTCACGGTCGCCGTCGAGGTCACCAACACCGGTGACCGGGCAGCCGACGAGGTGGTCCAGCTCTATGTTCACCAGCGTCACGGTCGGGCCGCTCGACCGGTCCGGGAACTGAAGGGCTTCCGCCGGGTCACGATCGAAGCGGGTCGAACGGAGCGGCTGAGCTTCGACATCGGCCGCGAACAGCTGGTGTATTGGAACGCCGCTGTCGGCACCTGGGTCCTCGACGACGCACCCTTCGATGTGGCGATCGGGGGTGACTCCACGGCACCGTTCACGGCGTCGTTCACGGTCACGACAACTTGACCCCTGCCTCGGAAACCGTGACCCGGCCGCCGCTCAGCCGGGTGGACCGACGGGCGCTGGCCGCCACGGCGGGACAGTTCTTCGTCAACGGTGCCATGACCGCATCGTTCATCGCCCGCGGTCCACAGTTCCGCGACCGGATCGGCGTGGAGATCGACGAGTTCGGACTGCTGATCACCGTCGCCGCCGTGTTCGGGTTGCTCGGAAGCCTGCTCGCCGGCCGAATCGTTCACGCCTTCTCGACCCGCCGCGTCCTCCAGGCCGGGGCCGTGGTGCTCGTGCTCACCCTGCCGGTCATCGGCGTCGCCCGAAGCCCGGCCCTCTGGTTGGTCGGCATGCTCACCTATTCGCTCGTAGACGTGCTGGTCGACATCTCGATGAACCTGCAGGGCTCCTGGATCAGCGCCCGTCGCCATACGCCGGTCATGAACCGGCTCCACGGCCTGTGGAGCCTCGGATTCTTCACCGGTGGTCTGGGCGCCGTTCTGGCCAACGCTGCTGACCTCACCACGTTCATCCACCTTCTCGTCGTGGCCGTGGTCATGGCGGTGATCCTGGTGTTCGTGACCCGCAATCTGCTCCCGTCCGATGAGGAAGGCCATGCCGACAACCCCGCGCCGGCCGTTCCGTCCGCACCGACCGAACCGATCCCGTCCGCTGGGCGCCGGACCCGACTGGCTCCGGTCGTTCTGCTCGGTCTGGCCGGGATGTTCGCCGTCGTGAGTGAAGTCACCGGCGGCGACTGGGCCACCTTCCGACTGACGGACGACTTCGGCGCCGGCGCCGCTCTCGGCAGCGTCGCGTTCGTGGCCTTCACCGTGGGGATGACGGCGATGCGATTCGGCGGCGACTGGCTGCAGTTGCGTCTGGGGCGAATGGGGCTGCATCGCCTCAGCGTCGGTCTGGCCACGGCCGGGTTCATCCTGGCCGCCCTCATCCCGGATCGGTGGGCCTCGTTGGGCGGCTTCGCACTCGTCGGCGTCGGTGTGGCCACGTTCATGCCCAAGCTCTACGACGACGCCGCACGACTACCCGGGCGGCGAGGCGCCGGACTCGGTGCCATGACCGCCGGGATGCGGATCGCGTACCTGATCACGCCGGTGGCCGTCGGCGGTCTGGCCGCCACCAGCCTGTCGGTCGGCGACGCCATCGCCGTGTTCACACTCCCGGCCATGGCCGGGCTGGCCGTTGTGACCGAGTGGAACGAGCGGCTGCTGCGCCGACGGGACCGACCGGCTCGTAGGCGGCTATGAACGCCCCCTCACTTGTCGAGACGAAGCTCCAACCTCCTCGCCGGCGTCGTGACATGATGCGACGAACCCGCCTCACCGACCGTCTGGCGAATGCGGAACCCGCTGCGGTGGTGTTGGTGTCGGCTCCGCCAGGCAAAGGCCCCGCGCTCCGCTCAGGTAAGCAGTTGGCCCGAGTGGAGCAGGTCACGAAGGTATGCGACGAACCGGGCCGTCGGTGCGCCGTCGGTAATCCGGTGGTCGACGGTGACCGTCAGATCCATGACGTCGCGAGTGGCGACCTCATTGTCGACCACTCTGGGTTGGGGTGAAATGCCGCCGACCACGACACCCAGCGTCGACAGTGTCGGTGCTGCGATGCCGAAACCGCCTCCGCCTCCGAACATGCCGACCGCGGTGAGCGAGACGGAACCGGTTCGGCGTCGGAGACGGACCGAACGGCTCGCCAGCCAGTAGCCGAACCGCACCAGCCCCGGAACGGCTGCAACCGGGGGCAGCCCTCGGCTGAGCAGCTTTCGAGCCGGAACGGCATCCGGGTTCTCCACGACGGCACGGATCTCGTTGCTGATCTCGGTGACCGATCGGGCGTCGGCATCGACGATGAGGTGGGCGAGCGGGAACACGCCGTCCGGGGTCGTCACCTCGAGCAGTGTTGCGATGTCGACGTGGCGGTGGAGCACGAGTCGACCCCTCCAATCGCGGTAGCCGTGAACCTCGGGATGGGCGGCGGCGGCCCGTCCGACACAGGCGGCCACGAAGGCCGTCATCGACAGCGGCGGATCCTGGGCCGACAGGCGCTGTCGCACATCGGTGATGTCCACATCGAACAGGCCGTGTATGGGAACCTGGCGTCGACCGACCCGCAGGGCCTCGGTGACGAGCCGCCGACTCCGCGGGATCCGATGTATTTCCACCGA
Source organism: Acidimicrobiales bacterium (assembly GCA_041594435.1). Lineage (GTDB taxonomy): Bacteria > Actinomycetota > Acidimicrobiia > Acidimicrobiales > SZUA-35 > JAHELU01. Next base: position 5,368 of record JBFHME010000147.1, read on the forward strand.
TCGCATGCCATCCATTGAGCAGCGCGCCGGCGGAGGGCGCTAGGGGCCAAGGTCCACGGCGTTGCGCATCCGACACTGCGGCGCAGGACGGCGGGACTTACGCCTCTGGGCACCAAGCGCCCCATCGTCGAGAGTGATGACAAGATCGAATCGAACCAGCACTCCTAGAAGGGAGGACACATCATGATTGCCACCGACGATCGCCGAGAGGCAGCCGTCAAGCGACTCAAGGCGAAGCGTGACTTCCGCGTCCATGTCGCCGTCTACCTCGTCGTCAACGGATTTCTGGTCCTGATCTGGGCGCTCTCGAGCGGCGGATACTTCTGGCCCATCTGGCCGATGGCCGGCTGGGGTATCGGCCTCGCACTCAACGCATTCGTCGTCTTCTTCCAGAAGCCGATCAGCGAGGACGAGATCCGGGCCGAGATGCGACGCGAGGGGTCTCCGGAACCGCCGGCCCTTTGACGGAGCGGCAGATCTCCGCATAACAAGGGTCGAACCGGCTTGGGCCGGTTTGGCCTGCGACCAGAAATGAGGACGAGCCGGCTCCGCCCCCAGTTAGGCTTCGATGGTGGCGATGATCGAAGCCGAAGGTCTGGAAAAGCGGTTTGGTGACACCGAGGCGCTGGCGGGATTGGGTTTGTCCGTGCCCGAGGGACAGGTCCTCGGCCTGCTTGGGCCCAACGGTGCCGGAAAGACCACCGCCGTGCGCATACTCACCACCCTGCTGAAGCCCGACGCCGGACGGGCGTTCATCGACGGTGTCGATGTGCTGGTCGAGCCGGCCCGGGTTCGAGCCCGCATCGGTGTCACCGGGCAGTACGCCGCGGTCGACGAAGGCCTCACCGGGCGGGAGAACCTCGAGATCGTCGGTCGGTTCAATCATCTCGGTCGAGCCGACTCGGCTCGCCGGGCCGACGAGCTTCTCGAACGGTTCGCGCTCACCGATGCCGCCGACCGGGTGGTCAAGGGGTTCTCAGGCGGCATGCGCCGGCGCATCGATATCGCCATGAGCCTCGTCGCCCGCCCCCGGATCCTGTTCCTCGACGAACCGACAACCGGCCTCGATCCCCGGAGCCGGATCGCCATGTGGGATCTGATCGCCGAGCTCAAGGGTGAAGGTATGACCACGCTGCTCACCACCCAGTATCTCGACGAGGCCGATCACCTGTCCGACGACATCATGGTCATCGATCACGGCCGCTCGATCGCCCAGGGAACGGCGGCCGAACTGAAAGAACAGGTCGGCGGGGCCCGGGCCGTCGTCACGCTACCCGATGCCGCCACCAACGGCTCGGCGAATGAGCACGACGAACGGTCGGTCGTCAAAGCCATCGGCGACCTGGCCAAAGCGTCGGCCATGCCCTACCGCGACGGTTCGACGGTCTCGATCGCCGTGCACGCCACCGTGACCACGCCGTCCGTTGTACGGCGCCTGGACGAAGCCGGGGTCGAGGTGGCCGATGTGGCGGTGACCCGCCCGACGCTCGATGACGTGTTCCTCACGCTCACCGGTCGGTCGGCCGAGCACGAGTCCGGAAATGGATTGGAAGGTGTGAACTGATGACCACTGACACCCCGGCTGGGTTCGGCGCCGCGTCGATCACCGCCCGGTCGGTCGAGCCGTCGGACTACGAGCCGAAATCCGGACTCGTGTGGGCGCTGCGCGACTCGTGGACCGAGGCCGTGCGCCATCTCCGCATCATCCCCCGCAACATGGAGTTGATGATGTTCGCCACGCTGCAGCCGATCATGTTCGTGCTGCTGTTCAACTACGTCTTCGGTGGCGCCATCTCGGCCCCCGGCTTCGAAGGAGACTACACCCAGTACCTGTTGCCCGGGGTCTTCGCCCAGACCGTGGTGTTCGGCTCGGCGTTCACCGGGATCGGTTTGGCCACAGACATGGAGAAGGGCTACGTCGACCGCCTTCGAACCCTGCCGATCTCCCAGTCGGCGGTTTTGATCGGTCGCACGATCTCCGATTTCGTCCGCAACACCATCACGTTCACGGTGATGTTGATCGTCGGTTTTCTCATCGGCTTCCGGTTCGACGGAGGCTGGATACCGGGTTTGCTGGCGTGTGGCCTCCTTCTGCTGTTCAGCTACGCCTTCAGTTGGATCCAGGCCCTGATCGGGTTGTCGGTCAAGTCGGTGGAGGCCGCCAACTCGGCCGGGTTCATCTGGATGTTCCCGATGACGTTCGTCTCCTCCGCATTCGTTCCCACCGAGTCGATGCCGGGCTGGCTCGAGGTAGTGGCCGACTGGAACCCGTTCACCATCGTCACCGACGCCTCCCGGGCGCTCTACAACGGGCTTCCGGTCGGCGACGACGTCTGGGTATCGCTGGCCTGGGCGGCCGGTTTGGCGCTGGTTTTCGCCACCCTTTCGGTGCGGAAGTTCACCAGCACCCTCGGCTGAGTGGAAAGTTCCGATGACAGACGTGGTGATCATCGGAGCCGGCTTCGGCGGGCTCGAGGCGGCCAAGGCGCTGGCAGACGCACCGCCGTCGGTGCAGGTGACCGTGATCGACAAGCGGAACCACCACACCTTCCAGCCGCTGCTCTACCAGGTGGCGACCGCCGGTCTCAACCCGTCCGACATCGCCCAGCCGATCCGTCAGATCATCGGCCGGCAGGCCAACTGTCGGGTGCTGATGGCGGACGTCACTGCGGTCGACGTCGATGCCCGCACGCTCACCACCTCCCTGGGGCCGTTCGACTACGACTACTTGATCGTGGCCACGGGCGCGACCCATGCCTACTTCGGCCACGACGAGTGGGAAGCGCTCGCCCCCGGCCTCAAGTCGGTCGAGGACGCGCTCGACATCCGCCGCCGGATCCTGCTGGCCTTCGAGCGGGCCGAGGCGTCGTCAGACGCCGCAGAGCAGGACCGGCACATGACGTTCGTGGTGGTCGGCGCGGGCCCTACCGGGGTGGAGCTGGCCGGTGCCATCCAGGAAATCGCCATCCATACCCTGCGGGGCCAGTACCGTTCGATCGACACCATCCGGAGTCGGGTGGTACTGCTGGAGGCCGGCCCCCGGGTACTACCCACCTTCGCCGAGAAGTCGTCGAAGGCCGCCGCCGACCAGTTACAGAGTCTCGGGGTCGACGTTCACACCTCCCGAGCCGTCACCGGGATAGACACGCTGGGAGTCGACACCGAGGGTGGACGCATCGAGGCCTCGACCGTTCTGTGGGCGGCCGGTGTGGCGGCGTCGGCCCTCGGTCGGGCGCTGGCCGACGCATCGGGGGTCGAGCTGGACCGATCGGGTCGGGTCAAGGTGACCGCGTCGCTCACGTTGCCTGGATTCGACAACGTGTTCGTGATCGGTGATCTGGCCGCAGCCACCGATGCCGCCGGGGTGAGCGTGCCGGGCGTCGCTCCGGCCGCCCAGCAGGGTGGCAGGCATGCGGTGGCCTGCATCGAGGCCGATCTCGCCGGTGGGCCCA
>JBFHME010000148.1:0-8705 GCA_041594435.1 Acidimicrobiales bacterium
AGTCGTCGAGTTCGATCTTGCCGTCGAGCGCCACCAGCGCGCCCGTGGCCGTGACGGCCAGGGGATTGATCTCGACGGTCAGCGCGTCGCAGCCGACGAAGAGCCCGACGAGCGCCTGTTCGACGTCCCCGGTCAAGGCCGATGTCGCCAGCGGATCGACCGGGTCGAGCCGGGTGACGTGGATGTCGTCGGCCGTGGCCTCCACGTCGACACCACCACGGTCGGACCGCACGAGGATGGGGCACCCGGCCGTTGCGTCGATCGTCACCGACAGGTACCGCTCGGCCACGATCTCGACCGCCTCCTCGATGAGGACCGCCTTCACGATCTCGCCGTTCAACGTCGACCCGAGGAGCCGTCGGGCGACCTGGACGGCCTCGGTTGGATCAGCGACGACCACGACACCACCGGCCTTGCCCCGCCCTCCCGAACGGACCTGGGCTTTGACCACCACCGCAGCGCCGGAACCGGCGACGCCGTCGCCGAGTTGCCCGGCCGCCGCTCCGGCGTCGGCCGCCGTGGTCACCAGGTGAGACCGGGGGACGGGTATGCCCTTCCCGGTGAACAGCGTCTTGGACTGGGCCTCGGTCAGCCTCATGCCGACGGGCTCACGGCGCGTCACCGTGGCCGATCAGAGCCCAGTGGTCACCGAACAGCTCCCGCTCGGTCGGTTCGTCGGGTTCGATCGTCTCGACGAGATGGGTGATGTTGATGAAATGGTCGATGTTGAGGTTCTCGCTGATCGAGTTGCCGGCCCAGGTGCCGCAGCCCATCGACAGGGTGAACGGCATGGCGTTGTCGAACGAGCCGCCGTTGCCGAACGTGTGGGCCTGATTGACGAGCACCCGCACGACCGGCAACACTTCGGCCACCCGTCGAGCCCGTTCCGGATCGGCGGTGTGAATGCCGACGGAATGGCCGATGCCCTGAACGGCCAGAACCCTCCCGGTCAGGGCCAGGGCATCGTCGAAATCGCGAGCCCGGTACACCGTCAGCACGAGCGACAACTTCTCCCCGGTCAGCGGTCGATCGGCCCCCGGTTCGGGCTCCTCGACGAGCACGTAGGCGTCGATATCGGAGCCGCCCAACTCGAATTCCCGACGAAGGACCGGGTAGTCCTTGGCGATCACCGATCGGTTCAACGAGCCGGCCGGGAACAGTCGCTCGGTGATGCGGACGGCCTCCTCGCCGCTCGCCCGATGGGCTCCGGCGGCGCACAGGGCGGCCATCGTCGCCTCGTAGACGTCGTCGAGTACCACGAGCGAGTTCTCCGACGAGCACGAGGTGGCGTTGTCGAAGGTCTTGGAGGCCCGGATCTTGGCTGCGGCATCGGCGAGGTCGGCGGTGGAGTCGACGATGACCGGGACGTTCCCGGCTCCCACGCCGATCGCCGGTGTGCCGCTGCGGTAGGCCCGGCGGACGTTGTTCTGGGATCCGGTGGTCACGACCAGGTCGACGGCGGCCATGAGCGCTTCGGTGGCCTCCCGGGTGACGGGGGCGGGCAGCACCTGGATCAGGTCGGCAGGTGCGCCGACCCGTTCCAACTCGGCACGGGCCAGGTCGACGGCTCGGGCGGTCGTCGACCAACCGGCGGGGGAGGGGGCGACGACGATCGCGTTGCCGCCCTTGACCGCCATCATCGCCTTGTTGATCGGTGTCGCGGCCGGGTTGGTGGACGGGGTGATCGCCCCGACGACCCCGACCGGTTTGCCGTACCGGCTCAAGCCCCGTTCCGGGTCGTGGTCGATGAGGCCCATCGTCGTGGCCCGCTGCAGGTCGCGCAGGGTACCGAACGTCTTGCGCTGGTTCTTGATCACCTTGTCGGCGACGTTGCCCAGGCCGGTGTCGGCCACGGCTTGGGCGGCCAGCGCCCGTGCGTTCTCCGGCTGGTAGATCGACCAGGCGATGGCGGCCACCGCCCGGTCGACGGCGGCCTGGTTCGGGTGGGGTGAACCGCCGGCGAAAACCGCCATCGCCCGGCGGGCTCGTTCGACCAAGCGAACAACGGAGGGGTGGTCGGGAGGGCCGGCAGGACTGTCCATCAAGTTGAGACCGTATTGCAAATTCGTTATAAGATCTAATTCGCCATGGCCCGTACGCAACTGAGTACCGAGATCGTCATCGACGCAGCGGCCGCAATCGCCGATTCCGAAGGGCTGGACGCCCTCAGCCTCACCCGGGTGGCCAATGACCTCGGCACCAGCCAGCCTGCCCTCTACCGCTACGTCGCCGGTGTCGACGACCTCGTGCGAGCGCTCGGTCTGCGGGGCCGTCAGGTCCTGGCCGATCGTCTCGGATCGTCCGCCGTCGGCCTGTCGGGTGAGAACGCCATCCGGGCGATGGGCTACGCGTGGCGGTCGACGGTTCGCGATCACCCGGGCCTCTACGCCGCGACCGATCGCTCGCCGTGCGCCGGCGACGCCGAACTCGAAGCGGCCGTCGACCGGATCGTCTCGATTCTCGGGCAGGGCCTGTCGTCCTATGATCTCTCCGCCGACAACACCGTGCATGCCGGGCGAGCGCTGCGCAGTGCCTTCCACGGGTTCAGTCACCTGGAGGCCGGTGACGGCTACCCGATGGGCCAGGACGTCGACGAATCGTTCGATGGGCTGTTGACCCTGCTGTGTCGGGGCGTTGAGGCACTGGCGCGGGAGGGTTCGCTGGAATCCATCGTCGCAAGTTCGCCGTGATGGCTCCAACCGCCCACCTGCTGATGCCTGCCCCCGTCGATCCCGGACTTCCGACCCACCCACGACCACGAACCTGGAGCTGAATCCCATGACCCGAATGACTCCGTCCGAAGCCTTCGTCGAGACACTGGTGGCCAACGGCGTCACCGACATCTTCGGCATCATGGGTTCCGCCTTCATGGACGCCATGGACATCTTCGCGCCCGCCGGCATCAGTCTGGTCCCGGTGGTGCACGAGCAGGGAGCGGCCCACATGGCCGACGGCTACGCCCGGGTGTCGGGTCGTCACGGCGTGGTCATCGGTCAGAACGGCCCCGGCATCTCGAACTGTGTGACCGCCATCGCCGCCGCGTTCTGGGCCCACTCGCCCGTGGTGATCATCACCCCCCAGACCGGGACGATGGGCATCGGCCTCGGCGGCTTCCAGGAGGCCAACCAGCTCCCGATGTTCGAAGAGTTCACCAAGTACCAGGGCCATGTCGACAACGAGAAGCGCATGGCCGAGATCACCGCCCGCTGTTTCGATCGGGCGATGTCGGAGATGGGTCCGACCCAGCTGAACATTCCCCGGGACCGGTTCTACGGCGACATCGATGTGACGATCCCGAAGCCGATGCGGGTCGACCGGGGGCCGGGTGGCGACGCCAGCCTCAACGCCGCCGCCGACCTGCTGGCCGAGGCCGAATTCCCCGTGATGATCTCCGGCGGCGGTGTGGTGATGGGCGACGCCATGGTCGAGGCGGTGGCGCTGGCCGAGCGACTGGGATGTCCGGTCGTCAACTCGTATCTGCACAACGATTCCTTCCCGGCGTCGCATCCCCAGTGGTGCGGACCGCTCGGCTACCAGGGGTCGAAGGCGGCCATGAAGCTGATCAGCCAGGCCGACGTGGTGCTGGCGTTGGGGACCCGGCTCGGTCCCTTCGGCACCCTGCCCCAACACGGACTCGAGTACTGGCCGGAGGACGCCAAGATCATCCAGGTCGACGCCGACCACACGATGCTGGGATTGGTCAAGCCGGTGACCGTCGGTATCGCCGGCGATGCCGGGGCTGCCGCGGTGGCTCTGAGGGCCCGCCTCGATGGCCGGGAGCTGGCCTGTGACGCCACGCGGATCGAGCGGGCGTCGCGTACCGCGGCGGAGAAGCAGGTGTGGGAGGACGAACTCGATGCCTGGACCCACGAGCGCGACGACTTCAGCATGGAAATGATCTCCGAGGCGGCCGCCGAGCCAGGCGACTGGCTGCACCCCCGGCAGGTTCTTCGGGAGCTGGAGAAGGCGTTGCCACCGCGGGTCATGGTGTCGACCGACATCGGCAACATCAACTCGGTGGCCAACTCCTACCTGCGGTTCGAGGAGCCCCGCAGCTTCCTCGCTCCGATGAGTTGGGGCAACTGTGGCTATGCGCTGCCCACCATCATCGGGGCGAAGAAGGCGGCTCCCGACCGCCCGGCGGTGGCCTATGCCGGTGATGGCGCCTGGGCCATGTCGATGGTGGAGGTGATGACCGCCGTTCGTCACGACATCCCGGTGACCGCGGTGGTGTTCCACAACCGCCAGTGGGGGGCCGAGAAGAAGAACCAGGTCGATTTCTACGGGCGCCGCTTCGTGGCCGGTGAACTGGATGGCGGCGAGAACTACGCCGAGATCGCCCGGGCCATGGGGGCCAACGGGGTTCGGGTCGACAAGATCGACAACGTCGGCGCCGCACTCACCGACGCCATCGACGCCCAGATGAACCGGGGCCAGACGACCGTCATCGAGATCATGTGCACCAAGGAACTCGGCGACCCGTTCCGGCGTGACGCCCTGTCGACCCCGGTCCGTCACCTCGACAAGTACAAGGACTTCGTGTAGGCCGATCGCTGCGGTCGGCACCGTGCCATCATGGCGAGGTGCCGACCTCACTGACCTTCGACCAGCACCTCGACGTCATCCGCAGCTCGGGCGACCGTCTGGCCGACCTGGCGTCGTCAGTCGACGAGTCGACGCCGGTGCCGACCTGCCCTGCCTGGACGATCCGCCAGCTCCTGGCCCACCAGACGATGGTGCACCGCTGGGCCACCGCCAACATCACCGGTGCGGATCCGGAGACACTTCCCAGCCAGACCGAGATCGCGTCGTCGGTCGGCGACATCGTGGGTTACTACCGCAACGGCCTGGACCTGCTGACCGCCGCCCTGGCCGAGGCCAAGCCGGATCTCGACGCCAGGACCTTCCTCAACGACGCCCCGGCTCCGCGCCACTTCTGGGCCCGCAGGCAGGCTCACGAGACGACGATGCACATGGTGGACGCGCTGTCGGCGACCCTCGGTCGACCTCCCACTGCCGCCGAGGCGGCCATCGCCCCGAACGTTGCCGTCGACGGGATCGACGAACTGCTTTGCGGGTTCTTCACCCGAGGTCGATCGAAGTTGTTCGACGGCGAGGAGTTCTCGGTGCTCGTCGGGCCGACCGACGGCGAACGGGGTTGGCTGGTGCGGGTCGCCGAACGACTGACCACGGAACCGGCTCGCGTCGTCGGCGAAGCCGGCCCGGCCGGTGACGACACCGCCGTGACGCTGACCGGCACCGCCGCCGAGCTCTACCTCGGGTTGTGGAATCGTGGCGACGAACTCGCCGTGTCGGGGCGGCCCGATCTGCTCGAGCGCTGGCGGGCGGTCCAGCGGGTCACGTGGGGTTGAGCGGTCCCGCCGGATCCGCCGGGCCGTGGCGCGGGCCCTGCTCGAGCACCTCGTCGAGCTGGCGAACCGTCCAGGAGAGGCCGTCGTCGTCACCGATCGTGGCGTACCAGCCGACGTGGTTGGCCGCGATCTGCAGTTCGTAGACATGGTGGCGGATCCCGACGTCGACGGCGTCGGTTCCCTCCAGCCGGGGGACAACCCGGTCCCACAGGCGGAGGGCGCCGATGCCCGGATACCAGCGCCCCCAGAAGGTGCACCATGCCAGGTCGTAGAGACCATCGCCCCAGGTCGAGCACTTCCAGGAGAACACGGCGGTGACGGCGTCGCCGCCGGGTGAAACGAGCACATTGTTGTGGAGCAGGTCGGAATGCACGAGTTGGCCCCTGTCCTCACAGGCCTCGATCGTCGAACGGATACGGCGTTCGGCCGCTCGAAAAGTCCGGTCGGCGGCCGGGTTCGAGGCAATCTTGCTGCGCCAACCACGGGTGTGGTGGTCGGGTCGATCGGTGATGGCGTCGAGGAGCCAGGTGCGCCATGGTGGGGCGAGGGTGTCGTCGCGGGGTACGGACCGGAGCGCGGCCAGCAGGTCGGCCACCGTCGGTCCGGCGGCGTCGGACTGATCGGGGCCGATGTCGTTGAGGAAGCGGCCGTGATGGCGGCGGGAGACGGCGAACCAGCGGCCGAAGCCCTCGCCGATGGCCAGTATCTCCGGCACCGGGAGGTGGGGTGATGCGTAGGCCATGGCCCTCTGGTCGTCGCGGAATCCATCCGGCTCGTCGCCGATGCGGAGTACCAGCTCCTCGTCGCCGATCCGGTAGCCGTAGGCGGCCGACCAGAAGCCGCCGGCGAGGTGCTCGAGGTTGTCGGGCTCGACGTGGTGATGGGACCGGAGGAGATCGACGACGGCGGAGTCCGCCGGACGGTTGTCGCTGGGTCGTGACATCGGGGGCCCCTCGTTCGACTGCACCACGGAGACTAGCGAACAGCCCGGTCCGGATCCGTGGATTCCGACCGCGACACCCGGACTGGTGACCGAGCGGCCCGCTGTCATACAGTTGGGGGCCATGTCCTCCCCTTCGGAGCCGGCCCGGCTGACGACCCTGGCCGAGCTGTTCGGTTTCGAGGCGGACACCACGGTGGGCGAGCGGAAGATCGCTGTCGTTGGGCGCCCGGACGACGACATCCTGGCGGCCCACATTCCGGTCGTCGACGACGCGTACCACTTCGACCCGGAGACCACTCTGGCCCTGCTCGCGGGCTTCGAGTTGAACCGGCGGGTCATGGTGCAGGGGCCGCACGGGGTCGGCAAGTCGACCCACGTTGAACAGGTGGCGGCCCGGCTCAACTGGCCACTGCTGCGCATCAATCTCGACGGGCACCTGACAAGGGCCGATCTCGTCGGCCGTGATGCGGTGGTGATCCGCGATGGAAGGCAGGTCACCGAGTTCGTCGACGGCATGCTGCCGTGGGCGGTGCGCCGTCCCGTCGCCGTGCTGCTCGACGAGTACGACGCCGGTCGACCCGACGTGATGTTCGTGATCCAGCGGCTTCTGGAACGCGATGGCCGCTTCACCCTGCTCGACACCAACGAGGTCATCACCCCCCACCAACGATTCCGGCTCTTCGCCGCCACCAACACGGTTGGCCTCGGGGACCTGAGCGGCCTGTACCGGGGGACCAACGTCTTGAACCAGGCCCAGATCGACCGGTGGAACATCGTGGCCCGCCTCGACTATCTGGAGCCCGCGGCCGAGATCGAGGTGGTGCTGGGCCAGGCCGCCGAGTTCGCCGAGCGCTCCGATGCGGCCGAGGTGCTGGCCGGCATGGTGGCGGTGGCCGGTATGACCAGAACCGGATTCGCCGCCGGTGATCTCTCCACCGTGATGTCGCCCCGCACGATCATCAGTTGGGCCGAGAACCTGGTGACGTTCGGCGACATCGCCGCCGCGTACCGCCTGTCGTTCGTGAACAAGTGCGACGAGGCCGAGGCGCCGATCGCGCTGGAATACCTCCAGCGTGTCTTCGGATAGCGGGTCGTCGCGAATGGGAGGGACCGGTCCGACCGGCGACGGATCACTACGCCTGCTCGATCGGCTGACGTCGGCCGCGGTGCGGGCGGTCGGGGCGGAACCGTCGGCCGAGTTGCGGGGCGGGCGGGTCGAGGTCGACGGCCGACCGCTGGCGCTTGCGGTGCCGCATCTGGTCCGTGACCTGGCTGCCGCCGACCTCGCCGAGCGCCGTGGGGTGGCCGACGCCCTCGGGCTGCGGGTCCGCCACAGCGACCCCGTCCTGCACCGGGCGCTGGCTCCCACCGAGCCTCTCGAACGAATCGTGTTCGACATCGCCGAGCAGTTCCGCTGCGAGGCCCTGGCTCCGGGAGATTGGCGGGGATCGGCTCACAACCGTGACGTGGCGTTCGAGCGGTGGAACGAATCGGCCCAGACCGAGCGGTTGACCGAATCCGGTGTCGGGCTGCTCATCTTCACCATCACCCAGATGATGCGGCAACGGATCCTGGGACGGCCGACCAGTGAGCAGGTGGACGATCTCATCGAGACGACCAGGGGCAATCTTTCCCGTCTCGCCGGCCACGCGTTGAGCCGGTTGCCGGCCCTCGTCGATGATCAGGCCGCCTTCGCCGAGCCGGCCCGGGAGATCGCCCGACTGATGGCCGACATGGTCGGAGACGCCGCCGAACTCCGTGTCGACCGAGGCCACGATCGGGCCCGGTTGCTGATCCCGATCGACTGGGATGCCATCGACCACGAACTGTCCGGCGTTGACGGCCCGCCGGCGGCCGCCACCGGAGCGGCGTCCTACCGGGCCTTCACCACGGCCCATGATCAGGAGACGACCGGCGAGGCCCTGTACCGAACCCGGGCGTTACGTTCGCTGCGGACCAGGCTGAACGAGCTGCAGTCCGCGCAGGTGGTGAGCGCAGCCCGCCTCGCCCTACGGATGCAGGCCCTGTTCGCGGCGGACACCGTCGATCACTGGGTCGGTGGGTTCGACAGCGGGCGGCTCGATTCATCCCGGCTGGCCCGACTCGTCGCCGACCCGATCGATCCGGTCGTGTACCGCCGGCAGGTGTCGCGGCCCGCCGCCGACACGGTCGTCTCGTTTCTCGTCGACACGTCGGGTTCGATGAAGGCCCAGCGCCACGAGAGTCTGGCCGTGCTGATCGACACCCTGGTTCGGGCCCTGGAGATGGCCGGCATCGCGTCCGAGGTGCTCGGGTTCACGACGTCGACCTGGAGCGGTGGACGGTCGGCCGGCGACTGGCGGGCCGCCGGTGCGCCCGCTGATCCGGGACGGGTCGCCGATCTCCTGCAC
>JBFHME010000149.1:0-8682 GCA_041594435.1 Acidimicrobiales bacterium
GATGCCGCCCTCGGTCGGGCTGATGGCCCCGACCGCCATCGAGGATGCCAGTGAGCCGCCGTCGACGGTCAGACCGATCTCGATCGGCGCGATCCCGACTGCGTCCGCGGTCAGCGTCGCGGTCAGTGATCCGGTGGCCAGATCGGTGGTGAGGGCGAGCTGGGACGGGCCGGTTTCGACCCGGAGCTCGAGTACCGAGCCGGAACCGCCTACGGTCACCTCGCCGGAGCCGTGGGCGGACAGAGCCCGAATCAGCTCGGCGGCGCCGGCCGGGTCGGTCCGCAGGCGCTGCATCGAGAGGGCCGGCTCGAACAGGAACCGCTCGAAGCCCGCCGGGTCGTAGCCCCCGTTTCGGGTGATGCCGAGCCGGGACAGGAGATCGCTGATCTCGTTCGGCAGCCCCTCGCCGTCGACGATGATCGTCGGCAGCGAGGCCTCGATGCGACGGACCACCTCGCCCAGGATGAGGTGCACCTCGGGCAGCGACGTCGTCGTGTCGGTCGTGGCTCGGAGCTGCTCGGCGTCGATCTCCCACCGCTCCCGGAACACGTCGAAGCAGCGCGCCTCGTGGAGCACGACGCTGGTGTGGGAGGGGCGATCGTCGAGCGGCAGCGTGATGCGGAGTTCAACCCAGCGGACCTCGATGTCGGTGTTGGTTGCGGTGGGGCCACCGACCAGCCAGCGGTCGGTCAGCCCGACGTGCACGGTCAGGATCAGGTCCTGCTCGTCGTGAAGCCGGAGCTCGGCCGTGTCGGGGTGCCGGTCGAACCAGTAGGTTTCCAGGCGGGCACCGACGCCGACGAGTAGGCCGTTCAGATCGAGGTCGAAGGCGGGCAGGTCGAACCCGACGTGCAGCTCCTCGGGCTCATCGTCATCACGATCGGCGGTGTCGTCGGCGGTGTCACCATCCGAATCACCGTCGTCGGTGAGGTCGAGCGGATCCTGCTCGAAGCCATACTCGAAGAGCTGCTCGTAACGGTCGTCGATCCCCAGCTCGACGAGGTCGGCCACGGCCAGCCAGAGCTCATCCGCCGACAACCGACCGAAGACCGCATCGATGGTCGTGCCGGCGGCCATGCCGGCGGGATCGGTCACGGTGGACACGTCGATCAGGTCACCGACGTCACTCGCCACCGGTGGGCCGTCGCCCGGGGCCAACCGGCCGATGATGTGTTCCAGCATCGTGACCGGCGAGGCCTCCAGGGCCAGCAGCGCGGATGGCAGATCGGGAGGTCCGCCGGCGGCGAGCAGGCCGAGGAGCCGGAGTGCATCGGCGGCCGAGCCGACCGTGAACGCGTCGACCGCCGGCTCCGACCACGGGCTGCCGACGGTCACGACACGGCCGATCCTGTCGGTCATCGTGGCCGCTCGTGCCGCCGCGGCCCCGAGCTGACCGTAGGCGATGACCGTCACCGGTGCCGCCCGACCCTCGACCAGATCGACGAGCCGCCGGGCCTGCTCGTCGAGACCGCCGCGCTCGGGCCGCTGGATCCGGGCGTCGGCCAACGACGGGAGCCGGGCCGACCAGGGACCGGACCCGGCGGGCAGGCCCGGCTCGGTGGCAGCCTCGACGGCTTCGATCGTCGACCGGTCGACGCTGACGGAGAAGGCGGTGGCCCACTCCTCCTCGATCCCCACGTACAGGCGATCGGCGGGCTGCTCGCCCAGAATGAGGGGACCGAGCCGATCGATGGCGCCGAGGGCCACCAGGTTCCGGTACCCGTAGCCGTCGGCGTCGTGTCCGGTGACACCCGAAGGCAGGCTCGCCGGTCGGCCGACAACACCGTCGGTCCCGGCGAGACGCTCGACCAGTTGGGTGAGGGCGTCGGGAAGCCCGGGTCGTCCGACGAGCAGGTCGCCGACGTCGGCGAGCGCGGTGGCGGCGTCGTGGAGGGCGGCGACGATGTCGGGTCCGCGGCTGTCGACCGACGGGTCGAAGCGGCCCGGCCGTCCCGACTCCTGTTCCGGGAGGGGGCACGGCGGGTGCAGCCAGGCCGACACGCCGGGGGCGCCCGCATGACCGGCGATCGGCGCCCGGAACGGGCGCCGGCGGCTCCCGTAGCCCGAGGGCCGGTGAACCGTGAAGGCGCTCAGCAGTTCGGCGAACGGAACGAGGGCCGACGACACGTTGCCGCAGTCGAGCACGAGGTCGGCGAGCCATCGTCGGAGCGCCGCACTCGGATCGTCGAGCAGCTCGACCAGGGGCAGGTAGGCACCGTCACCCCTCCACCCGATGAGTTCGAGGACGATGCCGACCGTGGGATCACCGGTGCGGCCCAGGAGGCTGACGAGAAGATCCTCCACGTTCGCCCAATCCGGCTCCCAGACGAGCGAACCATCGGGACCGAATCGGGGAAGCGGGATCGGGTGGTGTCCGCCGCCGAGCGGGCGGAGGTCGACGGCCAGGCCCGGTGCGAGGAGATCGACGGCGAGTCCGGTTGGGATTCGGGTGCCCGACGATCGGTCGGCTCGGGACCGCCACCCCACCTCGACGGCCAGCGAATCGGCGGTGACCGCCCCCGGCGCCAGCTCGAGCTCGACCGGTGAACCGTCGCTGGTCGAGATCCCCAGGCGGGCCGAGACCCGGGTGACCAGGTCGACGCCGGGAACGGTCGGATCGACCCGGGCCACTGCCACCCGCCCGTCGAGTCCGGCCCGGAGGTTCCCGCTCACCTCGGCCACCGAGGCGACGACGACGTCGACGGCCACCGTCGAACCGTCGACCCAGACGGCCAACCGGGCCGACAGTGACACCGATGGCGACGGCGAGGCGGCTCCAATCGGTATCAGCCACGGATCGTCAACGCGACCACCACCGCTGACCGCGGTGGGGCCGAGTACCAACCGGACCAGATCGTCGATGACCTCGGCCAGCGCAGCCGGTGCCGCCACCAGCCGTTGCCAGTACCCGGCGACCGCGGGGAGCGGTCCGGTCAGTAGATCGACGCCGTCGACACCGGTGACACCGGTCGGAGGATCGAGTCCGAGAACCCGCTTGAGCACGGCCCCGCCGTCGCCGAGCTGATCGAGCAGCGCGGCCAGCTCGCCGTCGAGCACCGTCGAGGCCACGTCCCGCACGGCTTCCGGCGAGGACAGGTCGACGACCTCGTAGCCTCGACCGCTGGGCAGCTCGACGTCGTGGGCCAGGAGCGAAAACGCGGGGCGACCGGCCGTCACCCGCAATCCGATGTCGACCGATCCGATCTCCATCCCGTCGTCGAGCAGCGGGCTCCCGCTGGTGGCCCGGGCTCCGAAGACGGCGGCGGAGTCGATCACCGGGAACGCGGTGGTGGTCCCGTCGGTGGTGTCGATGGTGAAGAGATCGGCGCGGACGACGAGGTCTCCGCCGGCACGGGCCGACAGCGCCAACTCGACCCACGGGGTGATGACGGCCGACCCGTTCGATCCTGTCGGTGTCTTCACCCCGACCCTGACCGTGACGGGTCCGGCGCTGAACCGCACCGCACCCCGGTCGGGTTCGGCCGTGCCGCCCAGCAACCGGGCCAGTTCACCGAGCCACGCCGACCGGCCGGCCGGCGTCGCCAGTGTCCCCTCGACCCATTCGACCAGCGGATCGACGCCCCGGTCGACGAACTCGGCCAACGGCAGATCGTCGAGGCCGGCAGTGTGACGCAGGCCGATCAACGAGGCCAGGGCGGCGAAGGGTCGGGTGACGGGGTCGGATGCGTCGAGTGCGTCGGCCTGGGCTTTCACCAGGCCGGCGATGAACTCGAGAACATCGCCCGCGGCGTCGGCCAACGATTCCAGTTCGAGATGGTGATCCCGGGGCTGGTCCGAGCCCGGCAGTTGGAGGCTGTTGAGACGGACGTCGACCGACAGCGGGCCGGATGGGGCCGTCGGGATGGTGCCCCCGATCGTGGCCCCTCCGAGGTGGAACTCGCCGGGGCTCGGCGTGTCGGTGTTGGTCAGGTTGACGGCGAGGTCGATGGTGCCCTCGGGTTTTCCCAGCAGCAGCCAGGGAGCCGGACCGCCGGTGGAGGTGAGCCCGTGGCCCTGCCGTTCGACCTGAAACGCCCGGACGTGGACGGTCACCCCGACTTCCACGTTGTCGGCCGAGGTGGTGTACTCGGCCCCGATACCGATCTGCAGGGGCCGTCCGGCCGGTTCCTCGATGACGGCGAAGACGGTCAGTCCGGCGGTGGAGACGAGGGGGAGCCAGGTCGCCCCGTCGCCAACGGTGCGACGGTCGGGGTCGCCGAGCGCCTCATCGGCGAAAGCGATCAAGGCTCGCCGCTGCCGGTCGTCGAACAACGCGGTCGTCAGTCCCGGTGCGGTCGGTTGGCCGTCTGCCGCCGCTTCTCCCAGCGGATTCTCGAACCAGGTGGGGTTGAAGTCCCCGTCGACCAGAATCCCCAGCGACTCGGCGAGATCGGAGAGCGGACCGAGATCGGTGTCGAGCGCCATGCCGCTATCGCCCGGTGGGGGTGGACAGCTTGTGGCGGGCCATCGGTTGGATGACGAGCCTGTTCGGGGCGGCCGCGATGGAACCGGGGATCAACGCTCGACCGGAGCCGTCATTGCCGACTTCGGCCGCCAGGCGACGGACCAGCTCGAGGATGCACTCCCAGCAGAAGGCGGTGATGGCATCGGCCCAGGTGTCCACCACGACCGCCGGCCCCTCGACCACGTTGAACGTGCTCATGGTCAGTCCGGTCACGCGGTCCTCGGTTCCGACCGCAAACGGCACGGTGATCACCACCGGCGATTTCGTCTGGTCGCATTGGACCCGCACCGAGACCCGGATCAGCCCGGTGGTGACGGTCAACCGAACGGAGTCGGTGTGGACCAGGAGTTCGCTGAAGCCATCGGTCCACACGACCCTGGGCAACGACCCCTTCGGCAGGTCGGCCACCAGGCGGGTCACATCCGGGAGTACCTTTCGGAGGCTTTTGACCGGCACGTTGAGCTTCTTGGGCGCACGCTGACCGGGCTTCAGCTTGATCGTTCTCGGCAGCCGGCTGATGCTGTCCTTCAACCGGGGATCGTCGAACAGATCCCCAAAAGATCGTGTGGTGGCGATGGCGCTTTCCCCTCCCCGCATACTCCTGCGACGCCCGTGATGTGCCGATCGTAGTTGGGGCACGTCGCCGGCTCAACCGCTTCGGCGATTCGCCGGCCGATAGGATCGGGAGGATATGGATCTCATCGAGTTTGGAAACGAGCAATCAATGAGTCGCGAGGAGGCGGCGGCCGAGCTTCACAAGCTGGCCGACGCGCTGGCCCGCAACAACCAGGTGCAGTTCGTCAAAGGCAACCTCAAACACACGGTTCGGGTCCCCAGCCCCGTCACCGTCGAGTACGAGGTCGAGGTCGAGGCCGACGGCGGCAAGATCGAGTTCGAGATCTCCTGGTAGCGAGGGCGACCGCGAGGCGACGGTCCAAGAGCCCACCTCCCCCGGTCGAATACGGGCGAAATCGGCCACGATTGACCGTTTTCGCCCGCGAACGACCGTCGATGGTGCGACCGTCGGAGGAGAGGGCTAGCCGAGCAGGACGTCGATGGCTGCGGCCAGGCCGTGGGTGCGCCGCAGGCCGACCCACTGGGCGATGTCGTTTTCGGTCGGCCGCTCGCCGGTGAGGATTCGCTCCAGAACCGTCCGTTCGGTCCGCAGGCGGGACCGGCTGACCGCTTCATCGCCCTCGCTGAAGTAGACGACGATCGTGCCCCGGTTGACCTCGCCCCGTTCCAGGAGATCGAGCCAGTACTCGTTGCCCTCGGTGTCGGGATCACGGTCGAGAACATTGGTGTACAGCCGGTTCAGGAAATCCTCGAACGTTCCGCCACCGTAGCGACGTTCGAACTCCTCGGAGTCGGCGAACCACTCGGCGATGTCCTCGAGCGATTCGCCGTGGCTGCGCTCCTGAATCCAGTAGTCGTAGCCGTCGGCATCGGGGGTGCGACCGAAGAAGATGAGGTACAGGCGGTCCACCATGGCGGCCGAGTTGTTCTCCGCGATGACGTCGGCCAGTGTCTCGCCCACCGACTGATCCTGGAGGAGCTGGCTCAACTCGCCGGCCTCGGTACTCGACGGGTAGCGTCCCTCGGTGGCTTCGAAGATCTCGAGTACCGCGGTCGAGATGTCGGGCCACGGTGAGCCGTCCGGGAGCGATACGTCGGGCACATCGGGTAACGGGGACGTCGGATTGGCGGCCGCCGCATCGACGAACGGGGTGGGATTGACGGCGGTGACGCCGCCTTCGCCGTCCGGCGCATAGACCTCGAAGTGCAGGTGGGAGGCCGTCCATTCGGCGTTGCCGCTGTCACCCATGTAGGCGATCAATTCACCGGCCTTGAACTCGAGACCGCGCCGGATCCGTTGACCGTCGAGGTTGTTGCAGATCTTGGCTGCGAACGCCTGGAGGCACGAGGCGTTCCCGTCGTCGGTGCCGGGCGTGTCGTTGTTGATGTGGATGTACTGGTACTCCCACCCGTTGGTGTCCCGCAAGCGGACGATGTTGCCGCCGGCATTGTCGAACTCACCCCAGGTGACCACCGAGTCGTTGGCCGCCACGAGGGGAATCATGCGGTCGCCCATGATGTCGACGCCGATGTGGGAGCGGCCACCGCCTCGGGGCGCGCCCCAGGTGTCGGACCAGTAGACATCATCGATGTGGTCGGGGTGGACGGGGTGCGTGATCCGGTAGATCGCCGCGTCGGCGCGCTGAACTCCGACGGTCAGGGAACTGACCAGTGCAGCCACAACCAGCAGCAGCCGAATCTGCAGATGGAACTCGGCGTGCGGCGGGTGGCCGATGAGCGCGGACTTGGTTGAACGCATTGGAAGGCTCTCGGCACGACTCCGGAAAACCTTGACCCGAAATCGTAAAGAAAGATTATCGGGTGTCGCACCGATAGCTACGGATGGTGGTTCGAGATGCCTAACGGTGTTATCCGGGGGAGGCACCCCGGATGTGGTGCGGGCACGGGCACGTTCCGCGGTGACCGGTAGATTGTCGCGATGGATTCCCGACCGCTGCCGACCGAACTGGTCATGCGCCACGGCGGCTCGAGCCTGATCTGTCGGTTGCCGACATTCGACGACGTGCCCGCCCTCGTCGAGGCGTGCCAGGACCCGGACATTCCCCGCTGGACCACGGTGCCGTCCCCCTACGGTGACGACGAGGGTCGGGAATTCGTCGAGTTCAGTCTCGACGAGTGGGGCCACCGCCGGGGTCTCGAGCTGCTCATCACACCCGGCCAGGATCATCCCCTGTCCGATCTTCCACTGCTCGGGGCGTGCGGGGCCCGGCTCGATTGGGCCGGTGACCAGGCGGGCACCGGATACTGGATCCATGCCGACGCCCGGCGCCAGGGTGTGGCTCGCAGCGCGCTCGGGGGGATGTGCCGGTGGCTGATCGACCTCGGCTTCAAACGGATCGAGGCCGAGGTCATGGTCGGCAACGCCGGCTCGTGTCGAACGCTCGAATCGGTCGGCTTCCGCTTGGAGGGCACACGCCGCAGCCTCGCCGCCGGGCGCTGCGGAACAGGGGCGGCACGACATGATCAACACACGTTCGGGCTGCTGCCGGACGAGTTCGTCGACCCGAACGGCGGCTGACCGGATCCGGTTGCAGCCGTATAGTGGCGGGGTGGCTCACAAATCGTCCGAACGGAGGTTCACGGTCCATGTGGTCGACGGGACCTACGAACTGTTCCGGCAGTTCTTTGCCCCCGGCCGTCCGGCTCATGTCAACGACGCCGGGATTGACGTGGGCGCCGCCCGGGCCGTGGTCCGCAACATGGTGACCATGCTGGAGGAGGGCGTGACGCATCTCGGCGTGGCCACCGATCACGTGATCGAGTCGTTCCGCAACGAGCTGTTTGCCGGCTACAAGGACGGCTCCGGACTCGACCCCGCCATCACCGATCAGTTCGGGCCGTTGGAGGACGCACTCATGGCCTGCGGCATCGCCACCTACCCGATGGTGGAGTACGAGGCCGACGACGGCATGGCGTCGTTGGCGGCGTTTGCCGCCGCCGACGACCGGGTGGCGAAGGTTCTCCTCTGCACGCCCGACAAGGACCTGGCCCAGTGTGTTCGAGCCGGACGGGTCCTGCAATTCGATCGGCGTAACAACAAGATCCTCGATGTGGCCGACGTGGTCGAGAAGTACGGGGTCGAGCCGGAGTCGATTCCCGATTACCTGGGCCTGGTTGGCGACACGGCCGACGGGTTCCCGGGCCTGCCCGGCTGGGGGGCCAAGTCGGCGGCCGCGGTGCTCAGCCGTTACAAGCACATCGATCGGATCCCGCTGGCCGCAGGGCAGTGGGACATCACCGTGCGAGGAGGGGCGAAGCTGGCGAAGACGCTGGCCGACATGCTCGACGAGGCGCTGCTGTTCCGCCGCATCGCCACCCTGGAGGCAGACGCGCCGACCGCATCGTCGGTCGACGAGCTGCGCTGGACCGGACCGGCCGGCAACGTGGCCGAGATGGCCGAGTGGCTCGACGCCCCGGATCTGGTGAAGCGCACGGCAAAGCTGGCGGCGTCGCGAGGCCGGTAGCAGCCGAACGCCAGGGACCACCGCTTCATCGAAACGGTCGACTCGCGGGGATCGGGCGTGGCCGCTACCGTCGTATCCAATGATCCGAGACTTCGCCTCCACCGATGCCGCCCAGGTACTCGCCCTGAACGACGCCTGCCAACCGGAGGTCGGGCC
>JBFHME010000150.1:0-8578 GCA_041594435.1 Acidimicrobiales bacterium
CACCGAACTCCGCCGCACGTCCTGGTCGGCCTATCGGAGGGCCCGTCGGCCGCTGGCCGAACGGGGGCTGTTCACGCTGCCGGTCGATCCCGAGGGAGTACGCCACAATGCCCACATCTTCCACATCCTGGTCAACGAGCCACCGGTGCGAGACGAACTGATCCGCTTCATGCGAGATCGAGCGATATCGGCGCCGTTTCACTACCTGCCGTTGCACAGGTCGCGAGCCGGCCGACGGCACGGCCGGCTTTCGGGGCATGGAGACGTCACCGATCGTGTTTCGTCCACCTTGATTCGACTCCCTCTGTGGCCCGGTGTTCCGGTCGAGCCGGTCGTGCGGGCGCTTCACGACTTCTTCGGAGTCGGTTTCGATCGTGATCCGGAGCCGGTTGCGGCGACCCGAACCGGCGGCCCCGTCGACGCAAGCCCCTCCGGGACCTGATCGGATCGCGCCCGACCATGTTGCCGACACGCCAGTGGAATCGCTTCGGACCCGCCATGGTCTTCGCGCTCCCGCTCGCGGTGTACGGGGCGGTGATCTTCGGTTACTACCGGCGACTCCGGACGACCCTGAAGCTACCCGACTACGGCGATCTGTGGCGGATGTCGGTTCACTACTCGGCCGACGGACGGCTTCAGCTCACCGAGCCGTTCGTGGAGGCTCAGCCGTTCGCTCACATCCCTGTTGCCCACGCGGTACTCAATCATGTGGCCATCACCCGAAGCGACTACACGATCTTCTGGGTTGTCGGTGCGCTGGCCGCAGTTGGCATCGGATGGATCGTCGGTGCCGGCTTCCTTGCGTTGCTGCCCCGCCATGATCGTCGCCTCGTCGGTGTCGCGGTCGCCGCGTTCGCCGGTTTGCTGTCGGTCCGATTCGACGTCCGAAACATGGTCACCAACTCCCTGCTGCTGGAGTCGCATGTCCTCTTCCTGCAGGCCATCGTCGCCATCGCCATCGCCGGGCGGCTCGCCGTGGTTCGTCATGACCGCCTCGGTGGTATCGAGGCCGGCGCCGACGACACCGGATTCCGGCGGCCAACGCGTTGGTCCGCGATCGCCTCGGATGAACGGGTGTTGATGGCGGGCCTGTTCGTCGTGCTCATCGTCGGTGACGCGCCGACCGGCATCCTGTCGATGTCGATGATCGCGGTCGCCATCGCCGCAACGTTGATCGCTCGAAGCTCGTTGGCCGCGACGTTTCGGCTCCTGGGAGCCCTTGGAGTCCTCGCCATCGTGGTTCGATGGCTCGTCCTGAGGATGCTCGATTCCCGGGGTTCGACGGGCTCATCCGGGGACGTGGACATCGTCGAAGCGATCGCGAACACGCTCAAGCTGATCGGAGCCGGGCTCGTGAACCAGACTGCTGTGTTCACGGCATCCCAACAGACCTACGATCGGATCCATCTCGTTGTCGCGCTGGCACTGGTCGGATTGTGGGGATTCACGGTCATCCGGCTGTTGCGCCGGTCGGAGCCGTCCCGCCGTGAGGTCGCTCTCGCCGTTTGCCTGACGCTGGCCGTGGTGTCGATCGCCGCCAGTTCGGCTGCGATCGCCGTTGTTCGTGGTGTCGCCGGGAACCATCAGGCCAGCAGGGCGGTCAGGGGTACGTCGCTGGCCGCCCCGGCCCTGCTGGCGGCGCTGTATTACAACCTCCGACTGGCGAGTCGTGGGGCGGCACGCGCCTCAACGGCCGTGCTGTTCGTTGCCGCCGGCCTCGTCACACTGCGGATGGTCGCGCTCGCCAACTCCTATGAGCACGTCGGCGACGTCTTCCGGTACCGGGAACGAACGGCGACCATTGTCTGCGAACAGCCGCGGACGGTCGAGCGGTGGGATCTGCTGTGGCCGGGGTTCAACGAGGCCAGCATCGAGGAGGCCCTGGCCTCCGAGCATCTCGATATCGCCCGTCGGGCCGGCTGCGAGGAGGTTGCAGCGGCCGGAGGAGATCGATGATGAACGCAACGGCCGGACGGCAGCGCCCGACTCGCCGTTCCCGGGCAATCGACCCTCCGACGCGGTCGATTGCCTCACCGCCGGCCCCGATGCCCACTGCTAGTGTCGATACCAGCAGCTCTCGATCGTGTCGTCGCACCCGCTGTTTCACCGCCGCACAGAGGTTCCAGAGGCCGTTTACGCGCTCCTGATGGAACCCGAGGAAAGAAGGTTCACGTTGTCGGAGACCAGCCCCGATCGCCGGGTTCTCATCCACTACCACATCTTCAAGAACGCGGGAACGTCGATCGAGCGGTCCCTCGACCGGCTGTTCGGCCGGCAGTTGTACCGCATCGAGACCGACAGCCCGGACGGCCATCTCGCCCCACCGGAGGCCCACCGGTTGATCAGCGACAATCCGGACCTGCTGGCCATCACCTCGCACCAACTGCACCCGCCGGCCCCGTCGGGCCCGTACCGGGTGTTCCCGCTCGTCATTCTCAGGGAGCCGATTTCGCGGGTGCGGTCCGCCTATCTGTTCGAATGGCAACGGCAGCTCGGCCTGGACGAACCGAAGGGCACCCTGGCGGAATACGTTCAGCTCAAACTCGACAGCCGGGGCCCCGGCGTCATCGGCGACTTTCAGGTCTCCCATCTGGCCAGGGAGATGCTCCACGAGCGCGGGGCCAGACGAGACGATATGGAGGCGGGCCTGGAACTTGCGATCCAATTCGTCGACTCGATCCCGACGTTCGGCCTGGTCGAACGATTCGCCGAGTCGATCGACTCGATCAACCGCGAGCTCCGGGCCTTCTTCGGTCATGACCGCGTGCAGATCGAGTACCGTCACGACAACGTCACCCAGGGGACGGGCCGGTCCGTCGAGGCGATCCACGAGCTGATGCGGGAGGAGTTGGGCGACGCGCTGTATGCCGAACTCCGGGGTCGGAACGAGTTCGACCTCGAGCTGTACCGCCGAGCGGTCGAGCGTTTCGATCGAACCGTCGCCGTCACTCCGCAGCCGGAGGAGCCGGACAGGATTCGATCGACCGGCAGCGCAACGGAGGTCGTCGAGCCCGGTCCCGGCGGCGCCGAGGTTGCTCGAGACGAACTCGACAGCCTCCGTCGGCGTGTCCATTGGCAGGACCAGATTCTCCACGACGTCACCGAGGCCAGGAAAGCCGAGCTCGCCGAGTTGGATGAGCTGAAGACCAAGTTCACCGCGATCGAGCAGGAGCTGACGGTGTCGAAGGCCGTCTCCGTCCTGCCCACCCCGACGTCGACGGTCCCTTCGCGGGTGGGGCGCTTTCTCGATCGTCTGGAACGCAAGCTCTCGGGTATCACCGAGCGCTATCGGGTGACCGAGCACGTTGGTCCGGAGTGGGAACAGCAGCTCCAGCTGATCGCCACCTCCGGCCTCTTCGATCCGACCTTCTACGCCGAGACGAATCCCGACGTGGTCGAGGCGGACGTCAACCTGCTCGACCACTACCTGCGCCATGGTGGCCTGGAAGGTCGCGCCGCTTCGCCGCAGTTCGACTCCGGTCGGTATCTCCGCCAGTACCCCGATGTCGGTCGGGCCGGCCTGAACCCTCTCGTGCACGACCTCCTGCACGGCCGGGAGGAAGGGCGTCGGGCGTTCACCCTTGACGGCACGTTGATCGACGCCGAGCCGAGTGATCTCCCCCAACCGGCCGACTTCGAGCGGATCTGCCGGCACCTGCGGTTCGACGAACATCAGCCAGGTCGGGCCGATCCCGACGTGTCCATCGTCATCCCCATCTACAACGCCGTCGACTACACCATCGCATGCCTCGAGGCGGTGCGGGCGCTACGGACCGGATTTCGCTACGAGGTCATCGTCATGGACGATTGCTCCACCGACTCCCGGGTCTCGGTTCTGCAGTCGGTCGTCGGGCTTCGATACGTCCGGAACGACCGGAACCTCGGCTTCCTGCGTAACTGCAATCGCGGCGCCGAACTGGCCCGAGGCCGGTTCGTCGTGTTCCTCAACAACGACACGAGGGTCGACGAGGACTGGCTCGATCCCCTCGTGGAGACCCTGCTCGACGACCCGACCATCGGCCTCGTCGGGTCGAAGCTGATCTATCCCGACGGCCGGCTCCAGGAGGCCGGTGGCATCATCTTCCAGAACGGATCCGGCTGGAACTACGGCCGTTTCGAGGATCCGAACCATCCCGACTACAACCACGCACGGGACGTCGACTACGTGTCCGGGGCGTCGATCATGGTCGAACGCTCGTACTTCCGCGCGCTCGGCGGCTTCGACGAGCGGTTCGCGCCGGCCTACTACGAAGACACCGACCTCTGTTTTCGAATCCGGGCCGACGGCCGCCGCGTGGTCTATCAGCCGCTCTCCAGCGTGGTCCACTACGAGGGAATCTCGTCGGGCACCGATCTCACCAGCGGCGTGAAGATGCACCAGGCCATCAATCGTCACGAATTCGCCGCCAAATGGGAGACCACGCTGAAGGCGGACCATCGGGCAAACGCCGATGACGTTGCCGCTGCCGCCGACCGCTTGGTGAAGGGCCACGTGCTCGTGATCGACGCCACGACACCGACACCCGATCAGGATTCCGGATCGATCGACATGTTCAACATGCTGGCCATCCTGACCGACCTCGGGTACCGGGTGCACTTCGTTCCCGCCGAGGGTCTACGCCACAACGGTGGCTACACCGAGGAGCTGCAGCGACTCGGTGTCAAGTGTATTCACGAGCCCTACTACCGAACCCTGTCGGAGTATCTCGAGGAGGTCGGCGACATCTTCGAGCTGGTTCTCATGGCCCGGGTGAACGTCGCCGGGACGGTCGTCAACGAGGTGCTTCTGCGGTGCCCGTCCGCCCGGACCGTGTTCTACACCGTCGACCTGCACTTCGTGCGCCTGCAACGTAAGGCCGAGTTGCTCGGCGATCGCCAGGTTCTCAAGCTGGCCGAGGCCATGAAGGACACCGAGCTGGCGATCATGGATGTCGTCGACACGACGGTCGTGCTCAGCGAGAGCGAACGCAGACTGCTGAGCGAACTCGGCAAGACCAACGTGGCGGTCATCCCGCTGATCCGTGCCGTGTCGACCAGGCCCATCGCCCCCTTCGGGCGGAGAAGCGGGGCGGTGTTCGTGGGCGGGTTCCGCCACCCGCCGAATGTCGATGCCGTCGAGTGGCTGGTGTCGGACATCTGGCCGCTGGTCCGTGAGCACTGGTACGACGCCACCGGCAGCGATCATTTTCCACTTCGGATCATCGGCAGCAACATCGTGCGACGATTCAAGCAGCTGGCCGACGATGTGGAGGTCTACGGTTTCGTCGAGAACCTGGAACCGATCCTGTCGCAGTCTCTGCTCACGGTCGCTCCGCTGCGTTACGGAGCCGGGCTCAAGGGGAAGGTTGCCACCAGCCTCGACTTCGGTCTGCCCGTTGTCGGCACGTCCGTGGCCTTTGAGGGCATGCCGATGGACGGACTCGATGACATCGCCCTGGTTGGTGATGACGCCGAGACGCTCGCCCGCCGGATTGTGGAGATCGCAACCTCGCCGGACCGGTGGCAGGCGGTCTCCGAGGCAGGTCGATGCTATCTCGAGAGGCACTACTCCCTCGATGCGGTCACACCGCTGGTCGCCGACCTGTTCGGCCCCCCGGCACCGAGGTGAGTCGTTGACACGGACGGGCGCCAACACGACCACAGCCGTTGTGGCCGAGGCCCATCCGGATCTGAGGAGAACAGTACGGTTTCACGAGTATCGACGGCTGACCGGCTACGCCACACCTGATCTGCTGCTGCGCGGCCCACGGAAGGCCGACTCGGGAACCGTTGGCTGGATGACGGCCGATGATGCGGTCGTCCTGATCGAGCCGGGAGCCGATGGAATCGTCTTTCTCGATCGCGGGACCGTCCTCGCCGAATCCTGCCTCCATCGTCGCCCGGTCCTCAGCCGTCCCGGCGTCCAGTCCGCCGACTCCGTGCATCCTCATCCGACCGACGTCGTGGAGCTGGACCTCGAGGTCGCGGTCGTCTTTCGACCGTCGTGGTACAACTACTACCACTGGATGATCCAGTGCCTGCCGACGGCGCTGCACTCGCTCGAAGCCCACCCCGACGCGGAGATCGTACTTCCCACGTACGGCTCGTTCGACGGTCGAGCGCTACAGCCCTCGTTCTCCGCCGCCACGTACCGGCAGACGATCGATGTGGTGCTCGGCCGGAACCCACCGGTCCGCTTCCTCGAGCCCGGCTACTACCGGTTCCGATCGGTCCACCTGCCGCTCTTTCCGCAACCGTCGATCTTCGGTCACGCCTTTCGGGATCAGTTCTACGCCCGGTTCGAGCCGGTACTCGGATCGACGACGCGGCGACGGCAGGTCGACGGGGGGCCGAACGGCCGGGGTCGGAAGATCTTCGTCCCGAGGACCGGAGCCACCAATCGGGAGCGCGTCGACGAGAACGTCCACGCGGTCGTCGCCCGACTGGCGGCCGAGGCCGGCTACGAGGAGATCGATCTGGCTGCGATGGACTGGTTCGAACAGCTGAGCGTCTTCGCCGAGGCCTCGCATGTGTTCGGCGTGCACGGCGCAGGCCTGACCAACATCGTCTTCGCCCGCGATGCAACGGTCATCGAGTACAACGAATTGGTTCGACAGGAGACGAAGCTGCGCGATCCCTACTTCCGGTTGTGCTGCGATCTCGGCCACCGCTATTTTCTGATTCGCGATGTCGACCTGGATCAGGTCGACGCCGATCTGCTTGCCGCGGACGACGGCCGCCACAACCGCTAACCAAACGCTTGCGTTTTGTTGGGGAACGGCTGACCACGGGATGGATACCGTTGTCGAGGTAGCAGTTGAACCTCCGGATGCTTTCTGTTCCCTCCGGTGGACAACGTGCTTGAGGCACAGTGCTATGTTCGGAGTGGTCCCTGGCTCAGCCCGGGCGCGCCGGGCGATCGATTGAAGCTGTTGCGCCACCTCGCCGCATCTCAACGTCGCCCGGTGCAACTCCACGTCGCTCCACGGCGTTCAGTCCTTCGGGGCACTCCACGGGCGTTCAGTCCTTTGGGCGGATGGCGTTGAGGTAGCTGTACAGCGTGACCCGGCTGACGCCCATCAGCTGGGCGATGTCCTCGACCGAACCCCGCAGAAGAAAGGCGCCGAGTTCGTCGAGCCGGCGAACGGCCGCCTGCTTCTGGGACCGGTTCATCTCCTCGAAGTTGAATCCCGCCTCCCGCTCGACCACGGCGACGAGCCGATCGAGGGCGCCATGCAACTCCGACCCGCGGACGTAGCCGACGACGGTCCCCCGCCAGGAGATCGGCGTATCAGCCGGATCGGCCTCGGAGACCGAGACGATGGTGCCGCCGAAGGCGTTGACGATCGGCGCCAGATGAACCAGGAACTCCTGCAGCTCGACCGACGGGGCCGCCTTGTCGTCGTCGACGTGCGCGGGCGCCTGCTCGCTGCTCATGGCCCGTAGGGTAGCTTGCCCCGGAATCGGAACGGCCCGCTTGCGGTTACCTTGTTCCGTGATGTCCGTTCGCCCCGACCTGATCCCCGACCGCCGCCACTTCGACGCCATCGTGATCGGCGCCGGGAGCGGCGGGCTCACCGTCGCCGTCGGCCTCGGTCGATTCGGTCGGGAGGTGTTGCTCATCGAGCGACAACACATGGGCGGCGACTGCACCAACACCGGTTGTATCCCGTCCAAGGCGCTGCTCCATGAGACGGCGGCCCGTTCAAGCGGGGTGTCCGCCGATCCGGCCGCCGTGCTGGCCACGGTACGAGCCCGCCGCGACGCCCTCCGAGATCACGAGGTCGAGGAGTTCGGCGGTGCCGAAGGGGTCACCTTCGTCAAGGGAGCGGCCACCGTGGAACCCGATCGCCGTGTGGCGATCACCCACCGTGACGGGACGGTCTGGAGGGCATCGGCCGACGAGGTCGTTCTGGCCACCGGCTCGTCGCCTCGTCGCGTGGCGCTTCCCGAACTCGGCGGGAACGAGCTCACCACGGTGGTGTTGACCAACGAGGAGCTGTTCGAGCTGGAGGCGCCGCCACGCCACCTCGCCGTCATCGGTGGTGGTGCCGTTGGATTGGAGATGGCACTCGCCTTCCGGCGTCTGGGCTCGAACGTCACCGTCGTGGAGTTGGCCGACCAGATCCTGCCCGGCGTCCTGCCCGAAGCCGCCGCACTGGTCGCCGGTGCGCTGTCCGAACGTGGCGTGACGATCCGAACCGGCGTCCGGGCGACCGGGTACCGGGTCGAGGGCGGCCGGCTCGAACTCACCCCGGCGTACGATGCCGGAACGTCGGCGCCGTCCAACGGCACCGCGCCCGCCGTCGACGGGGTCGATCGAGTCCTGATGGCCGTCGGCCGGATCCCCAACACCGAGGGCTTGGGACTCACCGAGGCGGGTGTGGAACTCGACAGCCAGGGCGCCGTGGTGGTGGACGGCCGGGGCCGAACCACCGCCACGGGGATCTGGGCGGTCGGGGATATGACGAACAAGGGCGGCACCACGCACCACGCCTCCATCTGGGGGCGGCGCATCATCCAGTCGATCCTCTATCCCTACTTGCCGGTCGGCGACGAGCCGCTGCGGCCGGCCGTTACCTTCACCGAGCCCGAGGTG
>JBFHME010000151.1:0-8548 GCA_041594435.1 Acidimicrobiales bacterium
CAGCCAGATCAGGGTCAGCCCCACGATTCGGCCCATCCAGCGGTCGAGCCCGTCGGGGATGGACGAGCCGGCGACAATGGCCAGGCAGCCGAGCGCGAAAACAACGACGGCGTGACCGGCGGCGTAGAGAAACGACAGACGGAACCCACGGCGGCGGTCGTCGGCGGCTCCGCTCAAATCGGCGATGGCGGCGATGTGATCCCAGTCCACGCCGTGGCGCAGCCCCAGGACCAGCGCGGTCACGAGGAGCCCGGCGGTCATCGGTGTCGGACGTGTGAAGCGGCCAAGCGCGTCAGTCTACGGATCAGGCTCGACGGCGAACAGTTCCCCGACGATTCGTGTCCAGACACCACCGGCCGCGGAATCACCAACGCCGCCGGCGGGGCCGGCCGGCCCGGGCCGTGACGCACGCCCCAGCCGCTCGGTCAACCGGTCGAGCAGCTCGTCTCCGCCACCGGCCGAGGAGATCCGGAACAGACCACCGGCTCCGACGGAGCGGCTGCGAGGGGAACCGCCCTCGCCCGACGGAGAGGACCCGGGTCCCAGCGCCACCAGGCCCGCCGCCACGGAACTCCAGGCCTCGGTGGGAGCCCTGGCGGCAGCCGCAGCCGCTGCCTCCGCCTCTGCACTTCCGGGTCCTCCCGGTCCGCGGGTCAGGCCGGTCGTCCACCGGCCCGCTCCGCCGAACCCGCCGTCGAATTCGGTGTCGAATCCGGCGTCGTCGACCGTGCGAGCCATCAGCCCGGCGTCGACCTGGAACTCGCCGACGAGTCGCCGCAGGTTCGCCTCCACCAGCCGGGAACGCTCGACGAACTGAGCGACCGGGAACGACTCGTCCGCCCGATTGAGCCGGACCTCGTCGCGGCTGTGGGAGAGCCGCCGCCCGGCCCGGGCCAGATCCTCGGCGGCCGCGTCGAAGCGCCGGGCCAGCCGGGCCAGATCCTCGGGCCGGATCAGAATGCGAGCCATATCACCATCAACGTCGATCGACGGGTGCCGTGACGGGAATCGAGTCGGGTCCAGCGGGCGCGACGATCACCGCCCCCGATAGGTGGCCGAACCCGCTCGACCGTCCATGCCGGACATCGTGTCCTTGTTCAGCCGTTTCGACAGGTGCAGCCCCTCCAGCAGCAGCTCGATGGCCGATGCCGTGACCCCGGCCGACTCGGCTCCGTCGAGGAGGTCCTCGACGGCGGCCGCCATCGCCGGGCTGCGCCGAAAAAGCTCGACGTAGTTGGCCGATGGGAGGTCGTCGCCCACGTTGGCCACGAGCTCGCCTTCGAACTCGTCGACGATGGCCCGGATCCGTTCCGGCTCGACGGCACTCTTGAACACGGTGAGGACCGCGCCACGGAGCAGGTGGTCGATGACCTCCGCGTCGCGGTCTTCGTCGAGGGCCTCCACTTCGATCTTGCCGGCCGTCGACGCGATGAGGGCATCGAGATCGCTGATCCGGGGCACGGCCTCGTTCTCGCCGAGCCGGAGGGCCCGACGTGTTGCCGCCGCCACCAGCGTTTCGAGATTGGCCACGGTCAGCCGGACCGAGACCCCGGAGCGCTGGTTGATGTGGCTGCTCTGACGGGCCAGTTGGGTGAAGGTGGCGACCAGCTTCTCCATGAAGGGCGGGATGACCACGCCCACGCCGGAATCGATCTCCGTCTCACCACCCGAGCCGCCGTCAAGACCGGGGATGACGGCCTCCTGGCGGGCAATGGCGATTTCGGTTTCGGTGTCGAGCGGATAGTGCGTGCGGATCTGGGCTCCGAAGCGATCCTTGAGCGGCGTGATCATGCGGCCCCGGTTCGTGTAGTCCTCCGGATTGGCCGAGGCCACCAACAGCACGTCGAGCGGCAGGCGGACCTTGTAGCCGCGGATCTGCACATCGCGTTCTTCCAGGATGTTGAGGAGGCCGACCTGGATCCGTTCGGCCAGATCGGGCAACTCGTTGATGGCGAAGACACCCCGGTTGGTGCGGGGCACGAGCCCGTAGTGCAGGGTGAGTTCGTCCGACAGGTAGCGGCCCTCCGCCACCTTGATCGGGTCGACCTCGCCGATCAGGTCGGCGATCGAGGTGTCGGGTGTGGCCAGTTTCTCCCCGAAGCGGCGGTCGCGGTGTACCCAGCTGATCGCCGTGTCGTCGCCGTCCTCGGCCACCAGGTCGATCGCGTAGCGGGAGATCGGGTTGAAGGGATCGTCGTTGATCTCCGAACCGGCGACGATGGGCATCCATTCGTCGAGCAACCCGGTCAGGGCGCGGATCATACGGGTCTTGGCCTGCCCCCGCTCCCCCAGGAAGATGACGTCGTGCCCGGCCAGGACGGCGTGTTCCAGCTGGGGCAGCACCGTGTCGCCGTAGCCGAGTATGCCGGGGAACAACACGTCGCCGGAACGGATCCGGGCGATGGCATTGGCCCGCAGCTCCTCCTTGACCGAACGCGAACGCCAGCCCGACGCCTTCAGCTCGCCGACGGTGGACGGTTGCGGGGCGGAATCGGTGAGTGGAGACACGATTCGACACTACAACCACCTCACCCCCCACGGCGATTCACCCCCCTGTGACAGACGCCTCCCCGACCGAGCGGCGGAGGCCGTTCCCCGCGGATCGACCCGCTCCCGCTGTTACGGTTTCGCGTATGACCCGAGGAACCGTCCATCGCCTCTCGGGACGGTGGTACGCCCGTCCGGTCGACCAGGAGCTGCGACGGACCGGCGCGTCCCCGGAGCTGGATCACCGTGGGTGGCCAACGGTCATCGTGCCCGGGCATTGGGCTCGGAACCCCGAGTTGGCGACCGAGCAGGGACCGATCCTGTACCGGCGGGGGTTCGCCAACGACGACCTGGGCCCCGTGGTCGGCGAACTCGATGACGGCACCAGGCTCTGGCTGTGTTTCGACGGGGTGCTGGCCGGCGCCGAGGTCTGGGTGGACGGCGGCTACCTCGGGGACACCGTCGGCTACTTCGCTCCCCACCGGTTCGAGATCACCGACGAGGTACGGACCCGATCGGACCACATGGTCGCCGTCGACGTGTCGTGCCCGCCGGGCGGCGGGCGGCAAGCCGACAAACGTGACAACACGTCGCTCACCGGTTCGCTCCAGACCGGGTCGCTGGCCCCGCCCGGCAACCCCGGCGGTATCTGGCGGCCGGTCCACATCGACGCCACCGGCCCGGTGGCCATCCGTCATGCGCGACTGCTCTGCACGGCCGCCGACGAATCCCGGGCCACGTTGCTGATCCGGCTGGTCGTCGACAGCGTCGGCTACGACGAGGTCGACGTCACCGCCACCGTGACGCGCAACGGCACCGACGTCGCCGAAACCCGATCGGACCATCGACTGGCGTCGGGCGAGAACCGTCTCGAGTGGGAGGTGACGATCGAGGAACCGGAGCTGTGGTGGCCCCGTGCGCTCGGCGATCAGCCGCTGTACGACGTCGAGGTGACGGTCGCCTGCGGCGGGGTCCGATCCGACGGTCGTCGGTGGCGGACCGGTCTGCGAACCGTGGGGATGAACAACTTCATCTGGCGGATCAACGGCAAACGACTGTTCATGAAGGGCATCGCCTACGGGCCGGTGGGCCCGCGGTTGAATGACCTCCCGGCCGAACGACTGCAGGCCGACGTCGCGCTCATCGCCGAGACGGGCTTCGACATGATGCGGATCCACGCCCACGTCACCCGTCCCGAGATCTATGCGGCGGCCGACGAGGCCGGCGTTCTCATCTGGCAGGATCTGCCCTTGATCGGCGGCTACTCCTCGAAGATCCGCCGCTCGACGAAGAGCATTGTTCGTGAAATCGTCGATCATGTCGGTGCCCACCCGTCGGTCGTGGGATGGGGCGGGCACGTGCTCCCCAACGGCGACGCGGTGGAGCTGCCGACGAGTGACCGTCAGGAACGTCCGCGTGCCATTCTTCGCCGCTTCGCCAAGCACATCACCCCGTCGTGGAACCGGGGAGTCCTGGATTCGATCATCGGCCGGGAACTGAAAGGGGCCGACCCGACCCGGCCGATCGTGAGTCGGTCGGGGTCGCTGCCCAGCCCGACCGATCCGGGCGGATCCGACACCTTCCTCTGGTTCGGCTGGCGAGCGGGCCTGGCCTCCGACTTCGCCGATGCGGTGGCCAGCTGGCCCCGCCTCGGTGCCTTCCCCGGCGGGATCGGCTCCCAGAGCGTCACCGTCCACCCGTGGGGCGACGACGAGCCTCGATGGGTCACCGCGGAACGTCGGTCCTTCGATCACTATCTTCCCCGCAGCGATCACCGAGACGGCGAGTCCTGGGCCAAGGCGACCCGTCGCTACCAGGCCGATCTGCTCGAATGCCACGTCGACACACTGCGCCGCCTCAAATACGCACCGACCGGCGGTTTCTGCCTCTTCACCCTGGTCGACGTCGAGCCGGAAGGAGGGTTCGGGATCGTCGACATCGACCGGCGCCCCAAGCCGGCCTGGTACCGGGTCAAAGCGGCCTGCGCACCGCTGGTCGCCCTCCTCGAACCGCTGCCGACGATGGTCACACCGGGCGAGACGGTGACAGCCGGCGTGCATGCCATCAGTGACCTACCGCACGGACTGGCCGACGTGACCGTTGTGGCCCGCCTGGCCACCGGGACGGCCGCAACGGCCGAAACGGGCGGCCGTTCGAGCTCCGGTCTTCGAGCCTGGCGAAGCGGGCTCGACGCCGACTCGGTCTGCAAGGTCGCCGATTTCGTCGTCATCGTTCCCGACCGCCTCGGTCCGCTCGACATCGAGCTGTCGATCCACGCCGACCACGACGGTCAGGTGATCGCCTCGACGCGGCGCTACCGAACGTTGGTGGTTCCTCCCGACACCCACGGTGCGTGACGCCCACGGAGCGGCTCACCCGGCGTGGAAATCCGTGACACGGATGGCCCATGCCCATCCCCGCCCGCTATCGTTGCCGCTGAACTGATTGCAGCCCGCGATTGGCCGCGGTTTGCAGCCACACCACGCCACGCCTCATGTCGCACCATCTGGCGCTCGTGCGTGTGCTGCCATCCGAATTCGACCCGTCCGGGCGTCGGTTCCAGCGATGACGAACCGTCGCTGCCGTCTACGTCCTGCGGAGGTCGCCCCCGTGGCTGCGCCAGCTGCTTCCAGAGATTCCCAACCATCGCATTCCGGGCCGATTCGCAGCGCCGACCGGCCTGTCCGGGCGAAGGGCCGGCAGGCTCCGTTTCCGCTCAGCCTCTACCAGACGGCAGTGGGCAAGAAATGGGTGATGGCGGTCACCGGTATCGCCCTGCTCGGGTTCGTGCTGTTCCACATGTTCGGCAACATCAAGCTGTATCTGGGCGTGATCGAACACGACGGGGAGATGCTCTACGACATCGACATCTACGCCGAGGGCCTCCGTGAGCTGTTGACCCCGATCTTCCCCCGAACCTGGCTGCTCTGGCTGCTGCGAGGTGGCCTGATCGCCGCCTTCGTCCTCCATATCCACTCCGCCTACAGCCTGACCAGGATGAACGCCGTCGCCAACGTCGCCTACCAGTCGAAGCGCGACTGGCTGGCCGCCAACTTCGCCTCCCGTTCGATGCGCTACACCGGCGTCATCGTGCTGGCCTACCTCATCTTCCACCTGGCCGACCTGACCTGGGGCTGGATCCCCAGCACCGACTGGGAGCGGGGCGAGGTCCAGGCCAACGTCGTCAATTCGCTCTCGAACCCGGCTGTCGCCATCATCTACATCGTGGCCAACGTCATGCTGGCCGTGCACATCTACCACGGCGTGTATTCGATGTTCCAGAGCCTGGGCATCAACAACCCGAACTACAACGGCGTCCGTCGCGGCCTCGCCTCGGCCCTGGCCATCATCATTCTGATCGGCAACGTCAGCTTCCCGATTGCGGTCCTGACCGGAATCATCGACTACGACCCAAGCCTCGTGAGCGCGGCCGGATAGGGCCAAGGAGACGACCATGCTTCCCGATTCCCATGTCCCCGAGGGCCCGATGGCCGACAAGTGGGACAACCACAAGTTCGACATCAAGCTCGTCAACCCGGCCAACAAACGCAAGTTCAAGATCATCGTGGTCGGCACCGGATTGGCCGGCGCGTCGGCGGCGGCCACGTTCGGTGAGCTCGGCTACAACGTCCACGCCTTCACCTTCCACGACTCACCGCGGCGGGCCCACTCGATCGCCGCCCAGGGCGGCATCAACGCGGCCAAGAACTACCAGAACGACGGTGACAGCATCTACCGGCTGTTCTACGACACGGTGAAGGGCGGCGACTATCGGTCCCGGGAGGCCAACGTCTACCGGCTGGCCCAGGTGTCGGTGAACATCATCGATCAGATGACGGCCCAGGGCGTGCCGTTCGCCCGGGAATACGGCGGTCTGCTCGACAACCGCTCCTTCGGCGGCGCCCAGGTGTCGCGCACCTTCTACGCCCGAGGTCAGACGGGGCAGCAGCTGCTGCTCGGCGCCTACCAGCAGATGATGCGCCAGGTCCACGAGGGCAAGGTCACGCTGCACACCCAGACCGAGATGGTCGACCTGGTGGTGAAGGACGGTCAGGCCGTCGGCATCGTCTGCCGCGACCTGATCACCGGTGAGATCACCTCCCACTCGGCCCACGCCGTCGTCCTCGCCACCGGCGGCTACGGCAACGTGTTCTACCTGAGCACCAACGCCATGGCCTGCAACGTCACGGCCGCCTGGCGGGCCCATCGCAAAGGCGCCTACTTCGCCAACCCGTGCTACACGCAGATCCACCCCACCTGCATCCCGGCGTCGGACGAGTTCCAGTCGAAGCTCACGCTCATGTCGGAGTCGCTGCGCAACGACGGCCGGATCTGGGTGCCCCGCAACCCCGACGAGACCCGCCGGGCACGCGACATCCCCGAGGCCGAGCGCTACTACTACC
Source organism: Acidimicrobiales bacterium (assembly GCA_041594435.1). GTDB lineage: Bacteria > Actinomycetota > Acidimicrobiia > Acidimicrobiales > SZUA-35 > JAHELU01. The sequence continues at coordinate 6,891 of JBFHME010000151.1, forward strand.
TCGAGGAGAAGTACCCCTCGTTCGGCAACCTGGTGCCACGCGACGTCGCCTCCCGCAACGCCAAGACGGTGGTCGACCAGGGGCTCGGCGTCGGTGCGCTCAAGAACGGCGTCTATCTCGACTTCGCCGACGCCATCGCCCGCGACGGCCGGGACAAGATCGAGGAGCGCTACGGCAACCTGTTCCAGATGTACGACCGCATCACCGGGGAGGATCCCTACACGGTGCCGATGCGGATCTATCCCGCCACCCACTACACGATGGGTGGCCTGTGGGTCGACTACAACCTGATGACCACGATCCCCGGCTGCTTCTCGGCCGGTGAGGCCAACTTCTCGGACCACGGGGCCAATCGTCTCGGCGCCTCGGCCCTGATGCAGGGCCTGGCCGACGGCTACTTCGTGTTGCCCTACACCATCGGCAACTACCTCGCTCCCCTGCTGGGCACCGACCCGGTGTCGATCGACGATCCGGCGTTCATCCAGGCCGAGGCCGACGCCCAGGGTCAGATCCAACGGTTCCTGAGCACCGGCGGCACCCGCTCGCCGGAGTACTTCCACCGGGAGCTGGGCAAGATCATCTGGGAACACATCGGCATGGCCCGCGACCGCAACGGCCTGGAGAAGGCGATCGGTGAGATCCAGGCGCTACGGGATGAGTTCTGGAGCGACGTGCGGGTGCTCGGCACCAACGAGTCGCTCAACAGCTCCCTCGAGAAGGCCGGTCGTGTGGCCGACTTCTTCGAACTCGGCGAGTTGATGGCCCGCGATGCCCTCGATCGCGAGGAGTCCTGCGGCGGCCACTTCCGGGTGGAGAGCCAGACCCCTGAGGGCGAGGCGCTGCGTGATGACGAGAACTTCACCCACGTTTCGGCCTGGGAGTGGAACGGACCGGACACGCCCCAGACCAAGCACGCCGAGGAACTGACCTTCGAAGAGGTCGCGCTGACCCAGAGGAGCTACAAGTAGATGAGTCGCAAACTGAACCTCACCCTCAGCATCTGGCGTCAGGATGGACCGGCGGCCAACGGTCGCTTCGAGACCTACCAGGCCAAAGACATCCCCGACGACGCCTCGTTCCTGGAGATGCTCGACATCGTCAACGAGGGTCTCATCGAAGACGGTCAGCTCCCGATCGAGTTCCCACACGACTGCCGTGAAGGTATCTGTGGAACCTGTGGCGTGATGATCAACGGACGGGCGCACGGCCAGGAGAAGGGAACGGCCACCTGCCAGCTCCACATGCGCAAGTTCAACGACGGCGACACCATCGTGATCGAGCCGTGGCGGGCTGCGGCCTTCCCGGTGATTCGCGACCTCGTGGTCGACCGTTCACCGCTCGACCGAATCGTGGAAGCCGGCGGTTACATCACGGCCCCGACGGGGTCGGCCCCGGACGCCAACGAGATCCCGATCCCGAAGGAGGTCGCCGATTCGGCGATGGACGCTGCCTCCTGCATCGGGTGTGGAGCCTGCGTGGCGGCCTGCCCGAACTCGGCTGCTCAGCTGTTCACCGCAGCCAAGCTGTGGCACCTCAACGCGCTACCCCAGGGCCAGCCGGAACGTCTCCGTCGCAGCGAGGCCATGGTCGAGACCATGGAGCAGTTCTTCGGGTCCTGCACCAACCACGGTGAGTGCACGGAGGCCTGCCCGAAGGAA
>JBFHME010000152.1:0-8540 GCA_041594435.1 Acidimicrobiales bacterium
CTTCGACCGAGCGACCCGAAAGGCGCTCGAAAGGGACCTCCTCGAGATCGCCGCCGCCGCTCGAGCGACACCATAGGACCGCCATCTGGGGCTGGGGGATCTCGTTCGTGTTGTAACGCCGGAGCAGGTGCTGTTCAGAGACACCAACGAGTAGGCCGGCTCCCCACCGGGTCGCTCCTTCCCTCCTGGTGAGGGGTTCTCGGGACGTTCAGAGACCAGCCGGTCCCCGGTCGACCAGTCCGTCTGATCGTCGTTCCCCAGTGTGCGAGACCCAGTGTTGACCTTCGCCTCTGGTCGGCGTTTCCCCGCAGGCGTACCGTCAAAGCAGGAAAGCGTCGGGCGATTCAGCGTGAAGCGTCCCCGCGGGCTTGGTTTGGAGTGTGATCGAAATGAGTACTCTACTCCGGCCGATTGGCAGGCTGTTCGGCCCACTTTGGATTCCCCTGATGGTTCTGGTTCTTCTTGTCGGTGCCTGTGGAACGTCCGACCAGACCGACCAGGCCGAACCAACGACTGATACCACCGAGAGCACGTCGATCGATCAATCGACCTCCACATCGGACTCGACGAGCACGAGTACGACGACCACCAGCTCGACGAGCACGAGCTCGACGACCACCAGGACGTCCGATCCTCCGGTCACCGAGCCCCAGGTGACCAAGGTCAAGGTGTTCTTCAATGACGACGACCCCGATGAGTGCGCCTCGGTCGAGGGATGGACCCGCTCGGTGCCGGCCGGTGCCGATCCGCTACGCCATGCCTTTGACGAACTGGTCAAAGGCCCGAGAAGCTCCGAGGTCTCCGCCGGAGCATTCTCGTTCTTCTCCCGGGCCACGGCCGGAATGGTGCGTTCGACGACCACCGACGGTGACGTCCTGGTTGTCGACTTCGACGACTTCCGGGCTGTGCGCGGCATGTCGAATGCCGGGACCAGCTGTGGCAGCGGCGCGCTGCTCGGTCAGCTCGACGCCACGGCATTCCAGTTCGCCGGCATCGACCTGGTTCGCTACGAACTCGAAGGCAACTGCCAGGAGTTCGGGGCCTTTCTGCAGACCGACTGCATCGAAGTGCGGCGGGCTGATTGGGAGGCCGCGGTGGCCGCCCAGCTGCCGGGCGAACCATTCGACGGCATTCTGCCCCCCAGGGCCGTGCTGGGAGTGGTCGGTGTCGAGGCCGATGATGTTCTGAACGTACGGGCTCTGCCCGGTGCTCGCCAGACCATCGTCGACACGCTCGAGCCCTTGGCGATGGGGCTCCGGTCCACCGGCCGGGAGCGGCTGGTCGGGGCGCGGCCTTCGGTGTGGTACGAGATCAACACCGGCGAGACGATCGGCTGGGTCAATTCCCGCTATGTCGCCCCGCTGGCCGGCACCGTCGATGTGACCAGCGAGGTGGTGTCTGCGATTGGCGAGATCCCCACTGCTGAAACCGCCACCCAGATCGGTGACATCGTGGTCGAGGCCCGGACCCGCTTCGTCGACGGCGATCTGAGCGTCGTCATCGTCGACGGGCCCCACAGGGGCGACCTCAACGAGCTCACCTATGACGTGATCGGCTTCCACGACGACTCCGTACGGGGCGAACGGCTGCACGTGTTCATCACCCCTCCCGAGGTGGCCGATGGGCCCATGACCCTGAAATCGGTCGAAGTGACGTTCATCTGCGCCCGCGGTGCCGGGCAGGGCGAACTCTGCCCCTAGGAGCGGCGGGTGACGTGGAACGGGACTCCGCCTCGTGGGCGGTTGACGACCATGCCGATCGGACCGGGTTTTCCCGAAGCCGGTGGGGTCACGTCGAGTCGTTGGGCGAACCTGGCGATCAGCAGGGTGAGTTCCATCTGGGCGAGTGCGAAACCGATGCAGTTGCGTCGGCCGCCGCCGAAGGGAACCCACGCCGCGTCGGCGGCCGCCCGCTGATCCTCGGTCATGTCGTGGAAGCGACCGGGGTCGAAGCGGAGCGGGTCGTTCCAGGTGTCCGGGTCCCGACCGCACAGGTGGGCCGACCACAGGACGAGGGTGCCCTCGTCGATCGTGTACCCGCCCACCTCGATGTCGCGGGCTGCTTCCCGGGGGCTGATCACGCCGGCGGGGTGGAGACGCAGTGTCTCACGCATGACGCGGTCCGCGAGTTCGAGTCGGTTGAGCGTTGTGTGGTCGGCGGCGTCGTGGTCGTGGCCGGGCGGGCCGAGGACCCCGTCGGCTTCGATCCGCAGCGCCGCCCAGATGTCGGGGGCCAGGCCGCAGCACCACAGCATCCACGCCAGCGACGCGGCGGTGGTGTCGAACCCGGCGCCCACCAGCGTGTTCGCCTGGTCGAGGATCTCCTCCTCGCACACCGAGTCGTCGCGGACCAACACCTCCAACACGTCGTTGGGATCACCCGACGGGTTTGCACGGATCGAGGCCATGGCCTGCCGGACGAGGTCGTCGAACGCACGACGGTCGGCCGTGACCCGACCGCGCCGGCCGATCGGGAACGGATGTGGGAGCTGCCTCCACGCCGGCAGCTCCAGGTAGTCCTGGGGGCGCTGCATCAGTTCGCCGAATCGGGCGGCCTTGTCGGCCATCGACTCGCCGAAGAAGGCCCGGACCACGATCTCGAGGATTGCCGCCCGTCCCACCCGGTACAGGTCGATCTCGTGGGTGCCCTCCGCCGGCAGGGCGTCGATGGCGGCGTCGGCTTGTTCGAGGATCATGGGGATCCAACCGTTCAGACGTCGCCGGCTGAAGGCGGACTGCACCGACGCCCGGCGTCGGGCCCAGTCGTCGCCGTCGGAGGTGATCATCGATTTCTCGCCGACGACGACGGCCAGCGCATTGAACTTGTGATTCCAACGGAAGTCCTCGACCGGGCGGGTGAAGAGGCTCCGCACCTCCCGAGGCCCACCGACGATCGCCATCTTGGCCGGGCCGAATCCCAGGCCGACCACCGGCCCGTACTCGGCACGCAACCGATCAAGAACGGGCTGGGGGTCCGAGAACATCTTCACCAACAGCGGCGCCTGCCGGTGGATCGGCGGACGGGGAGGGGCAGGAGCCATGCCACCAGCATCGCGCGGGTACTCGATCTTTGCCCGAGATCCAGCGATGCCCGTCGAAGATTTTTTTCGGCCAGGCGCTCAAGGTCCGGGTGCCTGTTGGCCGATGTCGTTGGACAAGCGGATGAAGCGTTGATCCGAATCGTCGTCAGTTGGTCGCCTGACGGTTCGGGGAGCTAGTGGCGAAACCGGCATCCGGATCCACAGCCAAGATCCAGGAGCCGAAATGATCGATCAGCCTTCGAGAGCTACTGCTCGCCACAGAATGTGGCGATCCACGAGAGGGGCATGGAGTCGTGTCGCCGGCGCAGCGGCGACGATGATGATCGTTGCGGCCACGCTCGCAGCTCCCACGATGACGGCCGGCGTTCCGGTCGAGGAGGCCGGTTCGGTCGCGTTCCTGGGCAAGCCCCAAAGTGGCAGTGATGGCGCTGCTTCGGAGGGTCTCACGATGGACCTCGTGCGCCAGTTCGAGGCCGAGCCGATGGAAGCGCTCGGTCACACCGGCCAGGGGATCGATGTGGCGTTGATCGACACCGGCGTCGCTCCGGTTCCGGGATTGGACGCGCCAGGCAAGGTGCTCTTCGGTCCCGACCTGTCGAACGAAGGTGAGCTGCAGAATCTGGCCACGCTCGACACCTACGGTCACGGCACCCACCTGGCCGGGATCATCGCCGGCAACGACGGAGTCGAGGGCGGGTTCAAGGGCATGGCCCCCGACTCGAGGATCGTCTCGCTGAAGGTTGCCGGTGCCACCGGTGAGACCCATATCGCGCAGGTCGTCGCCGCCATCGACTGGGTCGTCGAGCACCGCAACACCGACGGGCTCAACATCCGGGTCCTCAACCTCTCACTGGGCCAAGCGGGGATCCCGTCCAACCTCGACGATCCCCTGTCGGCCGCTGTCGAGCGGGCGTGGGACGCCGGAATCGTTGTCGTGGTCGCCGGCGGCAACCGCGGCAACTCGAGCGACGGGCTCGACAGCCCGGCGGTGTCTCCCTACGTGATCGCCACCGGCGCTCTGGACGGTCGGGCGGTTCGTGACGGGGTGGCAACCTGGTCCAGCAGCGGGAACGCCGTACGCAGCCCGGACCTCGTCGCACCGGGCAAGTCGATCGTGAGTCTCCGGGTTCCGGGATCGACCCTGGACCGCGAGTATCCCGAGGCCGTTGTCGGTGAGCGCTTCATGAAGGGCAGCGGTACGTCACAGGCCGCGGCCGTCATGTCCGGCTCGGTGGCACTGCTGCTGTCGGCCGAGCCGGCCCTGAGCCCCGATCAGGTCAAGTACCTGCTCGTCCAGAACGCCAATGACGTCGAGCGGAACGACCTCCTCCTCGACGGAGCCGGCAAAGTCCGCCCCGACACCGCGGCCGACAACGCCGCCAGTGCGGTCAACGCCCCGACCCAAACCCATCTGCGGGCACTCGGGATCACCTCCTGGGCCGGCATCGACAGCTGGGCCGGCGGCACGTGGTCGGGAAGCACCTGGTCCGGCGGGACGTGGTCGGGATCGACGTGGTCGGGAGCGACGTGGTCGGGATCGACGTGGTCGGGAAGCACCTGGTCCGGCGGGACGTGGTCGGGAGCGACGTGGTCGGGAGTCTCATGGACCGGGCTGGATGCGTCCAGCATCGGCTCGGACCTCGCTTCGACCCTGCACGAGGCGGGCTGATCATGAGCTTCTTCCCGAACATCACGTCAACCACACAACACATCACCTTCGACGGGACCACCTGGTAGTAGCGCAGACCCCGGCACATCAATCCCGCAGCGCCCGCGACCATCACGCGGGCGCTGCGGCGCGCCACCTCGAAGGCGCGGTACCGCCGCGTCAAGGTTCGGTGCCCTCCGACCGAGACCGGCCGGGGTACTCGTCGTCGGTCACGTGAGCGCCCCATTCGACGGGTTCACGGCCGCGACCGACAGACCTGAACCCTCCTGCGCGGAGGCGATCGGGTCGAACCACACCTCGCCGGTGAACAGCTCCGACGGACCGCTTCTCGGTGGGCCGAGGCCGCCGGTGGGGGTTATTCTCGGTTCATGACGAAAGGCGTGCTGGCCGCCACCCTCGTCGCCCCGGGGCGGCTGGAACTGAGACGGTACCCGTATCCCGAGCGGCTCGAACCGGGTGCGGTGCTGCTGAGAATGCTGGCGTCGGGGATCTGCGGAACCGACAAGCACACGTTCCGGGGCGAAACCGAGCAGTATGCGGGCACCGACCATGCCTCCTCGACCCCGTTTCCGATCATCCAGGGCCACGAGAACGTCGGTCGGGTGGTGGCCATCGGCGACGGCGGCGCCACCGCGTTCGACGGAACGAACCTGCAGCCCGGTGACCGGGTTGTTCCGGCGCCGAACCGGGCCTGCGGGCGTTGCCATTTCTGCCGTCACGACTTTCCCTACTACTTCTGCCGGAATCTGGAGAACTACGGCAACTCGCTGTCGTCGGCCGAACCACCGCATCTGTTCGGCGGCTGGGCCGAGTACCTGTACCTTCTCCCGGGGACGCCGGTGTTCAAGGTGCCGGAAGGGCTGCCCACCGAGGTTGCGGTTCTGACCGAATTGTTCGCCGTGACCCACAGTCTCGATCTGGTCCGGGCGGCACCCCGTCCCGGAGGGTTCGCACCGGGCGACTCCGTGGTGATCATGGGTGCAGGACCGGTGGGCCTGGTCCATGGTGCAAAGGCGGCGATGATGGACGCCGGGCGGGTCATCGCCATCGACCCCTACCGCAGGCGGGTCGAGCTGACCGTTGAACTCGGCGCCACCGACACGGTCGTCGCGACGGCCCAGGATCCGACGCTGGTCGAACAGGTGCGGGAACTCACCGATGGGCGGGGCGCCGACGTCGTCGTCGACGCCACCGGTCATCCGGCCAGTTTCGGTCCGTCGCTCGATCTCCTGCGCGACGGCGGAACGCTCATCGAGGTCGGGGCCTTCGTCGACCTCGGGCCGGTGCCGGTCAACCCGGCGGCGATTCTCGGCCGCAATCTCACCATCGTGGGGGTGGCGGGCGAGGACGCAAGAGCCTATGACCGCACCCTGGCCATGCTGGACCGACACCAGGGCGCGGTGCCGTTCGAACGGGCGGTGACACATCGATTCACGGTGGACGAGGCCGAGGTCGCCATCCAGACCGCACTGGGGGCCGACGACGCCATGAAGGTGGTCATCAGCCCCTCGTCCGAGCTTGTCCAACGTCTGCCGGCCGTGCCAACGTGAACCACGTGGCATCATTCAGCGTGGGCCCCGGGTGAGCCGGTGATCGAGTTGGAGCCGGACCTGGATCTGACGATCGCTCAGGCCGAAGGTCTTCTGGGAGCCTGGCTGAGCGCCCCGGTGGCCTGCGAGGCGATCGTGCCACTCCGCGGCGGGCTGGTGAACTCGGTGTTCCGGTTGGAGTTCGACCGGCCGCCCCACCGGGCGGTGGTCAAGATCCACGGAAACGAGGCCGACACCTTCGGGACCGAAGCCCGTGCGCTCCGCTACCTTCGAGCCGAGACCACGTGCCCGGTTCCGAAGGTCTATCTCCAGGACAGTTCCGCTCGTCTGATCCCGTATGCGTTCCTGCTTCTCGAACAGGTTCGCGGCGTTTGTCTCGACGGTCTCGACCTCGAACCGGGCGATCGGGTCGATATCGACGGCCAGCTCGCGGAGGTCTTGGGCCGCCTGCACCATCACACCGCTGCGAGCTGGGGTGACGTCGGGACCGGCGGCACGTCCGAGACGTGGGCCGGCCTCTTCGCCGACCGGCTTGCCGAGGTTCGTGCCCATCCGAGGTTGGCCGAGCGGTTGGCCTCCGCTGTGCTGGCCCGGGTGGACGAGGCGATCGGCCGTTGCCGATCGGCTCTGGCCGACTGCGGTCGACCGACGCTGGTCCACGGCGATGTGTGGGACGGCAACCTGATGGTGGATCGGGAGAACGGACGGTGGCGGCTCACCGGCCTGCTGGATCCTGATCTCCAGTTCGCCGACGTCGAGCTCGAGCTGGCCTATCTCGAGGTGTTCGACAACCACCGTGAGGCATTCTTCGCCGCCTACGCCGCCCATCACCCGTTACGTCCCGGCTATGAGCGACGCCGTCTCTTCTACTGGCTCCACACGGCGCTCGTCCATGTCGCCCTGTTCGGCGACGAGTTCTTCTGCCGGTACACAGCCCGAATCGCCGAGGAGATCGGGCGTTATCGGGCCCGTTGACATCCCGGTCTGAACACGCCGCCGTCCGGCGAGGCCGGTCGGCGATGGCCGCGATGGCGGCGACGGAGAGGCCCCGGCGATCGTGTCGCAGGAACCACTTCGGGTCCAAACAGGCGCTGATCCACGTACGCTACGTCTCGACGAAGACCGATGTCGCCCGCACCGTGGGCGACGTGGACGGCGCAGGCTGCGAGCAACCGGGGGAACCTCACCATGACGACCACCCAATCGATCACCGACTGGACGATCGATCGCCTGGGCGATCTGACCGGCAAACGGTATCTGATCACCGGCGGGAACTCCGGCGTGGGCTACGAAGCGGCGGCCCACCTCCGCCGGGCCAACGCAGACGTGTTCATCGGCTGTCGCTCGACGGCCAAGGGCGCTGCCGCCGCGGCCACCCTGGGCCGGATCCCGAGTGTCGGAGGCGTGGAGCCGATCGATCTCGACCTCGCCAGTAGGGAATCGATCCACCGGGCCAACGAGGCCATCCGGACCCACACCGACGGCCTCGACGGTGTGGTCAACAACGCCGGGATCATGCAGACCCCCCAGGAGCAAACGGCCGACGGATTCGAGCTGCAGTTCGGCACCAACCATCTCGGTCATTTCCTGTTCAACCACCTCATCTTCGACCTCGTCGCCGCCCGATCGGGTCGGATCGTCCCGGTGAGCTCGATCGCCCATCGGCAGGCTCCCGGCATCAACTTCGACGACCCGATGTTCACCGACGACTACTCCCCGTCGAAGGCGTACTCCCAGAGCAAGCTCGCCAACCTGATGTACGGTGTCGAACTGGCCCGCCGGCTCGACGCCGCCGGCTCCGCCGTGATCTGCGCCAGTGCTCATCCCGGTTATTCGGCGACCAACCTGCAGAGCACCGGGCCCACGGGACTGTTCCGCATGATCTACAAGGTCACCAACCGGTTGATGGCCCAGGACGCCTCCCTGGGCGCCCTGCCCGAGGTCCTGGCCGTCGCCGGCGAGGAAGCCCGGAACGGCGCCTACTACGGACCGACCCGATTCGGTGAGAGCCGGGGTCCGGTGGGCGAGGCGCACATCTCGGACGCGGCTCGAAACCCGGGGGCCGGTGCCCGACTCTGGACACTCAGCGAAGATCTGCTCGACATCACCTGGACCATCAGCTGACAGCGGAGCACGTCGCTGAGGACCTTTGTCGGGGTCGCGGCCGGCTGGTCAATGACCGGGCTTGATGCCGATCAGCACGGCGGCACCGGATCCCTCGACGTCCACCACGACATCGACGTGATCGCCGAAGGCCTGACGGAGTTCTCCCCGCTCGGCC
>JBFHME010000153.1:0-8485 GCA_041594435.1 Acidimicrobiales bacterium
GTGGTGGTACCGCCCTGCTGCGGGCCCGCCCCGCCGTCGACGCCCTGCTGGCCGAGCTCGCCGGCGACGAGGAGACCGGCGCCCGCTCGGTGTCCCGTGCGCTGGAGGCTCCGACCCGGCTGATCGCCGACAATGCCGGCATGGAAGGCGCCATCTGGGTCAAGAAGGTCGAGGAGGCCTCCGCCACTCAGGGGCTCAACGCCGCCACCGGCGAGATCGTCGACCTGATGGAAGCCGGTATCGTCGACCCGGCCAAGGTGACCCGGGCCGCTCTCCAGAACGCCGCCTCCATCGCCTCGCTGTTGCTCACAACCGAGGCGCTGGTTGCCGACAAGCCTGAGGCCGAGCCCGCCGGTATGCCCGGTGGCATGGACGGCATGGGCGGCATGGGCGGCATGATGTGATCATGTGATCACACCCATCCTCCTTCATGTGCCACGTCACGTGACGCTGTGATGTGCAGGGGCCGATCCGCTGAGGCGGGTCGGCCCTTTGCGTTGTCGGAGCCTCTCACCGCCCACCCCGTGTTCGACAGCCCGCCCCTTCCGGGAGCGCCAGGTGACACGCAACGTCACACGGGCTGTCGGATTCGGATTGGGGGTGTGTGTGGACGGGCGTCGGTGGCGCGCATAGTGTTGGGATTGGTTCTCCCGGTTCGGTCCATTGGAGGTAACGGTGAAGGTAAGCGCGCTACTGGCGATGAAAGGTCGCAATGTCGTGACCGTTCAACCCTCCGACACGGTCGCTGCCGCTGCCAAGATTCTCGGCGAGAACCGGTTCGGTGTCCTCGTCGTCTCCACCGACGGCGTGACGATCTCGGGGATCGTCTCCGAGCGGGATATCGTCCGGGAACTCGGGGTTTCGGGCGCCGATCTCCTGAACAAGCCGGTCTCCGACATCATGACCCGCACGGTGCGCACCTGCAACGAAGGCGACACCGTCGAAGGGCTCATGGAGGTCATGACCGAGCATCGGATCCGGCACCTGCCGGTGACCGACGAGGGCAGGCTGATCGGGCTGATCTCCATCGGCGACATCGTCAAGGTTCGAGTTCGGCAGCTGGAACACGAGGCCGACCAGCTCGAACGTTACATCAGCAACACCTGGTAGCAGTGTCACGCCTGCGGCGTGACCACGAGTTTTGGCCTGCGGCCAAAACATCGGTGTGACTTGGCTGCGCCGAACTCGGCCCCGGTTCCACGGCTGTTTGGCGTGACGAAGCCGCAGGGCGGCGGAGCACCCGGCCCGGTCGAGCACCGGTCGGTTTGCCGTCGGCCACGACAGGAACCCCGTTCACGAGGACGTGAACGATCCCGTCCGGGTAGCGGTTCGGCTCGGCGAAGGTTCCCCGGTCGATGATGGCCGCCGGATCGAACACGACGATGTCGGCGGGCCGGCCGGGGCGGATGTAACCACGATCGATCAGCCCGAAGATGTCGGCCGATCGCCCGGTCATACGAGCCACCGCCTCGGCCATCGGCAGGACACCGAGATCGCGGGCATAGCGGCCGAGCACCCTGGCGAAGGTGTTGTAGAGCCGAGGATGCGGTCTGCCGCCGATGGTGGGAAGGCCGTCGGAACCCACGACCGTGCTCGGGTGGGCGAGAACGGCTCGAACGTCGGCTTCGTCCATCATGTGGAGAATGACGGTTGTCGTCGGTGCGAGATCCAGAACACGACGAGCAGTGTCCGCCGCCGCGAGTCCGAACCCGCCCGCCAGGTCGGTCATCGAGCGGCCCTCCCACTCGGGATGACCGTCGCAGCTGGCCACCACGAGTGCCCGCCCGGGGAGGGTGGCGCCGTCGATCGGCGGACCGTCGACGCCGCGATCCCCGTCGAAACCGGGTGCGACGACGACGTCCCGGCGATCCTCCACGATCGTGTAGTTGGAGAGCACCGACTCGAGCGTCGTGCTGCCGGCGGTGTACGGGTACTGATCGGCGTGGACCGTCAGACCGGAGGCCTGAGCCGCCTCGATCAGGGCGAGCGAATCGGTCACCTTGCCCCAGTTCGCCGATCCGGCAGCCTTGTGATGGGAGATCTGGACGGCAACGCCCGCTCGACGGCCGATCTCGACGGCCTCGTCCACGGCTTGCAGAAGGTGGTCGCCCTCGTCGCGGATGTGTGAGACGTAGAGGGCACCGGTGCCTGCCATGGTCGAGGCCAGTGCCACCAGTTCGTCGGTCGTGGCGAACTTGCCCGGTTCGTAGACAAGGCCCGACGACAGGCCGAGCACTCCCGCTTCGAGCGCCTCGGCCACGACGTCGGCCATGCCGGACAACTCGACGTCCGACGGTTCGTGGTCGGGGTCGAAAGCGGCCGATCCAAGAACCGCGGCCCGGATCGATCCGTGGCCCGCCAGCACTCCGATGTTGACCCCCGGCGGGTTGTCGTCCAGATACCGGATGTACCCGGTGAAGGTGCCGAACTCGGGAATGGCGTGACCGGGATGAAGGCTCGACGCGAACGCCGACCTCGGATCCTGGGGTGCGGCGCTGAAGCCACAGTTGCCGACGATGCACGTGGTGACGCCGCCGCGGTTCTTGAATGCCATGTCGGGATGAACCATGGCGGCGAAGTCGTCGTGGGTGTGGACGTCGATGAAGCCGGGCGCCACGGCGAGCCCGCTCCCGTCGATCACCTGATCGGCCGAGCCTGATCCGGGCTCGACGATCCCCTCGATGACCGACCCGGAGAGCACCACATCACCCCGGACGGCCGGACCGCCCGTCCCGTCGAAGACGATGGCGTCGGCGATCGCCGTTCTGACGCCGTCGACAGTGCCGCCGGTCATGTGATGCGCCCGGACGTCACCGCAGGGCGGCGATGTTGGCGGCGTAGTGTTCGGGCCCTCCACGGAACACCGCGGAGCCGGCCACCAGCACGTCGGCGCCGGCGGACACCAGTTTGGCGGCATTGTCGGGGCCGACGCCGCCGTCGACCTCGATGCGGATCGGAAGCCCGTCGATCATCGTGCGCAGCTCGGCCACCTTGTCGAGCGCCGAGGGAATGAACGACTGCCCGCCGAAGCCGGGGTTGACCGACATCAGCAGCACCAGGTCGATGCGGTCGAGCACCCAACGGATGGCGTCGAGCGATGTGCCGGGATTGAGCGACACCCCCACCTGACAGCCGAGATCGCGGATGCACTGGAGGGAGCGGTCGAGGTGGGGCCCGGCCTCGGCATGGATGGTGATGCCGTCGCACCCGGCCTCCGCGAACGTCTCCAGGTAGGGGTCGACCGGGGCGATCATCAGATGGGCGTCGAAGAACAGGTTGGTGTGGGGCCGCATGGCCTTGATCACCGGAGGCCCGAACGTGATGTTCGGCACGTAGTGGCCGTCCATGACGTCGAGGTGGATCCAATCGGCCCCCGCAGCGTCGATGCGCTGGAGTTCCGTCGCCAGGTTGGCGAAATCCGACGACAACATGGAGGGGGCGATAAGAGGACCGGATGTCACGGTGATCAGTCTAACGGGGGCCGGCCAACCGTTCGAGACGCCGGGCCCGGCGGTCGAACTCGTCACCCCCTCCCGCGTTGGGCCGTGGGTGGTACCGCAATCGATTGCATGGCCGCCCGGCTGGGGCCTAGAGTCGATCCATGGCCACGGTGGCAGTACTCGACACCACCTATCCGGATCTCGAGATCGAACACCGGGTTGTGGACGGCCACGGGATCGACGTGGTCAGGGAGGACGGCGCGTCGCCGGAGGCAATCGCCAGGTGCCGTACCGCCGACGTCATCATCACCGGATCACGGGCTCGGTTCGACGCCGAGACGATCTCTCGACTGTCGGCCAAAGCGATCGTCAGGGCGGGAATCGGGGTGGAGACCGTTGACCTGGCCGCCGCCCGAACGGCCGGTGTGATCGTCTGCAACGTGCCCGACTACGGAACCGAAACCGTGGCCCAGCATGCGTTGGCGCTCGCCCTGGCCGGATCGAGACGCCTCATCGAGGCCGACCGTCTGGTGAGGGACCGAGCCTGGGGCTTCCAGTCGATCCGGCCGATGCACCTGCCGTCGAGCTCGACCGCCGGGGTTCTCGGTCTGGGACGAATCGGGAAACGGACTGCCGAGTTGCTGGCCGCCGTCGGCTTCGAGCGGGTGCTCGGCCACGACCCGTTCGTTTCCGACCCCCCGGACTCCATCGAGCGGGTCGACCTGCTGGAGCTACTCGGGCGGTGCGACATCGTGTCGATCCACATCCCCGGCAGGAGTGACGGCTCCGCGGTGATCGGAGCGGACGAGCTGGCAGGCATGAAACCCGGGTCCGTCCTGGTGAACACGGCCCGCGGGAGCCTCATCGACAACGAGGCCCTGGCCCACGCCCTGCGCCGGGGCCGGCCCCGGATTGCCGCTCTCGATGTGTTCGACCCGGAACCGCCTGACCTGGCTGAGTTCGCCGGCATCGAGCACCGCCTGATTCTCACCCCGCATCAGGCCTGGTACACCGAGGAGAGCCAGGCCGAGCTCCGCCGCAAGTCGGCGGAGGAAGCGCTGCGTATCATCAGCGGGCAGGCGCCGCTGAACCCGATCACCATCCCCAACCCGGTCGACACCACCGGCGGCCGGAACATGGAGTCCCCATGAATCCGTATTCGATTGCAGATCTGACATCGCTCGAGGTGGCCGAGCTGGTCGAACGAACCCGGACCGCCGTCATTCCGTTGGGGAGTATCGAACAGCACGGACCGCACCTGCCCAACGGCACCGACAGCTTCGCCGCCCAGCTGCTGGCCGCCACGGTGGCCGAGCAACTTCCGGGGATGTATGTGCCGTTCGGGCCCTACGGGGTCACCCCGATCCACGCCGGCCACCCCGGCACCATCAACCTGCGACGCACCACCTTCGAGGCCCTCCTCACCGACATCTGCGAGGACCTGGTGGCGATGGGGGTCAGGCGACTCGTGTTCGTCAACTGGCACGAGGGAAACATCGCCTCGATGGACGGCGTGGCCACCGACATCCAGGATCGACACCCGGGGGTGTACGTCGTGACCGCTCACGCCTGCTACACCGCCCAGCGACTCTATGCCGATGACGGGGGCGAACTGACCCACGGTGGTGGCATCGAGGTCCTGGCCGTCATGGCTCATGACCCGGAGCTGGTGAACCTGGATCGGGCGGGCGAGGCCACCCGACCCGATCCGGCCGTTGCGCTGGACGCCATGCGGCGGGGGAGGGAGGTCTACGGCTACATCACCGATGTGACCGAGATCGACGCCGAGGGTTGGTACGGGAATCCCGGCTGGGCATCCGCGGACCGTGCGGCCGATTTCGCGGCCACCGTGGGAGCGGAAGTGGCCAAACAGGTGACGGCGATCTTCGGGATGCGGCTGCCATGACGGTTGTGCGCCGTGCGACGTTTCACTTCGCCGATCTGCCCGGACGGCGGTCAGCCGATCCGTTGGTGGCGGTCGACAGCGCGTCGAGTGTCCGCTTCGTGACCCTCGGATTCGATCCGGCCCGAACCGCTCACCGTCATCCCCACTCCGAGGAGGTGATCTTCGTGGTGACGGGGCGCGGCCACGTCTGGCTCGAAGGTGAGCGGCTCCCGGTCGGGCCGGGCGACGTCGTCCACGTGCCCCGGGGGTTCGCGCACGCGACCGTGCCGGACCGGGATTCGGCGATGGAGTTGCTTTGTTTCTTCCCCCATCCCGATCTGGCGGACAACATGATCGAAACCGACATCCTCGTCGCCCCCGGTGAGCACGGCGACGGCCCGGTCGACAACGAAGGAGCTCCATGACCGACCGAATCAGACTGGCCTCGGTCGGCCTCGGCCGGTGGGCCGCGGTTCTGGCTCGGGCGATGGCCCGCAGCGACACCCTCGAGATCCACTCGTGCTACTCCCGCTCCGAGTCGAACCGACGCGAGTTCATGGAGACGTTCGGCGTCGCCAAGTCCGCGTCGTCCTATGAGGAGCTGCTGGCCGATCCCGACGTGGAAGGCGTGGTGCTGACCACCCCGAACGACACCCACCGCGATCTGGTCATCCGGGGTCTGGAGGCCGGCAAAGCCGTCTACACCGACAAGCCGATCGCCCAGACGCTGTCCGACGCGCTGGCCATCAAGGCGGCGGTGGAACGCACCGGCGGCGTCTTCGCCGTCGGGCACAGCGCTCGCCGCCTGTCGGGATGTCGGACCATGAAAAAATGGATCGACGACGGAACCCTGGGCGACGTCTCACTCGTCGAAGCCAACTTCTCGAACGAACGGGGCTTGGAGCTGACACCGCAGACCTGGCGGTGGTACCTGTCCAAAACCCCCGGTGGTCCGCTGATCCAGCTCGGCGTCCACCACGCCGACAACCTGCAGTACCTGATGGGCCCGGTCAAGGCCGTGAGCGCCCACCAGCGAAGGCTCTACACCGACTCCGAGGTGCCCGACGCCACGATGGCCATCCTCGAGTTCGAGTCGGGAGCGCTCGGCTATCTGGGATGCGGCTGGGCCTCGCCCGGGATCTATCAGATCCGGCTCCAGGGAACGAAGCAGAACCTGATGTACGACCTCGACTTCACCCACTGGGACGAGTCCCATGAGGCGGATCGGTGGTCGAGCCTGGTCTCCCAGGCCTACGGTGAACAGGAACGGTCGCCGGTCGAGCTTGCACCGACCGACATGTTTCGGGAGCAACTCGAGGAGTTCGGCTTCGCCGCCCGGGGCCAGGCCACCGTCGAGGTCGACGTCGACGCCGGCATCCGGGCCTTGTCCATCGTGCACGCCGCGATCGCCTCCGACGAGGCGGGCGGGAGGGCGATCGAGGTGTCCGACTTCGTGTCCGGGGAACGAGGCCGGCAGGACCGATAGGGAAGTCGGCAGCCTAGTCGGGCAGCTCGTCGAGCAGGCAGGCAACCTGGCGACGCTCGCCGCGGTTCTCCAGCACCACCTCCGGTACCTCCCGAAACCGAATCGAGACCGTGGTTTCCCTGGTTGTCAGCGATTCGACCGCCTCGATCATCGCCCCTGGAACCGTGGCCGCCCCCGGATCGGTCAGCGCCTCGGCCAGACGTTCCGCCGATGCCGCATCGTCGAAGGCCAGATCGGCGTCGAAGGCTGACCGGCGGGTGACGCCGGACAGCTGGTCGAACATCTGCGGGACGTCCTCGAGCCGACCGATCACGTCGTCGATCTCCCAGCCACACCGAACGGTGGACACGTCGCAGCGGGTGTGGAACCGGCAGCCCGACGGTGGTCGGGCGGGGTCGGGCACGTTGCCCTCCAGGCCGGGCAGGAAGGTCTGATCCGTGTCGCCGATCAGCTCCGGGCTCGATCGAAGCAGGGCCCGGGTGTAGGGGTGGAGCGGTTCGGCGAAGAGCGGTTCGGTCGGCCCGGCCTCGGCGACCCGACCGAGATACATCACCACGACCTTCTCGGCCATGTGCCGCACCACCGAGAGGTCGTGGGTGATGAACAGATAGGTCAGACCACGTTCGGCCTGCAGCTGGTGGAGCAGGTTGAGGATCTGCGCCTGGACCGAGACGTCGAGGGCGCTGGTCGGTTCGTCGAGTACGATCATCTCCGGGTCGAGGGCCAGCGCCCGGGCAATCGAGATTCGCTGGCGTTGCCCACCGGAGAACTGATGGGGGTAGCGGTACAGGTGCTGGCGGCCGAGACCGACCTGTTCGAGGAGCTCCACCACCCGCTCGGTCAGCTCGCCCCCGGAGGCCTCCTTGTGGACCTTGAGCGGCCGGCCCACGATGTCTCGAACCAGATGACGGGGATTGAGCGATGAGAACGAGTCCTGGAACACCATCTGACAGTTCCGTCGGAATCGGCGGGCCGGTTCGCCCTTCAACTGGTGGATCGGTACCGTCTGCGACGAATCGGACGAATGGGCGTCGAAATCGACGAACACGCCGCCTGACGTGGGCGCCTCCAACCCCGCCACCAGCCGACCCAGCGTCGTCTTCCCACACCCCGACTCACCGACCAGACCCAGTGTCGTGCCGCGGGTGAGATCGAAGCCCACGCCGTCGACGGCCCTGACGTGGCCGGTGACGCGCTGCATCACCCCCTCACGAATGGGGAAGTACTTGGTGACATCCCGGACGGACATGAGCACATCATCGGTCGAGTCGCTCGAGTCGGTTCCGGCCCGTGCCCCGGCCCCACCGGCTCGGGAGCCTGTGGCCATTTGCGTGTCGGCCCTCCGTACGGTCACAACGCCGTCCGATCGTCGGTCGCCGGCACCGGATCCGGCGACGGGGGAGCCGCTGTCGGGGCAGGATCGGTCACCGTGGGCGGCGTCTGCTCCGAACCCTCGATCGGCGCGTAGGCGAAGCAGCTGACCGCAGGGTGGACGGCGATCTCGACCAGACTCGGCTCTGCGGACCGGCACATCTCGGTGCTGTGCCGGCACCGGTCGGCGAAACGGCACCCGGGCTCGGGATCGATGAGTTCGGGGACGGTGCCCTCGATGGCCTCCAGCTCGCCGGCGCGGCTGGCCAGCGATGGAATGGCGGCCAGCAGCCCGCGGGTGTA
>JBFHME010000154.1:0-8349 GCA_041594435.1 Acidimicrobiales bacterium
AGACGGCCGGGCGCAAGATCGAGCAGTTCCCCGAGCCGGTCGGCCTGGGCTCGGGTGGTGTAGCCGTTGGCGTGATAGTCACTGTCGAGCGCCGCCCGCCCGATGGCCTGGAGCACCTCGGACGCCGAGCGCGCGTAGCCCCGTTCGTGCCGGACGCGTTCGAGGATCTCACTCATGGGTGTGCTCCCTGCTCCACCCCGGTGCGCTTCGACCCGGACCGATCGCCCCGGGCCGCCACCACCAACAGCACAGAGGCCGCAACCGCCGTGGTCGCCGACAGGGACACCGGACCGTTGATCCCGAATCGTTCGTAGAGCACGCCGCTCAGCGCGACGCCCAACCCACGCAACAAGGTTCCGATCGCATTGTTGACGGCGAGAACCCGGCCACGAGCCGCCGGCAACGCCTCGCTGACGAAGGAGAACGACGTGACGATCGAGAACTCGAACCCGATGAAGAACAGGAACAAACCGGCGGCACCGACCGGGAGCGACGAGCCCGCCCGCGTCATCACCAGCAGGCCGATCAGGGTCACCACCAACGCCACCTGCGTTGCTCGCTTCGGTCCCGCCCGATCGGCGATGGCGGCCGAACTCGACGATGCCGCCAGCTCGGCTCCGCCGAACGCCATGGCCACCAGGCCGACCCCTCCGGTGGACACGCCGAGTGCTTCGTCGAGCCAGGTTCCGGCGATGACCACCGTGGTCAATCCGGTGATGGCGATCGCGGCCGACGCGGCGATGAGCAGCCAGGCGCTCGTCGTGATCCGGCGCGATGCACCCTCGTCGTGGACGTCGACGAGCACCACGGAACGATCCTCGGCGGTGAACAGAACGACCACCATCAGCGCCGAGGCGACGGCGAAGAAGACGAACGGTCCCCGCCACCCGAACAGACCGATCAACAGAGCTGCCGATGGCGCGCCGACGAGCAGCGCCAGCGCCCAGGAGGTCTCGAAGATCCCGATGGCCCGAGCCCGCCGAGCGTACCGGACCCGGCGGCTCAGGTAGGTGTGTCCGCCGACGGTCACGAACGAGACACCGAGCATGATCAGGAAGTAGGCGACGGCGAACGCGACAAAGCTCCCGACCAGCGCGAGCAGTGAGCCGACGGCGGTCAACCCGAGAGCCGAGAGCAGCACCATCCGCTCCCGTCCCCGATCGAGATGGCGGCCGATGGCAAGGCTGCTCAGACCGGCCATCTCGCCGATACCGAGCACAGCGGTGAGCTGGGCCGTTGTCGCTCCGAAGGCCGCGGAAAGTGTCGGCAGGAAGAACGCGACCCATCGGAATCCCGAGTTGCTGGTGGCCTTCGTTGCCGTGAGTCGAGCCAGCATGGCGTTGGACACGTTGGGCGTGTCGTCGCCCCGCCCGGTGCCGGCGGCTTCCAACCATGATCCGTTGACTTCGAACCGCCGCCGACTTTGGGCCATGATTAAGGCTACGTCACAGGCAATGCGGGAAGGAGCACGAGATGGCAACCGTTGTCCGCGACTATTCACTGACCGGGCCCGACAGCGCGGCGGCCGTCGCCGCCGGTCTGGCCCAAGCCGAGTGGTACCGTACGCCGATCCCCCGCAAGCGGATGAAGGAGCTGATGCAACGGTCCGACCGCCCGGCCATCCGCGACACGATCCTATGGCTCGGTTTGATGGTGGTCTTCGCCACCATCGGCGTCGTCACCTGGGGTGAGAACTGGTGGATCTCACTCCCGGCCTTCTTCTGTTACGGCGTGCTCTACGGGTCAGGCGGCGACTCCCGGTGGCACGAGGCAGGCCACGGCACGGCGTTCAAGACGCCGTGGATGAACGAGGTCGTCTACCAGATCGCCTGCTTCTGCATGATGCGCAATCCGACGGCGTGGCGGTGGAGCCACACCCGCCATCACACCGACACGATCATCGTCGGTCGCGACCCCGAGATCATCGCCATGCGCCCGCCGAAGCTGAGAAAAATCATCCCCAACTTCCTCGGCATCTTCGACGTTCCCGAATCACTGTGGGCCATGCTGAAGCACGCCACCGGTCGGTTGAGTGCCGACGAGGCCGACTACATCCCCGAAGCCGAGCAACCCAAGGTGTTCCGGGTGGCCCGCATCTGGCTGGTTGTCTACGCGGCGACGGTCGCCGCCTGCTTCGTGTTCGGCTCGATCCTGCCGCTCATGGTGATCGGGCTGCCCCGCATGTACGGGGCGTGGCATCATCTGATGACCGGGCTGACCCAACACGGCGGCCTGGCCGACAACGTCCTCGATCACCGGCTCAACAGCCGCACCATCTACATGAACCCGATCAGCCGGTTCGTGTACTGGAACATGAACTATCACGTCGAGCATCACATGTACCCGCTGGTGCCGTTCCACAAGCTGCCCGAGCTTCACGAGGAGATGAAGGACGACTGCGTTCCGGCCTCGCCCGGCATCGCCGCCGCGTTCGCGGAGTTCATGCCGGTGATGGTCCGTCAGCTCTCCGACCCCGAGGTCTTCATCGATCGTCGACCGCAGCTGGCCTCCTACAACGGCGACGGGAGCGGCAACGACACCGACGATCCCAGCTGAACGTCGTCATTCGTCGCTTGTTCTGGGGTTCCCAGACCCCGGAAATGGGACTGGGGAACCCCAGAAGGTGCCGGTCCGGGCCGATTCCCGGAGCGGGCTGCTGGTGCGGCTCGGTTGGGTGGCTGAGTACCTGCCCGATTCGCTCGACACGCTGGGCTCGTGGCCGGTGTTGGTGGTGGCGGCGTTGCCGGCGACGGTTGAGTTCGCAGCCGACAAGGTGCCCTACGTCGACAACACCTGGGACGTGCTCCACACCTTCATCCGCCCGGTTGGGGCCATGTTGATCGCCCTCAACGTGTTGCCCGATGGCGACCCGGCCGTGACGACGGTCCTGACCCTGCTCACCGGCGCCGGTGCGCTCACGAGCCACATCGGCAAGCCGGGCTTCGGGCGCTGGTCAACACCAGCCCGGAGCCGTTCGGCAACATCACGCTGAGCATCACCGAGGATCTGTCGGTGATGGGGCTGATGGTGCTGGCGTTCCAGTACCCGTGGCTGGCCGCCGGCATCGCCCTGGTGGTGACGGTCGTGCTGATCGTGTTCCTGATCTGGCTCTACCGGTTCGCCCGCCGCACCGTGGGCAGTTTGCGACGCTTCCTCCGATCGGGTGGACGACGGTGGTCGACGACCGGGGCCGCCGCGCCGCCCACGGGCTAACCGACCGAACGCAGATCGCAGGTGAAGATCAGCGTCTCGTTGGGGCCGATGACGCCACCGGCGCCGGCAGGGCCGTAGGCCATGTCGGGTGGGATGGTGATTCGACGGCGTCCACCGACCCGCATCCCGGCCACGCCCTGGTCCCAGCCCGAGATCACCTGGCCGACGCCAAGGGTGAACGGCAGCGGCTCGCCCCGGTTCCAGGAGGCGTCGAACTCCGCCCCGGTGCTCCAGGCGACGCCGACGTAGTCGACGTTGACCTGGACGCCGGACACGGCCTCGGTGCCATCGCCAACCACGAGATCCTCGATCACGAGTTCGGTCGGCGGCTCACTGTCGGGCACGGTGATGGTCGGGCGTTCGTAGGTGTCCATCGGGTCATGCTAACGGGCCCAGCGGCACGGAGCGGCCGGTACGGTTGTCGACCATGCGTCCGTTCCCGCGCCGCCTGGCACGATCACTGGCTCGAGCGTCGGTCGCCTGCCTCGTCGCTACGGGCTGTGTCGGCGACGATCCTTCGACCGGTGCGGAGGGGGCCGACTTGCTGGCCGGCGAGGTGGCCGTCGAGGGCCTCGCCGGACCAACGCAACTGGTGATCGGCGATGACGGCGTCTGGTTGGTGGCCCAACTGGCCGGCGGTGAGAACGACGGGACCGGTCAGGTGGTGCGGCTCGATCCGAACGCACTCGACGCACCACCCGAGGTGATCCTCGACGGGCTCGACAAACCGACGGGCGTCGCCCTGTTCGCCGGTGAGCTCTGGGTGATGGAACGCGATCGACTGACCCGGGGGCCGCTCGACGGTGCGGTCGACGGATCCGATCGGACGGTGGTGGCCGACGACCTCCCGACCAACGGGCGGTCCGAGGGCACCCTGACCGTCGACGGGGATCGGCTGCTCTACGACACCTCCGGTCGCCTCGAAGCCGACGGCACCGCGACAACCGGGTCGGGGACCCTGTGGGCGGCCACGGTCGATGGCGGGATCCGAGCGGTGGCGACCGGGTTCAAACACGCGTACGCCCATGTCCGGGCTGCTGACGGGACGCTCTACACCACCGAGATCGGGGACGGGCGCTACGACGGCGAGCAGCAGCGCGACGAGCTGGTGCCGGTGGTCGAGGGGGCCGATCACGGCTGGCCCCGCTGTGTCGGCGACAACCGACCCGTCGCCGAGTACGGCGGCACCGAGGCCGCGTGCGCCGACGTACCCCGATCTCTTGCCCTCTTCCCGGCCGGGGCCACCCCGACCTCGGTGGTCGCGGCCCCGTGGGACCAGGCAGTGCTGCTGGTGGCCCTGTGGAACGAGGGCGAGGTGGCTGCCGTCTCGACGGACGACGGCTCCTACGAGATCGTCTACACCGGGGCCGAGCACCCCCAACATCTGACCGTCGACGACGACCGGGTGCTGCTCACCGACCATGTCGCCGGTCGGATCATCGCACTGACCGAGTCGAACTCGGACTGAACACCTGACTCTCCGGTGACGGGAGACCTACCTCCACGGTCTCATCCGGAGCAAGGAGCGACGGCGCTGCCACTGAGGCGGGCCCGTGACCGCAGGGCGTCGATGTCGATGTAACAGCCCTGCAGGTGGCGGGCCGAGGATGTGTCGAACGCCGTGCGGGCGTGCAGCACCCGGCGGTTGTCGAACACGAGCAGCTCACCGGCGGCAAGCGTCAGTTCGTGGGCCAGCTCCGGCTCGGCGAGGAGACGGTGGAACCGGCCGTACGCCCCGTAGAACCGGTCGACCTCCGGACCAGGGGCGGGGGCCTCCATGGAGCGGTGGTTGACGTTGACCGCCACCACCCGACCGGAGGCGCCGAGTTCGATGATCGTGCGCTCCGCCTGCAGGTCGACCGTATCGGTGCGGAACCGGAACCGAACCGGCGTCGTGGCCAGCGTGGCGAAGGCCCCGGGGTCGTCGGCCCGCAGCCGTTCGGCCGCCTCGAAGCCGTCGACCAGAACCGACCCGCCACCCTCGTCCGCCGGCTGCAGGCAATGGAGGAGTTGCACGGTCGGGCAGGGTTCCCGGTAGGGGTTGTCGGTGTGGAGTGGCAGCCCGATCGAGGTGTAGGCCAGGTTCTCCGGTTGGGGTTCGTTGCGGACGTCGAACAGGTCGCCGTAGTTGGTGACCCGCACGAAGCCGAGCGCGGAGGCGACGGCCAGAACGGTGCCCGGTTCGGTCGGCACGCCGGTCAGGACGGCCAGGCCGTACCGGTCGACGGCGACCGACACACGATCGACCCACGCATCCGAACCGTGCTCGATCCTGGCCTCGGCGGCAGCCTCCACTCGCCGACGATCCCACCGCACCGGCTGGTTGCTCGACCTGTCGACGACCTCGTCGCCCCAAGCCGACGCCGGGATCAGACACCGGTGCTCGTCATCACCCCGCCGGATCTCGACCACCGCCGGCTCGGCCGTGCGGTCGACCGACACCGTCGACCATCCATCGAGATCGGCGGGATCGATCAGATGCTGATCGTTGCCAGCGTCCCGACATGCCGGGCAACGGCAGGCGTCACGGGCCCAGACCGCCGAGACCGCCGAGACCGCGACCGCACCGCTCGGCAGGTCGACGGCCGCCTCGAGGTGCGGACGAAACTCCTCCAGCGTTGCGGTCCGAGCGGGCGAGCCGTCCGCCGCCAGTTCTTTACCCCTGTCGTCCCAGCGCCGCAGTTCGATGGCGTCCGCGGCGAACGGGAGCGTCAGGAACCTCGCCGACGCGGCGGCGTCCAAGGGACCGCCCTGCTGCTCGAGGGTGATCACCGACGCCTCACTCAGTCGGTTGCGATACTCGGGGTCGTTGGCCACCAGCCACCGCTTGGCCGCCACATGCAGCCGAATCGGCTCCACCACTTCCGGCGGAAGCAACGCCTGCCAGGTCCGGCCCGCCACCTCGGCGTGATCGGGCAGCCCCCAAGTCCCGGCCTCACCCTCGAGATGTCCGATGTCGTGGAGCAGCGCGGCGGCGATCAGCGCCGACGACGCGCCGGCGGACCGGGCGTTGTCGGCCGTCTGTAGAGCGTGGTCCCGCATCGTGACCCGCTCACCGTAGGTGTGGTCGGCCATCTCGTCGACCAGCGCGGTCAGCACGTCGATCAGCGGCCGTTCGCGACCGAGCAGCGACGTCCCCTGCCAGCCCGGGTGCGGCTCGAGAGCGCACAGCTCGGCCACCGTCGGTGCCACGTCGAGGACGGACGCCGACGACCAGACCGAGCCGGGCGCCACCCGGGGTGAGTGGACGGCCACGAAGATCTCCATGTCCTCGATCCTGTCGACACCGTGGTCGGTGCCGAGGCCTCCGTGGTCGGTGGTGACGATCAACGAGTCGTGGGGACGAAGCGCCGCCATGAGCCGACCCAGCACACCGTCGACCCGCCGCAGTGCGTCGAGGTACAGGTCGCTCCCCCACCCGTGATCGTGCCCGGCCAGGTCGGGGGCGATGAGGTAACCGAACACGGCACGGTGACGCCGCTCGGTCACCAACTCGATCAGACGATCGACGATCACGTCGTCGATGTCGGGGTTGTAGCCGTCGTCGAAGAGGATCCTGGTCGACACCGCGCCCCGGTCGATGGCGGCGTCCATCGGGGCCCATGACACCACCGACGCGGTGTCACCCCCTCCGCCGCGGCGGACGTGTTCGAGAAAGGTCGGGACGGCGGTCGCTTCCGGTGACAGCGTCACCGCCCCGTTGTCGAATCGGTTGTCGACCACCCCGTGCACCGACGGGTCGACACCCCGCAACAGCGAGACATGCGCCGGCATGGTGATCGGCGGATCGACCGTCCGGGCCCGGTAGCAGGCGGCGCCGGCGCGCCCCAGCGTCACCAGGTTCGGCATGGTGGCCGGGGTGACATAGCGGGGAGCCACGGCGTCGATGGAGACGATCACAACCGTGTGGGGGAAATTGGTCATCGGCTGATCCTTGTGGTGGACGATGCTCGCCGCACGTGGCGGCTACTGGTGATCGCGGCGCACGGAGAACTCATAGGTCTGGCTGAAGAAGACCTCGTGATCGACATGAGCACTGTCGACATGCGTTGTGACGATGTCCCGGGCGTGGAAGTGGGTGGCGTCACACCACATCTCGGAGCGGGTCTCGACCCACACGAAGATCGACTCCTCCGGCCAGTCGACCGACCACGTGCGGTCGCACACCACCCTGGCGCTCAACGGGTCGCCCACCGTGATGGTCCAGGTGTCGGTGGCGGTCGACGACATCGCCGTGCGGTGGTCGTCGAAGACGATGGTCCCGGTGTCGCCCTGGTCGCTCACGGTGACCCGACCGGTGGTGGCGTCGGTGGTGACGGTGCGGGCCGACGACGGCGGCGCCGTGAGCTCAGCCCGGTCGGGGGCCATCGCCGGTTCGCCGAACATCGGGTTCCCGGTGGTCGAGTCCACGGTGGTCGAGTCGGCCGCCGACGGCGATCGGATCGGCAGACGGAGCTCGCAACCGGGTCCGAGTTCGAGGGTCAGGGTGACCTCGGTTGGTGACGGCCAAACCAGCGGCCACAGGCTCGTGGAGATCAGGAGGCTGAGATGGTGGCCGGCGGGGAGCCGGTGGGCCAGGCCGTCGAGGGTGACGGTCACGTCCGCCGGCTCACCGGGGATCATCGGTTCCGGCTCGCGGTGACCGTGGCGGTGGGTCAGGTTCAGCACGCCCCGGCTGATCTGGAGCATCGAACCGTCGGGGGCGACGTCGCACAGCCGGGCCGCCACCTGGGCGACCGGAGCATCGGCGGCGACCCGCAACGCCAGTTCGGGGATGCCAACGAGATCGACGGGATCGGCGACCGGGGCATCGTCGAAGCGGAAGGCCGGTGCGCTTTCGAGCTGCTGATCGGCCGGCAGCTGCCCGGGCGCCGCATAGCCCCACCAGTTGCCCTGATACAGGCCGGTTGTCAGCGGGTTGCGGCCGCTTACCCTCCCGCCCGGGCTGGCCGGACGGTCGGCGCTCAGCCGACCGGTCGCCGTCAGCCACCGGCGCTGCACCGCCACGTTCGGCGACGGCCACGACGGTTCGGCGACCCACCGACCGGGGCGTTCCGTGTAGTACGGCTCAGGTCGCACGTGATCCTGCACCCGGATGCGCAGCGGCTCCGCCTCCCACGCCGCGTCGGCTTCGGC
>JBFHME010000155.1:0-8270 GCA_041594435.1 Acidimicrobiales bacterium
GGCTACTGGCGGAACGGTCCCGTGTTGAACAACGCCATCTCCGGGGTCGACCAGGCGCTGTGGGACATCAAGGGCAAGCGGGCCGGCATGCCGGTGTACCAGCTCCTCGGCGGCCGCTACCGTGAAGCGGCCCGGGTCTACGCCCACGCCGACGGTCGGGATCCCCACGAGGTGGTCGACAGCGCCCGGGGGCTGATCGACCAGGGTTATCGCTGTGTCCGCGTCCAGATGCGCGGCTACGGGGGCGGCGCCGACGAGCTGCACCAGCCGACCGGCGTTGGACCGGGTGCCTACTTCGACCCGCGGGACTACGCCCGCTCGGCGCTGTCGATGATCGATCACGTTCGCAATGAGCTCGGCGACGGCGTCGAACTACTGCACGACGTGCACGAGCGGCTGGCCCCCATCGACGCGGTGCGATTCGCCTCCGACGTCGAGCCGTACCGGCTGTTCTTCCTGGAGGACGCTCTCGCCCCCGAGCATCTCGACTGGTTCGCCACCATCCGTCGGCGCTGCGCCACGCCCCTGGCGATGGGCGAGCTGTTCAACAATCCCCATGAATGGCGGGGGCTGATCGTCGACCGGCTCATCGATTTCATTCGGGTTCACATCAGCCAGATCGGCGGGATCACCCCGGCCCGCAACCTCGCGATCCTGGCCGACACATTCGGCGTTCGCACCGCCTGGCACGGCCCCGGCGACACCTCCCCCGTCGGCCACGCCGCCAACCTGCACCTCGAACTGTGGGCGCCGAACTTCGGCATCCACGAGTGGTACCGGCCGTCGGAGCTTGAATACGAGATGTTCCCCGGCCTGCCGGAGGTGGTCGACGGCTACCTCTACGGTAACGACGAGCCCGGTCTGGGCATCGACATCGACGAGGCGCTGGCCGCCCGCCACCCCTGCGAAGACGTGATCGAGGAGTGGACGCAGACCCGCCTGCCCGACGGCGGACCGGCTCGACCATGACCACCGGCACACGACCCGACGGCGGCGCCGGTCGCCACCCCGAACTCCGTGACCGGGTGGCCGTGATCACCGGGGCGGCCAAAGGCATCGGCCTGGGGATTGCCGGGCGGCTGGCGGTCGAAGGCATGCGTCTCGTGCTGGTCGACATCGACGCGGCGGGACTCGAGCAGGCAGCCGGCGAGCTCGCATCGCCGGCCGTCGCCGCCGGTGTCACCACGCCACTGGCCATCGTGGCCGACGTCGGTGACTCCGCTGACATCGGCACGGTGTTCGAGACGGTCATGGCGACGAGCGGCGGGGTCGACCTCCTCGTCAACAACGCCGCCGACCTCCACCGACGGGAAGCCCTCGACGAACACCCCGAACTCCTCGATCGGCAGTTGGCCGTCAACGTCAGCGGGCCCTATCTGTGCTCGCAACGAGCGGCCCGGATCATGCGCGACGGCGGTGGCGGGGTGATTCTGAACCTCTCCTCGGTCGGCGCGACGCGAGCCCATCACCGAGGACTCCCCTACGACGTCACCAAGGGAGCCATCAACGCCATGACGATGGCGATGGCCATCGACCTCGGCCGCTACGGCATCCGGGTCAACGCCATCGGGCCAGGGGTCACGCAAACCTATCGGGCCGACGCCGTCGATCCGGAACGGCGTCGCCAGGTCGAGGCCCGAATCCCGCTGCAGCGATACGGGACGGTCGACGACATCGCGGCCGCTGCGGCCTTCCTCGCCTCCGACGACGCCGCCTACATCACCGGACAGATCCTCCACGTCGACGGCGGGATCACCGCACAACTCAGCCCCCGAACCGAACCACTCTGATCATCCAGGAGTCCCATGAGCACCTCCTTCACCATTGCCATCCCGACGCCTCGACGTCAGCTCCCCGTCATCGCCCTGCTGTCTGCGGCGTTGCTGGTTGCCGCCTGCTCCTCCGACGGTGACACCGCAGCCGAATCGCCGGCAACCACCGGGCCGCCGGCGACGACCGCCACGACCACCAGCTCCACGACCACCAGCTCCACGACCGAGCCACCCCGGTCGACCACCACGATCGAGATTCCCGAGCCGGTGCCCGTCGAACCCGGTGAAGGCTGGGAACTCGTGTGGCAGGACGAGTTCGAGGGCGACGAGATCAACCTCGACAACTGGACCTACGACATCGGCGGCTGGGGCTGGGGCAACGGCGAGGCCCAGTACTACACCGATCGTCCGGAGAACAGCCGGGTCGAGAACGGCCTCCTCGTGATCGAGGCCCGGCAGGAGCAGTTCGAGGGCTCGTACTACACGTCGGCCCGCCTCCGCACCCAGGGCCTCCAGGAATTCCAGTACGGCCGCTTCGAGGCCCGACTCAAGGTCCCGGAGGGTGCAGGGCTGTGGCCTGCATTCTGGATGCTCGGGGCCAACTTCTCCGAAGACGCCGAGGACGAGGCCAACCGCTGGCCCAATGTGGGCGAGATCGACGTGATGGAGCACCTCGGACGGGAGCCCGACCTGATCTTGGGCACGGTCCATGGTCCCGGGTATTCCGGGGCGGGGGGGCTGACCAGGTGGAACCGTCAGGACTATCCAATAGCCGATGACTTCCACACCTACGCGGTGGAGTGGGAGGCCGACGAGATCCGGTGGTACTACGACGGCGAACACTACTTCACCGTCGACCGGGAGCTGGTCGGCGACCGGGAATGGGTCTTCGACGACCACGCATTCTTCATGATCGTGAACCTGGCGGTCGGCGGACAGTTCCCGGGCCCCATCGACTTCGACCTCGAATTCCCCGTCTACCTCTACGTCGACCACGTTCGCGTCTACCAACGCACCGCGGACGCCACCGGATGAGCGGAGCGACGATCGACCCCACCCGATCCCAGGTCTACGCGGCGGACCTGACGGCGAAGATGACGCTGGTCGAGAAAGCCGCTCAGCTGACCCAGGTCGAGAAGAACTCGATCACACCCGACGAGGTGGCCGAGTTCGCCATCGGCTCGGTGCTCTCCGGCTCGGGCGGCAATCCCGACCCGAACACGCCGGCCGACTGGCGTCTCATGGTCGACGAGTACCTCGACGCGGCGACCCGATCCCGGCTCGGCGTTCCGCTCCTGTACGGCACCGACTCGGTGCACGGCCACAGCAATGTACGCGGGGCCACGATCTTCCCCCACAACATCGGTCTCGGAGCCACCGGCGACCCGGAACTGGTCGAGGCGGTGTACCGGGCGACCGCCGTCGAAACCGCGGCGACCGGCGCCCGTTGGGCGTTCGCCCCGACGCTGGCCGTCGCCCTCGATGCTCGATGGGGGCGCACCTACGAGTCGTTCGGCGATGATCCCGACCTGGTCGCCCGTCTCGGCGCTGCTGCGGTGCGGGGCCTCCAGGGTGACGGCCTCGACCGCTCCGGGTCGGTCGTCTCGTGCCTGAAGCACTACGTCGGTGACGGCGGAACGACCTGGGGTTCGATCGGCCGCGGTGACATGGAGTGGATCGACTGGTGGGACGGCTGGGGCCCCGGTTGGCGGATCGATCAGGGTGACACCATCGTCGACGAGGAAACCCTTCGTGCCGTGCATCTCAAGCCCTACCTCGACGGCCTGGCCGCCGGGTCCCTCACCGTGATGGCCTCCTACAACTCCTGGAACGGCGACAAGTTGCACGGCCACCGGTACCTGCTCACCGACGTGCTCAAACACGAATTGGGATTCGACGGCTTCGTGATCTCCGACTGGCTCGGCATCGATCAGCTCGACCCCGACCCCTACCGGTGCGTCGTCGACGCCCTGTGGGCCGGGGTGGACATGGTGATGGTGCCGTTCGAGTTTCGCCGCTTCATCGACAACGTGGTCCGGGCCGTCGAAGCCGGTGACCTGCCGCTGGAACGGGTCGATGACGCCGTGGCGAGAGTCCTGACGGTGAAACACACCATGGGCCTCGTTGCACCGCAGCCTCCTCCCCCACCGCCCATCGAGACGGTCGGCTGCGACGACCATCGCCGTCTGGCCCGCCGGGCCGTCGCCGCGTCGGCCGTTCGGCTGTCCGATCCGGCAGGCGTTCTCCCGCTGGCACCGGCGACGGTGCTGGTCGCCGGGGAGGGAGCCGACGACATCGGCTTGCAGTGCGGAGGCTGGACGATCGAATGGCAGGGCGGGCGGGGTCCGATCACCCGCGGAACCACCATTCTGGGTGGCCTCCGGGAGTGCGCCGGCTTCGAGGTCGTGCACGAACCCACCGGCCGGTTCGAGCCGTCCGTGCACGCCCGCTACGGCCTCCTGGTACTGGCCGAGCCTCCGTACTCGGAGGGATCGGGTGATCGTGCCGACTTGACGCTGCCCGCCGAGGACCGGGCGCTGGTCGAACGGCTCCGCCGCCACGTCGACACGCTGATTCTGGTGTTGATCACCGGCCGGCCGCTGGTCCTCGATTCGGTGATCGACCAGTGCGACGCCGTCGTCGCCGCCTGGCTCCCCGGAAGCGAGGGAACCGGCATCGTCGACGTGCTCATCGGAGCGGCACCGTTCTCGGGACGGCTCCCTCGAACCTGGCCCGGCGGGCCCGGCCCCACCGACAACCCGACCGGCTCGGCCGGCAACTCGACCTCAGGAGAACAAACACAATGGGATCGTGGACACGGAGTGATGACATGACGGACCATCAGGCGGTGGCGAACGGCGACTTCATCGATGTCGATGGCCTTACGTGGTATCGCATCGACGACTACGATCTGCTCGACCCCTTCCTCATCAGTCTCGTGACGCCTGACGATCAGTGGGCGTTCATATCCTCGAGTGGGGCGCTCACCGCCGGTCGGGGCAGTGCCGAACACTCGCTCTTCCCCTACGAGACCGACGATCGCCTCCACCGCAGCGGGGGCCGAACCGGGCCTCTCACCCTCATCCGGGTCGAGGGCGAGCCGGACGTCTGGCAGCCATTCGACCCCGACACGCCGATCGGGCGAACCCACCGATCGCTGTCCAAGACGGCGTTCGGCGACCGCCTTCGCTTCACCGAGCACCGTCCCGACTGGGGCATGACCTTCGAATACACCTGGGCCACCGCCGGACGCTTCGGCCTGATTCGAAGCTGTCGGCTTGGCATCGACGCCGACCGTGATCCGGTCGAGGTCACGATCCTCGACGGGCTGATCAACGTGCTGCCGGCCGGTGTCGAACTGGACGCGCAGCAGACGTCGAGCACGCTGGTCGACGCCTACCGCCGTACCGAGATCGACGACGTCAGCGGTATGGCCCTGTTCACGCTCGAGGCCCTCGTCTCCGACAAAGCCGACCCGGCCGAGGCGCTGACGGCCAACGTCGTTTGGAGCTACGGGCTCGACCGGTCGACGACGCTGCTGTCGGATCGGCAGGTCCGCCGCTTCCGCTCCGGTCATGACGTGACCGGAGAGCGGCTGATGACCGGCGTGAAGGGGGCGTACCTGCAGACGGCGACGAGCCTGCTCACCCCCGGGGAGGGTCTGCGGTGGACGGTGGTGGCCGACGTCGGGCTCGACCACCAAGCGGCCGTCGAGCTCACCGGGTACCTCGGTGACCGATCCGCCACCCGGTCGACGGTCATCGATGCGATCTCGGCCGAACTCGAACGGGCCCATCGCAGCATCTCCGAACTCGTGGCCTCGGCCGACGGCCGGCAGGTCACGGCCGACAAGCGGTCAACGGTTCACCATTTCGCCAACGTGCTGTTCAACTGCATGCGCGGCGGCGTCTTCCTCGATGATCACCGAGTGGCCGTGAACCAGGTTGCGGCATTCGTGACCGATCGGGATCGGCGGCGCCACGCCCGTTTCGCCGAGCTGACCGCAGGACTCGACCCCGTGGTCGACATCGAGACGCTTCGCCAAGCGGTGGCGGCCGACGACGATATCCGCCGCCTGGTCAACGAGTATCTGCCGCTGACGTTCAGCCGTCGCCACGGTGATCCGAGTCGACCATGGAACTCGTTTCGTATCCCGGAACCAACCGACGACGGCCACCCCGCCATCGGCTACCAGGGCAACTGGCGTGACATCTTTCAGAACTGGGAGGCGCTGCTCCACAGTTACCCCGATTTCATCGAATCGGTCATCTCCAAGTTTCTGAGTGCCTCGACCGTCGACGGCCACAATCCCTACCGCATCACGCACGAAGGTATCGACTGGGAAACCCCCGAGGAAGGGAGCTGGGGAAACTACGGCTACTGGGGCGATCACCAGATCGTCTACCTGCACCGGCTGCTCGACGTGGCCCACCGGTTCCACCCGGGGCTTCTCGAATCGATGATCGGGCGTCGTTCGTTCTCCTACGCCGACGTGCCCTATCGCCTCCGCCGTTACGAGGACCTCGTTCGGGATCCGAAGCAGACGTTGGACTTCGATGAGCAGCGGCAGGCCGAGACCGAGGAACGGGAGGCCGCCGTGGGGGCCGACGGCCGCCTCGTCTGTTCGGCGGACGGGTCGGGGGTGCACCTGGCCACGATGGCCGAGAAGCTGCTGGTCCCGGCACTGGCCAAACTCTCGAACCTGGTGGCCGGCGGGGGTATCTGGCTGAACACGCAACGGCCGGAGTGGAACGACGCCAACAACGCACTGGTCGGCAACGGCGTCTCGGTGGTCACGCTCCTGCACCTGCGCGACTACCTGAGCTTCGTCGACCGGATCTTGGCCGGCGTCGATGGCGATGAGGTGGCCGTCGGCGACCGGGTCGTCACCTGGCTTCTCGACGTCACCGCGGCGTTTTCCGAGCACGAATCGCTACTCGCCGTCGAGCCGGCCACGCTCAACGACGAGACGGTCGCCCGAGATCGCCGGCACCTTCTCGACGCTCTGGGTCTGGCCTACGAGCGGTATCGATCGGCGGCCTACGACGAGGGGCCCGGCGAGCCTCGCGCCGTGGAGATCGGACGGCTTCGGCGGTCGATCGAGGTGGCGGGCCGTCATGTCGAGGCGGCCGCCCGTCTCGCCCGCCGCCCCGATGGACTGGTCCACACCTATTGGCTGATGCGACTCGAGCCCGGGAGCGCCTTTCTCGATCCGCTCTATGAGATGCTCGAGGGTCAGGTGGCAGCGCTGTCGTCACCGACGGCCGCCCCGGAGCAGGTCGTCACGACGATGGCGGCCCTGTGGGACGGCGATCTCCACCGGACCGACCAGGGGTCGTTCGTGCTCTACCCCGACCGCCGTCCACCGCCTTTCCTCGACAAGAACCGCATCACCGAACCGGCGGCCGGGCCCGCGGTGACCGCTCTGGTCGACCGGGGGACAGGGCTGGTGACCCGCGACGTCAACGGCGACCTCCACTTCGCAGCCCGGCTCCGGTCGGCCCGTCATCTGGAGGCGGAGTTGGACCGTCTCGCGTCCGATCCCGACCTGACCGATCTCGACCTGGCCGGTCACGACAACGGCGCACGGGCCGAGATCCTCGCCGCCTACGAGGCGGTGTTCGATCATCGCTCGTTCACCGGCCGCTCCCAGTCGATGTACCGCTACGAGGGCCTCGGGTCGATCTACTGGCACATGGTGTCGAAGCTGCTGTTCGCTCTGCAGGAACGGCTGATCGCCGGCGCCGAGGGGGGTGGGTCGGCTGTCGTCGAGGATATGTTCCGGCACTATCGCCGGGTCCGCGACGGACTCGGGTACCGGAAGTCGGTCGAACAGCAGGGCTCCTTCCCCACCGACCCGCACTCCCACACCCCGGCGGGAATGGGAGCCCAGCAACCGGGCATGACGGGTCAGGTCAAGGAAGGGGTGTTGATCCGCTGGGCCGAACTCGGTGTGCGGGTGAGCGACGGGCGGCTCCGCTTCGACCCGCTGCTCCTCGATCCGGCCGAGTTCCTGGGCGGGCAGACACGATGGGAGGCGCTGGGCGACGAGACCCTGCCGCCCGGGTCGCTCGGCTTCACCTTCTGCTCGGTACCGGTCGTCTACTCGCTCGGCGACGCGACCGGGATCGACGTGACCTGGGCTGACGGACGTCGCGATCGGTTCGAGACCGAACTGGATTGCGCCACCAGCAGCGCCGTGTTCGCTCGGTCCGGAGCGGTCGCTCGAATCGACGTCGCCGTCCGCCGCGATCGCCTCCTGGCCGTTCGGCTTGCGGACGCCGTCAACGAACACGAGCCGACCTGACGCCGCCGACCTGACGCCGCCGGGGAACCGCCCCACACAACTCTTCCCGAACAATCCGCGCATCATGCGCGGATTGTTCAGGAAGACTCGGTGAGTGGCGGCGGCGGCTCAATCCGGGTAGTCGACCTGCCACAGGGTGAGGCCGTGTGGCGGCGCCGGGTTTTCTGCTCTCGACCGGTCGCGGGCCGCCA
>JBFHME010000156.1:0-8261 GCA_041594435.1 Acidimicrobiales bacterium
GCCGAGCCTTTCCGACAGCTCGGATCACACCGTCGGGATCCTCGGCCACGGCAGCATCGGTCGTCGGGTCGGTCAGGCGTTCATCGACCTCGGTTACCCGATCAACGCCTGGACCCGGTCCGGTGACCGGGGGCACCCCGACCCGAAGATCACCCACTTCGTCGGTCGGGAGCAGCTCGACGATTTCCTCGCCGCCAGTCGAGCCGTCGTCAACGTGCTGCCCAACACCGAGGAGACGAGAGGGCTGCTCGACCGGGACCGGCTCGCCGCCTTCTCATCCGGCTCGGTGTTCATCAACATGGGCCGGGGCACCGTGGTCTCGGAGAGCGATCTCCTGAAGGCGCTCGACGGCGGGTCGCTTCGGGCCGCCGTGCTCGACGTGACCGACCCGGAACCGCCGCCGTCGACGTCGGAGCTGTTCGAGCATCCGAAGGTGGTACTGACCGGTCACTCCGCCGGCGTGACGGTGGTGTCGACGGCGAGCCAGGTGATCGGCGACAACATCCGCCGCCTCCGGCGGGGCCAGGCCGCGTTCCCGCTGCTCGACCCCGAGCGCGGCTACTGACGACCCCTCAGCCGATCTGTGCGCTCCAGGCCCGGGAAACCGGGTGCGCGGCGCACAGATCGTGGATTTGGCGGGCTCCGAGGCCGTCAGAGCAGGCCGGCGAGAAACGCTCTGGTACGGGCCGTGTCCTCCGCGTTGTCGGCGAAGACGGCGCCCGACAACTGGGTGACCCCCGCGTCGCGGAGCTCCTCGACCCGGACCGCGCATGCCTCCTCGTTGCCGACGATGGCGAGATCGGCGGGACCATCCAGCCCCTCCCGGTCCAGCATCGCTCGATACGAGGGGAGCCGCCCGTACATCTCGAAGACCGAACCGGCCCGTTCCCGGGCGTGGTCGACGGCGTCGGTCACCCAGATCGGGAACCCGGCCAGGATTTCCGGCGCCCGACGTTCGGCCCGCTCGGCGGCTTCGGAAATCGCGGGCACGGTGTGCGAGGCCAACGTCTTCGCACCGGTCATCCAGGTGATCGTGCCGTCACAGACCCGTCCCGCCAGCTTCAGCATCTGCGGTCCGAGAGCGGCCAGGTAGACCGGGGGAACCTCTGCCGGGTCACCAACGTTGACCTGGCCTCGGGCGATGATCGTCTCGCCCTTGGCCCGGGTGTCCTCACCCCGGAGCAACGGCAGCAGTGCATCGAGGTACTCCCGGGCGTGCCGAAGCGGCTTGTCGAACGACTGGCCCCACATGCCCTCGACCACCGGCTGATGGGAGAGCCCGATACCGAGGCTGAAGCGACCGCCGCACAGCAGGTTCACGGTGCGGGCCTGTTCGGCCATGACGAACGGATGGCGGGGATACGTGGGCACGACCGAGGTGCCGAAACGGATGCCGGAAACGTCACGCCCCAGCGCACCGAGCAGCGTCATGGCGTCGGCGCTGCCGACGATCTGTGAGAGCCAGAAGGTGTGGAAGCCGGCCTCGGCCGCCTCGGTGGCATCGGCCACCAGCGCCTCGTAGCCGCCCGTTCCCAGTGATCCTCCAAGTACGCCGATGTCCATGGGGCGATGCTAGTTGGTCGCGGCCTCAGGTGTGGATCTGGCCGACCGCCGAGGTCGGAGTCAGACGCACGAGGAGGCGACCTTCGTCGACCATCGCCTGACGGTACTCGTCCCAGTCGGGGTGCTCGTCACCGGACACCGCGCGGTAGTAGTCGACGAGGGCGTCGACGGTGGCATCGTCGGGTTCGGCGGCCACCGGTGACAGCTCGACCATGCCGTCGAACGACACGTAGCTCCAGCTGCTCGGCTCGGTTACGTGGAAGACCGCCCGGGGGTCGCGGCGAAGGTTCTTCGTCTTGGCTCGACCATCGGTCACGGACACCACGATCACTCGATCGGCGACGTGATAGGAGACGTCGGAGGACTGCGGACGGCCATCACCCCGGATCGTGATCAACACGCCGTGCCGGCGCTGGGAGGCCCACTGCAATGCCGCTTGGATGTCCATGCCTGCGATCGTAGCCGATGGCTCAGACCGCCCGGCCGGTTCGGTCGCCTCGGTCAGCTCGCACCGCTCAATCCGCGACGCCGGTCGCGCCGACGTAACGGGTGGGGCGGACGCGCACCAACAGTTCGCCGGGCTGGGAGTTGCGCTGCCCGAAC
This sequence comes from Acidimicrobiales bacterium, assembly GCA_041594435.1. Classification (GTDB taxonomy): domain Bacteria; phylum Actinomycetota; class Acidimicrobiia; order Acidimicrobiales; family SZUA-35; genus JAHELU01. Next base: position 2,167 of record JBFHME010000156.1, read on the forward strand.
GCCTCCGCCCGATCGTCACCGACGAACCGGCGACAGGTCTCCGTGGCCCAGTACGCCAAGGCGTCGGGATCCTCCGCGTGGGTCGAGGTCGTGGCGACACCGTCGATGCGAGCGAAGGCGTAGGGGAACGCCATCTCGTCGACGCAGACCGTCACGCGGGGATCGCGGGCAATGCACCTCGCCTTGAGGCTGTCCGAGCCCATCACGAACATCAGGTCACCGGTGTCGTCGTCGAAATCGAACCAGATCGGCACCACATGGGGCCGTCCGTCGGCCCGAACCACGCCAAGCTTGCCGGTGCGGGAGCCCTCCCGCATGAAGGCCACCACGTCGTCATCACGCATCGGTTGCATGACTCCGACCGTAGCGCCGGCCGACGCTCGGCGAGCAGCGCGGTGACGTGGCGCGGGCTCAGGGGGAGTAACCGTCAGGCTGGATGTCGAAGCCGCGGTTGAACCGGGCTCGGGCGTTCTCCCAGGCGATCAGGTGCGTGAGTTCGACGGCCTGGGCCGGAGTGAAGGTTGCGGCGATGCGGCCTCGCAAGTCGTCGTCCACGGCCGACGGCGTGACGGTCAAGGCGTCCGCATACTCGGCCACGAGCTTCTCGGTGGCGGTCAGCTTGTCGGTGAGGCGCCAGTTGGCGACTGCGTCGATGGTTTCGGAGTCGATGCCCAGCTCACGGCCGATGGCGGTGCCGAGATCGTGTCACCACATGCAGCCGATCGTGGCCGATGTGCGCAGCTGGGCGATCGTCTTGAGCCGGTCGTCGACGGAGCGGCTCAAGACCACCCATCGTTCCATCGCCAACTTGCCGAACAGCGTCGGCTTGTGGGCCGACGCCGTTCGGTAGGGGCCGGGCATCACCGGCCCACGGCGCAGCACCTTGATGGATGTGAAGATGCTCACGGGGAACCTCCGACCGTTGGTTCGTCGGCAGGAGCAGGCCGCCGCCACTGCCACACGAGGACCACGCTCGCTCCGACCACGGCGGTGGCGAGCGTGATGTCATTGACCGCGTCCTCCGGTCCCGACAGCGCGTCCGACGGGTTCATCGCATGCCAGACGAAGTGGGGCAGGGCGAAGGCGAGGAAGGCGATCGCGGCGGTGATCGCCACGTCCCGCCTGGGCCACACGGCGGCCAGGCCCATCACCAGGCCGGTGGCGAGCAGACCGGACCCGGCGTCGGTGGCCAGATGCTGGTTGTACGGCGGGAACGCGGCAACGAGTGCAGGCGCCCAGCCGGGGAAGGTGTCGAACCAGTGGCGCGGGGCGGCAACGGCCCAGAGCCCGGTGACCAGATTGGGCAGGGCCAGCAACAGCATGAGCACCCGAATCCATATCGGCTGGGGGGCGAAGTCGGTCATGGCGCAACCTCCTTGATATCGAGCGCCCGGAGAGCCACCTCGACCCAGCCGTTGAGGAATCGCTCGGTCTCGACGTTGTGGGGCGGATGGCCGAAGAGCCATTCCTGACGACGATGGTGAACCAGCGCGCTCAGCAACACCGCACCGACCACACCGCCGTCGAGACCGTCATCCGGAACCGTGCTCGAGCCGCTGCTCGAAGCAACGGTTCCGATCCACGAAGAAAACGACTCGGCGGCGTAGTGGAATCCGGGTTCGATCACCTCGGAGCGCATCCGATCCCGGAAGTGGGGGAACCGGTTGCCGTCCTTTTCGATGATCTGGTTGAGATGCTTCTCACGATCGAGTTCATCGAGGACCGCCCGACCGGCAGCCAGCAGGGTTCCACGTGGATCGGCTCTGGCACTGTCGGAGGCGAACCAGTCGACGATGAACGACATGTCCGCCACGCCGGCGATGCGTTCCTCCAGCGCCGCTTCGACCAGCGCCTGCTTCGAGGGGAAGTGCTTGTAGAGGGCACCCCGGCGGGGTACGAGACCGACGGCCGCCTCGATCTCGCCGACCGACACACCGTTGAATCCTCGCTCGGCAATCAACGCCATCCCCGCGGCCAGAAGGCGATTGCGGGTGGACCGGCTCTCGGTAATCGAGTGATTACCTGTCATCCGATGATGATAGGCAGTCGTCCGGTTGCCGTCAAGGCCCGGCGACCACCCGATGCTCGGCGGTTCCGAACGTCGAACCGCTACAACTCGTCGACGTCGATGATCGGGCCGCGGCGACCGGAGCCGCCCGACCCATCGTCGAGGTCGCCCTTCAGCTGATTACGCAGATGATTGATGTAGGCCAACGCCGCCAGCAGCACCCCGATGTCGTCGAACAGCAGCGGGTCGGGGAGCACATCGATCGGCAGGATGGTGTAGCCCAGGGCCAACCAGAACGCAGCCTTGGCCCCGAGCGGCATGAACTGCTGGTGGACGAGGCGAAACGTGGCCAGCAACCTGAGAAACAGGAACACGGCGGCGACGACCATCACCAACGCCACGACCGCGACCACCGCCAACGCCAGACCGCCCCGATCGCCGAACCATGATTCGAGCATTGCGTCTCACCTCGCGGGTTGGTTTGTATCACCTGGGATGACGAATCGGCCGTCCGGCGGACGATCACCGGGGTGGTCAGCCCGTCGACCCCCGACCGTCACAGCTCCATCATTGCTCATCGGACCCACGATCCGACAGACGATTCCGTTTCGAACGCCGGCGGAATCCGGGCGTGGATACCGCCCTCGCATCCAAAGGAACGTGCCCGCCGTAGGATTTGTTGAATCATGATCAACTCTGGAGGACCCTTCATGGCCAAGCTCCCGCTATCCGTCCGGCTCAAGCTGCCCTTCCTGCTGGCCGCCTTTGCTTCATTCCTGTTCTCGATCTGGCTGTATTTCGTCGACGACAACTTGATGGCGGGTATCTTCGTCGGACTGTGGGTGCCGTCGATTCATTCGCTCGGAACGCTGCTGTTGACGCCGGTTGACCAGCCGGTCGCCGCCCAAGTCCTCGATCAGCAGTCATGAGCCAAACGGTGATCTTCAGCGTCGGTGTCATCATCTACGCCACGACCGTTGTCGGCGTTGTGATGGCCGGCGGCCTCTGGCTCCGTGGACTCTCCAACGAAAAGCCCGGAGCGACGGCCGACGACCTCCGGGGCCGCCGAAGGAACCTCGACGACGAGGCGGGCTGACCCGGTTCGGCGAGCATGCGTGGTCGCCCGCCGGAAGCCATACTTGGATTTCATGGACGCGATCAGCGAAACGACCCACGACGTAGTCTGGCCCTCCGCGCCCCGTGGTGTTCAGGCCCGGCGTCGGGCACCACGGCTCCCGTCACTCGACGGTAGACGAGTCGCCTTCCTCTGGGACTATGTGTTTCGGGGCGATGAGTTGTTTCCTGTGTTGGCCAGGGAGCTGCAGCAGCGGTTCGAAGCGGTGGACATCGTCGACTACACCGAGTTCGGCAACCTGCACGGCTCCGACGAAAAGGAGAAGGTGGCGGCACTCCCCGGTCAGCTGACGGCCCGCGGTGTCGACGCCGTCGTCTCGGGGATGGGCTGTTGAGGTAGCTGCACGCCCGCCGTGTTGCGGGCCGCCATCGCCGCCGAATCGGCGGGCATCCCCTCGGTCTCCATCGTCTGCGAGGGATTCGAGGGCCAGGCCGGGGCCACCGGCCGGGGTCACGGTTTCGACGACATGGCGCTCGCGGTCACCGTCGGCCACGTCGACGCCCAATCCGCCGATGTCATGATCGACAACTTCGTCACCCACACCGTCGATCGCATTGTCGCCGGGTTGACCGACGACGAGGCATCGACCGAACCCGCTGCAGCGGAACAAGCCGGCGAACCGGCCGCCGTCGACACCGTCGCCAAAGGCACCGTGGACGAGATCAACCGGCTGTTCCTGCAACGGGGTTGGAGCGACGGATTGCCGGTCATCCCGCCGACCCGGGAGCGGGTGGAGGCCTTCCTTGCGGTCACCGGCCACGACCCGTGGAAGGTCCTCGGCCGGGCGGTGTCGTCGGGACGTGATCTGACGGTGTGGTCGATCGCGGTCAATGCGGTGATGACCGGCTGCGACCCCCGCCACCTACCCATCCTCCTGGCGGCGGCGGAGATCCTGGCCGATCCCCGCTACGGCGCCGAGCACTCCGGCAACACGACGGGGGCCGACGCCCTGATGATGCTGAGCGGACCCGACGCCGCGGACCTCGGTTTCAACAGCGGCCCGGGCGCACTGCGCGAGGGCACCCACGCCAACACCAGCGTGGGGCGCTGGCTTCGCCTGTACCAGCGCAACGTCTTCGACTTCACCGCCGACCAACACGACAAGGCCACGTTCGGCAACAGCACGAGGGTTGTGCTCACCGAGGACCACGAGACCCTGGTCGACATCGGCTGGGAACCACTGTGCGCCCAGGTCGACCACACAGCGGGCCTCCACACCAATGCCCTCACCATGGCCCGCTTCAACTCGGGCGCCATCATCGGAAGCGTTTTCGGATCGACGCCGGACGAGATCACCCCCTACCTGGGCAACGGGCTGGCCCGGGTGAGCGGCTGGGACCTCACCCACATCCACGGCTTGGGTCATGACCAGTACCAGCCGCTGCTGATCCTGTCCCCGATCCTGGCCCGCACCTACGCCAACGCCGGCTGGAGCAAGGCCGACGTGCAGCGGGCGCTGTTCGACCACGCCCGGGTGCCGGCGGCGACGTTCGAACGGCTGATCGGCGAGTGGAGCAACCTGACCGCCGGACGACCCCGCCTCACCGATCTGGTGGAAGACGGTCACCTCCCCGAGGTGTTCGCGGCGTCCGACGACCCGGAGCGACTCGTGCCGATCGTGACCCGTCCCGAGCGCATCATGATCGCCGTGGCCGGCGATCCGAACCGCACCAACGCCTACGCCCTGGCCAACGACGGGCCGCACGGCTGGTGGACGACGAAGCCGATCGACCTCGACCCGTCCCTCGACCTGGTGTGCACGATCGACTTCTCCGGCGGTGGAACGAGCAGTTAGCCGGGAGCCGCCGCCGTTCAAGAGTTGTGCCCCGGTCGCCGATACCGTCGACGATGATGAGTGACACGTCGACCGGACCACCGTCGCTGCCCCGGACGACCGGCGATCCACGCGAGGGCGAACGCCTGGAGCGGACCGGGCGGCGCTGGCTGATGTGGTCGTTCATCCTGTGCCCGTGCCATCTGCCGTGGACGCTGGCCATCCTCGCCGCCGTGTTCGGGGGAACGTCGCTCGGTGTCGTCGTCGACCAGTACCGGACCGCGGTCGGCATCGCCATTGCCGTGCTCTACGTCATCGGTGTCGGCATCGGCTTCCGGCATCTCCACCGGGCCAAGGCCGCGGGGGCCTGCAGGGTCAGGCTCTGAGCGCGACGCGAGCCGGCCCGCCGTCACCGGCGGCGAGCAACGTACAGACGGCGGACCAGAATCCCGGTGTCGATGCCCTCGATGGTGTTGCACCGGTGTCGACGATCCTCCTCGTACTCCTCGACGCCGACGAGCGCGATCAGTTCCTCACGGTGCCGCTCGGCCTCGTCGATCTTGGCCTGCTGCGTGACCCGGTACTCCGCCGTGAGGTCGACGACCTCGACGTCGACGAAGCCCGCCGTGTGGAGCAGGCTCGGATAGGACGTGGGCAGCAGCACCGATGGAGGGCCCGTTCGCCCGGCTTTGCGCCGCTGGGCGGGGGTGAGATCGGCAGCGGGCTCGATGGTGAGAAAGGCCGTCGGTCGCCCCCGCTTGAGTGTCCGTCTGCTCGCTCTCAGCACGGAGAGCTTGCGCCGCAGTCAACACATGACGTCGGTGTGGACGACGGCGTCCACCGACGCCGGTCTCACCGGGAGGGCCTCCGCCGCGCCGGCGACGGCCCACGCCCGATCCGACATCGCGTCCTCGATGATTCGACCGTGGGCCGTTCTGACGCCGGTCAGCACCGGGTCGACGGTCACCACGGCGCAGCCGTGTCGCAACGCAAGGTACAGGCCGGGCCAGCCGCACCCTGAACCGACATCGAGGAGTAGACGGCCGGGCGCAAGATCGAGCAGTTCCCCGAGCCGGTCGGCCTGGGCTCGGGTGGTGTAGCCGTTGGCGTGATAGTCACTGTCGAGCGCCGCCCGCCCGATGGCCTGGAGCACCTCGGACGCCGAGCGCGCGTAGCCC
>JBFHME010000157.1:0-8126 GCA_041594435.1 Acidimicrobiales bacterium
ACCACGGACTTCATCGATCGGGTCCGCCCCGTGTCGGAGCTCGAGCCCGCGACGGTGCACCACGCCGCCACAGCCGGAGCCCTGTGGCTCCAGGGCCGCAATCGGGCCGCCGACGGCCTTTGGAACTTCGCCCCGTCGAACTGGCGAAACGCCGGGCTGCCGCCGGAGCGGGTCTCGTTCGCCACCCCGGCGACCGGCACCGACCGAGACGCGGCCGTCGAGCACGTGACCGTCGCCTACCGCGCCGACCGCAATGGGCGGTTCACGCTCGAGTCCGGTGAGATCGTCGACGTGGTCGAGTGGACACCCGACGAGATCGACCTGGTGGTGGACGGGATCCGACGGCGCCACCGGGTCACCGAAACGTCGAACCGACTGCACGTCCAGACGACGGCCACGACGGTGACGCTCGACATCGTACCCCGTTTCACTCCACCCGGGTCGGAGGTCCCGACCGGAGGGCTGACGGCCCCGATGCCCGGCTCGGTGGTCGACATCCGTTGTGTGGTGGGCGACCGGGTGAGCGCCGGCCAGGTACTCGTCGTGCTGGAAGCGATGAAGATGGAGCATCACGTTCAGGCTCCCTTCGACGGCACCGTCACCGCGGTTCCGATCGCGATCGGGCAACAACTCGACCGGGGAACCAACCTGGTGACCATTGCCGAGGAGGCCGTCGACGGCGGTGACGCCGACCCGGCGGGGCCACGATGACCGATCCGATCCGCATCGCCAACTGCTCCGGTTTCTACGGCGACCAGATCGACGCCGCGGTCCGAATGGTGCAGGGCGGCCCCATCGACGCACTCACCGGCGACTGGCTGGCCGAACTCACCATGCTGATCCTCGCCCGCACACGGGCGAAACGACACGGTGGCGGCTACGCCCGGACCTTCGTCACGCAGATGGAGCAGGTGATGGGTGAGTGCCTCGACCGGGGCATCAAGGTGGTCTCGAACGCCGGCGGGCTCGACCCCGACGACTGTGCCGAGGCGGTGGCCGAAGTGGCGGACAAACTCGGTTTGAACCCCACGATCGCGTACGTCGCCGGTGACAACATCCTGGACCGGCTCGACGAGTTCGCGGCCGCCGGTCTGCCGGTCACCGACTTCGAAACCGGCAGGCCGCTGATCGGCGACGGCAGCGGCCAGGACTTCATCTCGGCCAACGCCTACCTCGGCTGCTGGGGGATCGTGGAGGCGCTCGATCGGGGGGCCGACATCGTGATCACCGGCCGAACGACCGACGCCGCCATCGTCTGCGGGCCGGCGGCCCACCATCATGGCTGGCGACGCACCGAATGGGATGCGATGGCCGGTGCCGTGGTGGCGGGTCACGTCATCGAATGCGGCACCCAGACCACGGGCGGCAACTACTCGTTCTTCACCGAACTCGACGGCATGGACGACCCCGGATTCCCGATCGCCGAGATCGCCGCCGACGGCTCCAGCGTCATCACCAAACACCCCGGCACCGGGGGAGGGGTGACCGTTGGAACCGTCACCGCGCAGCTCCTCTACGAGATCGGCGGACCGTCCTATCTCGGACCCGATGTGTCGGCGCGGTTCGACACCATCTCGCTGACCGAGGAGGCGCCTGACCGGGTGGCCATCACCGGCGTCAAAGGCGAGCCACCGCCCTCGACGCTCAAGGTGTCGATGAACTCCTGGGGTGGGTATCGCAGCGACCTGCGGGTGGCGCTCGTCGGGCTCGACATCGAGGCCAAGGCCGAGCTGGCCGAATCGGTGTTGTGGCGCTCGACGCCCTTCGAACCCGACGACTTCGATGCCGTCTCGATCTCCGTCGACCGCACCGACAAGGTCGATCCGTCGTCGAACGCGGAGGCAACGGCGACCTGGCGGGCGACGGTGAAGGACGGTGACGAGCGCAAGGTCCGCTCGGTCGCCTCGGCGATGAACAACATGGCCCTGGCGTCCATCCCCGGATTCTTCGGCCTGCCCGGCACCCGGATCGGCGAACGCTTCGGTGTGCACACCTCCGGTCTGGTGGCCGCCGATCTGGTCCCCCAACACGTCACGCTGCTCGGTGGGACCACGACGGTCGTCGAATCGGTCATCGACCCCGATGGCGCGGCCGCGGTCGACGTCACCGCGTCGCTTCCCGATCTCCCGGGCCGGGTCGACGGACCCAGGGTACGAGCGCCGCTGGGCTCGATCATCGGGGCTCGTTCCGGCGACAAGGGAGGCGACGCCAACCTCGGCCTCTTCGCCCGGTCGCCGTCCGCCTATGTCTGGCTGGCGACGACGGTGACCGTCGAACGGCTGCGGGAGCTGCTGCCCGAGACGGCAGCCCTCGACATCGAACGCCACGAGTTTCCCAACCTGTTGTCGCTGAACTTCCTGATCCATGGCCTCCTCCAGGAGGGCGTGGCCGCCTCGACCCGCCTCGACGGTCAGGCGAAGAGCCTGGGTGAATGGATCCGGGCCCGTCTCGTCGACATCCCGACGGCGCTGCTGCCCGGCGAGCCGGTAGCACCATGAGCGCCGTCCGATCCCACCCGGGTGAGTCGGCGACCGCCGTGTCGGTGGTTGACGTGATGCGGGCCGTCACCCCGCCCCGGCCGGTGATGACCCGTCAACGGGAGGGGGCGCTGACAACCAGGCAACGGGAAATCCTCGATGAACTGGGCCGGGCGGTCTCAGCGAACGGATTCATCGATCTGACGATGGCCGACCTCGCCGCCCGGCTCAACTGCTCACTCCGCACGCTGTACCTTCTGGCCGAGAGCCGCAACGAGCTCGTCGTCATGGTGATCGACCGGGTGCTTCGATCCCACGGCCGAGCCGCCCACAACGCCGTCACCACCGACATGTCGGCGCTGCAGGCCCTACAGGCCTACCTGCATGCCGCCAACAACGCCGTGAGCATGGTCACCCCCGAGTTCGCGTCCGACATGGCGGCCATCGACGAAGGTGTCGCGCTCAACGAGGCCCACAGCAACTATCTGATCGACGTGACCAAGGCATTGCTCGATCTGGCGATTGCCCGGGGCGAAATCCAACGACCGGGAATCGACTCACAGGCCGAGCCCATCGACACGGCCGCCCTGGCCCGGATGCTGGGTGGCCTGGGTCGGGATTTCGCCCGTCCCGAGGTGCTCGGTCGGCTGGACCATTCACCGGCCCGGTCGGCCAACGCCATGGTCGACCTCGTCCTCGGCGGCTTGAGGAGAAACACGTGAGCGACCCGAACCGTGTGACGATGAACGTCGCAGACGGCGTGTGCACCATCACGCTCGTCGACACCGAACGGCGCAATGCGCTCAGCCGTGGCCTCGTCACCCAGCTCAATGCAGCCATCGACGCGGCCGAGGCCGACGATGGGGTTCGAGTTGTCGTGTTGACCAACGAGGGTCGGGTGTTCTGCGCCGGGGCCGATCTGAGCCACCGCTCGGAGGTCAACGCGTCGGGGGCATCGTCGCTCGACAACACCGACTCGGTTCGGCTCTTTCAGCGGTTCGGGCAGTCGTCCAAACCGTTCGTCGGCCGCATCGCCGGGCACTGCGTTGCCGGTGGCATGGGGCTGGCTGCCGCCATGGACATCTCGGTGGCGATCGAGGACGCCACGATGGGATTCACCGAGGTGCGGATCGGGGTGGCCCCGGCCATGATCTCGGTGTTGTGTCTGCCCAGGATGCGCACCGCCGACGCAGCCGACGCCATCCTGCGAGGTCGACGGTTTCCCGCCTCGGAGGCGGCCGAGATGGGCCTGATCAACCGGGCGGTCCCGGCCCCGAGGCTCGACGAGACGGTCGATGCAATCGTGGCGGACCTCCTCGCCGGAGGACCCAACGCCATCGCCGCCTCGAAACAGCTCCTGGCCCGTGTGCCGGCGATGGCCATCGACGAGGCGTTCGAGTGGACGGGGCGACTCTCGGCCGCGCTGTTCGCCTCCGAGGAGGCAACCGAGGGCATGGCGGCCTTCCTGGAGAAGCGGCCGGCGGCCTGGGTTCCGGCCCCAACCGCAAAAGACGATCCCCCGATGAGGAAACCCGACGAGGAAGTATCGGAGTAGACGCATGGATTTCGACGTTCCGCCCGACGACGACCCCCGCCGATTGGCGGTTCGGGAGTGGCGGGCCGCCAACCCGGAACCGACCCAACAGGATCTGGCCGACGCGGGCTATGTCGTGCCCCACTGGCCCGAACCGTGGGGGCTCAACGCCGATCCGGTGCACCAGATCATCATCGCTCAGGAATTGGCGGGGCTGAAGGTCAAACGGACGAAGGGGGAGATGGCCACCAACGCCATCGGTATCGGCTGGGCCGCCCCGACGATCCTGCTGGCCGGCACCGAAGAACAGAAGCAGCGGTACCTGCCGAAGATCTTCAACCACTCCGAGATCTGGTGCCAGCTCTTCTCCGAGCCCGACGCCGGATCGGATCTGGCCAACCTGGCGACGAGAGCCGAGCGGGACGGCGACGAGTACGTGATCAACGGTTCGAAGATCTGGTCGAGTGGCGCCCACGTCTCCGACATGGGCATTCTCATCGCACGGACCGACCCCGATGCCCCGAAGCACAAGGGCATCTCCTACTTCGCATGCCCGATGGACACACCGGGCATCACCTTGTCACCCATCATCGACATGACCACCGCCCATTCGTTCAACCAGGTCTTCTTCGACGACGTGCGCCTGCACGAGTCCCAACGGATCGGCGCGGAGGGCGACGGCTGGCGCCTGGCCAAGGTGACCCTGGCCAACGAGCGGGTGTCGTTGTCATCGGCCGGATCACTGTGGGGCGAGGGGCCGTCGGCCGAAACGCTGCTCGACCTGGTACGCAACGGCGAGCCCGTGACCGATCCGGTGACTCGGCAGCGTTTGGCCCGACTGCACGGCAACGCCGAGGTGCTCCGACTGAACCGCCTGCGCACGCTCAGCGCCAAACTGAAGGGGCGCACTCCCGGAGCCGAGGCGTCGATCCAGAAGCTCCTGGCCGATGAGCACGGCCAGGAGGTCATGGAGTTGGCCAAGGACCTCCAAGGGGCCAATGGGATGCTGGAGGGCTCCGGACCGGCCGGTGACATTCCGCCGGGGCAGCGGGCCGGGATCACCGAGATCAACTTCGGGCGGGGCCCGGACAGCCAGTTCCCGGCGGTCGATCCGATCTGGCACTATGGCTACCTGGTCTCGCCGGCGCTCACGCTCGGAGGAGGCACGTGGGCCGTTCAACGCAACATCGTGGCCGAGCAGGTGCTCGGTCTTCCCCGGGAACCCAACGTGCAGCAGGGCATGACCTGGGCCGAAACACAAACCGCCTACCGGCACGGCCGTGACCGGCGTGAGGAGCAATCATGAGAACCAGCGTCACCGAGATGTTCGGCATCGAGTTTCCGATCCTGGCCTTCAGCCACTGCCGCGATGTGGTGGCTGCCGTGTCCAAAGCCGGGGGGATGGGCGTGCTCGGAGCCGTGGCTCACTCACTCGAGGAACTCGAGACCGATCTCGTCTGGATCGAGGACCAGATCGGCGACCGGCCCTACGGGGTCGACCTCATCGTCCCCGCCAAGTACGCGGGCGACGACGACGGCGGATTCACGCTCGACGACATCCGGCGCCTGATTCCGTCCCAACACCAGGAGTTCGTCGAGGACATCCTGGCCCGCTACGACGTGCCCGATCTCCCGCCCGACGATGGTTCCCGGGCGAACACCGAGATCACCGGGACCAGCGACGATGCACCGTTCTCGGCCAAGGCGGCCGGTCCCCAGCTCGACATTGCTCTGGCCCACAACACGGTGTTCGTCGCCAATGCTCTCGGCCCGCCCCCGCAGTTCCTCATCGACCGGTGCAAAGCCGAGGGCCGCCTCGTCGGAGCGCTGGCCGGACGACCGTCGCACGCCGAACGGCACCAGAACGCCGGCGTCGATCTCATCATCGCCCAGGGCTACGAGGCCGGCGGCCACACGGGCGAAATCGGGTCCATGGTTCTGATCCCCGAGATCGTCGACTCGGTCGACATTCCCGTGTTGGGCGCCGGCGGAATCGGTCGAGGCCGGCAGATGGCGGCCGCGATGGCGCTCGGCGCGCAGGGTGTCTGGTGCGGCTCGGTGTGGCTCACCACCGACGAGGCGGAAACCCATCCGGTCGTGAAGGAGAAGTTCCTGGCCTCCACGTCGGCCGACACGATTCGTTCTCGGTCGCTGACCGGCAAACACGCGCGGATGCTGCGGTCCGCATGGACCGACGAGTGGGAGCGAGACGACACACCCGACCCATTGGGAATGCCCATGCAGCCGGTCCTGACGGCCCTTGCCCAGCGCCGGATCGCCCGGGCCGCCCACACGAAGGGGTCGGGGGCCGAGAAACTGGCCAACTACTTCGTCGGGCAGATCGTCGGCACGATGAATCAGCGCAAGACGTCGGCCCAGGTCGTGTTCGAGATGGTGGAGGAGTTCATCGAAGCCGTCGAATCACTGCAAGCCCAACTGGAGGCATGATCCGCCATGGTGCTGTCACCGTCTGCCCGTCGGTCCTACCAGCTGACCTCTTCGCAACCGACGTGGCTCTCGGGCTCGACCTGCACCGTGGCGTGCTGGATGCCGTAGGTGCGGGAGAGAACGTCCCGGGCCTGATCGAGGATCCGATGGGGATCGCTGTCATCGGTGGTCATCAGGTGGGTGGACACGGCATCCATCTCGGAGGTGAGCGTCCAGACGTGAAGATCATGGACATCGAGGACCCCGTCGATCGAACCGAGATCGGAGCGTAGACGATCGAGACTGATATGCGCCGGAGCCGCCTGGAGCAGGATTCGAACGGCGTTGCGGCCGAGCCGCCACGTTCTGGGCAGGATCCACAGGCCGATCAGGGCGGCGATCAGCGGATCGGCCCAATTCCAGCCGAGGAACCGCATGAGCAACGCCGCGATGATCACGCCGACGGAACCGACGGTGTCGGCCAGGACCTCCAGGTAGGCGCCTTCCATGTTGATCGACTCCCGGGCCCCCTCCCGCAGGAGCCAGAAGGCGACGAGATTGGCCACGAGCCCGAGAACGGCCACGACCAACATCGGTCCGTCGAGCACCTCGGCCTCCGAGCGCAGACGGCCCACGGCTTCGATCAGCACCCAGATCGCCACGGCAAACAGCAGCAGGGCATTGACGAACGCCGCCAGAATCTCGAGCCGGTAGAGCCCGAACGTGTGGCTCGTGCCCATGTCGGTGTTTCGCTCGAACCGATTCGCCAGCTGAATGGCGGCGAGCGCCATACCGAGACCGACGACATCGGTGAGCATGTGGCCGGCGTCGGACAGCAGTGCGAGCGAATTCGTCAGGAAGCCGGCGACGGCCTCGACGAGAAAGAACAGCGCGATGACGGCGAAGGCGACCTTCAGTCGACCCAGGTGGCGGGCCCCGGCCCGGAGGCTCGGGGCGTGGCTGTGACCGTCGCCCCGATGCCTCTGGTCACCGGGTTCGTCGACGTGTTCGTGCGGTGTCTCGGACTGGGATGTGATGCCTCCCAGTGTAGATGCCGCTAGGCCTGCGGCTCGCAGTCGTGACAATAGCCGTGCAGGTCCAGACTGTGGTGGGTGGGTGTGAACCGGGCGCTCGCCGCGGCCTGGGCCAGCTCGGCATCGACCATCTTCTCCAACTCCTGATCGAGATGGACGTCCTCCAGGCTGCCGCAGCCGAGGCAGACGAGGTGATGGTGATGATCGACCAGGGGTTCCGCCAACTCGAAGTGGGCGTGGTCCGCGGTACCGGCGATCCTCGTGATGACACCGCAGCGTTCGAGGACTTCGAGGTTCCGGTAGGCCGAGCTCTGGGGGAGTTCGTCGGCGTGGGCTGCGATCTGGGGCAGGGTCACCGGCCGGGCGACCCGGGCCAATGTTTCGACGAGATGGCGACGACCTCGGGTGTAGCGGTGGTCGTGACGCTCGAGGCGCCGGCCCACCGCAGCGTGAAGATCGTCCATCTGCGCCTCGTCGGGCGACTGATCGCTGGAAGGACCCATGTTTTTAGCCTATCCGGACCGAGAGGGGTGTGAATGAGACTCATTCTCACTAACGTGGCGTCGTTCGACTATGTACCGACTTCTGATCATGTCGATTCGCCCGGCCGTCGGGCTCTGTTTCACCGTCCTGCTCGCGTTCCTCACCACGGCC
>JBFHME010000158.1:0-8060 GCA_041594435.1 Acidimicrobiales bacterium
CACCGCCCTCGACCTGGCGGTGGAATTCGAACCGGCACCCATCGACGGACCCCCGATCCGGGTGCTGGCCGCTCTGGCGGAACTGGGCGGCGCCACCGTCCAGAAGGGGCTGACGGAGAAGGGCTACCGGGTCGATCATGTGATCGCCTACCGCACCGTGTCGCCCGATCCGCTCCACGACCCAGACGAGGAGGCCGCCTTCCGGCAAACGGTCGCCGATGCGGCCGCCGTGGCCTTCACCTCACCGTCGACCGTCACCCGCTTCGTCGGCCGGTTCGGGGCCGACGGCGTGCCCCCGATCGTGGTCTGTATCGGACCCCGCACCGCCAAACGGGCCGACCGTCTCGGCGTGTCGGTCACCGCGGTGGCCGATCCCCACACCGAAGAGGGCCTGATCGCCACGCTCGCAACGCTGCTCGTCGTACCCGGGAGGCTCGGACGCTGAGCCCGGCACCTATCCTGTAACGGTGACTTTCCCCCAACGTCGAATGCGTCGACTCCGCCGGACCCCGGCCCTACGCAACCTGGTTTCGGAGGTCGGGCTGTCGGTCGACGATCTGGTTGCTCCACTGTTCGTGCGGGAGGCCATCACCGAGCCGGCCCCGATCGAATCGCTGCCCGGTGTTGTCCAACACACCCAGGACAGCCTGCGGGCCGAGGTGGAACGACTCGCCGGCCTCGGTATCCCGGCGGTGATCCTCTTCGGCATCCCGGCGGCCAAGGACCCCGAAGGGACCGAGGCGTGGAATCCCGACGGTGTCGTCCAGGTGGCGCTGCGCAACCTGGCCGCCGACGTCGGCGACGACATGGTGCTGATGGCCGATCTGTGTCTCGACGAGTACACGAGCCACGGCCACTGCGGGCTCGTCGACGATCGGGGTCGGGTCGACAACGACCTCACCCTCGACCTGTACGGCAACGTCGCCATCGCCCAGGCCGAGGCCGGGGCCCACGTCGTGGCACCGTCGGGCATGATGGACGGGCAGGTGCTCGCCATCCGGGACGCCCTCGACGAGGCCGACTTCGACCACGTCCCGATCCTCGCCTACTCGGCCAAGTACGCCAGTTCGTTCTACGGGCCGTTCCGCGACGCCGTCGACGTCACCATCGAGGGAGGCGGCGACCGCAAGGGCTATCAGCAGGATTGGCGCAACGGGCGGGAAGCCCTCGAGGAGATCCGACTCGATCTTTCCGAGGGGGCCGACATGGTCATGGTCAAACCGGCCATGGCCTACCTCGACATCATCGTCAGGGCCCGAGCCGAGGTCGACGTGCCCATCGCCGCCTACCACGTGAGTGGGGAGTACGCCATGCTCAAGGCCGCGGCGGCCAACGGCTGGATCGACGGTGAGGCGGCGGCGTTGGAGCAGCTGACCGCCATCAAACGGGCCGGCGCCGACTTCATCCTCACCTACCTGAGCGCCGAGGTCGCCCCGCTGCTGTAGGGGCGGTCCGCAATCGACGTGTCAATGAGGCTGCTCCCTACGGGAGCGTGCCCTGTCGACGTGTCAATGAGGCTGCTCCCTACGGGAGCGTGCCCGTTGACTTGATGAACTCGGCCGACTGGCTGAACTCCAGCATCATCTCGCCTCGGGATGTTCCGGCGTCGAGCTGGGCCATCCAGAAGTCGAAGCCGGCCCAGTCGGCGCTACGACCCAGGACGCTCAGATAGACCAGGTTCACGAACTGGGCGTCGCTCAGGCTGCCGTAGGTGTTGTCGAACTCCACCGACGTCGAGAAGAAGTCGGCGATCGAGACCAGAGGCGTTCCGCCCGAGTACCGGCCGGTCCAGTAGGTGACATCCGATGCCGTACCCTCCCGTCCGAAGAAGGCGAGGTAGAGCCGCCGTATCGGCCCCTCGGCCGCCGGGTACGGGGCGTCGGTGTCGGTGATCCTCACGAACTCGGCCGACTCGACGAACCCCTCGGTCACCTCGGCCCGCGACAGGCCGCTGTCGAGCAGCCCGGTCCAGTGGGCAAGACCGCCACTGTCGGGATCACGGCCCAGCACGTTGTCGTAGATGAGCGTCACGAACTCGGTGTTGTCCAAGGATCCGTAGGTTCGGATGAACTCGGCACTCGACTGGAACTCGGCGATCATGGCCGGAAGTGAGAGGCCCCTTGCCCGCTGGTCGATCCAGAACGCGAATCCCGCATCATCGGGCCTGCGGGTGAGGTGGGCGATATAGACCCGCTCGATCTGGCCGTCGAGCGCACGAGACGTGACCGCCGGCGGCCCGGTGACGTAGAGGTCCGTCGGCCAGCCGATCATCCTGAGGACACCGAGCGTCGCGCTGTCGATGGAGCGGCTCGTGGTGCCCGAATCGAGGGTTGGTTCCATCAGTGATCCGCTCGAGGGAACGAAATGCGAGAAGCTGGTTCCCTGCCGCCAGCTCGACGGTGTGTACGCCAACCGGCTCTGCGAGTTGCTGATCTTGATGGTCACGTCACCCGAGGTCAGCGCCGTGGAGATGTCGCTCGCGTCGATCACCGGTGCACCCTGGTAGACGCCCTGGGCATCGTAGATGAATGGGGGAGCGGTGAAGGTGATCGGCCCCGATTGAGTGCCGGCCGAGCTGACGAATCCGACACCGTGGCCGATCTCGTGGGTGACCACCGAACGAAGGTCGACCTGGCCGGCCGGTGGGCCGGCGGAACCGTAGTGCCAGGAACCGGAGTCGGCCAGATCCTTGTTCAACACGATGACGATCTCCGGATCCGGGCCGTTCACGTCGGTCCCGGCCAACACGTTCGCCAGGGGCGCGGGATAGTAGTGGTCCGTGGGGAGATCGTCTCGTCTTCGTAGCTCGTACGGTCCGCCGGAGCCCAGGACTCGGGAGTTTCCGAACGATTTCCAGACCACCCAGACGACGACGGGCATCCCGTCGGTGTCGAGGGCGTCATCCCAGGTCTGGACGGCGTCCTCGATCGCCGACTTCGCGATCGACGGTGTCGGATAGGAAGGATCGTAGGCCACGGAGAAGCCGGAGGTTGCGGCGTATCCGCTGAAGGCGGGCCACATCGCCGTCGCTCGGCTCGAGCGCGCGGGCGCCGATTCCAGCCTGGCCTGGACGCCGGCCAGAATCCTGGCCGCTTCTTCGGCCGCGGCGATCCGGTCCGGTTCATCGCCCTGGGAGCCGGTGTCGTGGGCCTCGAGGTGGCCGTGTCCGGAACCATGCTCATCGTCGGGACGGTGGTCGTCGACGAGATCCACCACCATGGGAGAGGTGATCCGATGCGGAGCGTCGTCGACCTGGGTGTCGGTGGCCATGACCGGGGCGACCGGCAGAACGGCGAGGAGCCCCAGCGTGACGATGAAGGCGGTCAGGCGCACCGGGAACCTCATAGGTGTCTACTTCGGCTCGCTCCGACGGGCACTTGAAGGATCGGGGGTGCTCCCGCACCGACGAGGCGCGGTTCGACTGTCACATCGGTCACCCGATCCGTTACGAGGCCGGGAGGCTGGTACCGTCGATTCGGTGACCCATCTCGATGACCTCAACCGTTGGACCCTGGGGCCGATGCAGAATCCGGTTCGAGGATTCCTCCACGGCGGAGCGGCTGCGGCGTCGGTGCTCGGGACGCTGGTGTTGCTGATCCGGGCACAGACCGCGACGGCCAGCATCGCCGTTGTCGTGTTCGGTGTCGGACTCCTCGGTCTCTACCTGACCAGTTCCCTCTACCACTCGGTGCCGTGGTCGACCCGGTGGAAGGTCCGCATGCAGCGCCTCGATCACTCGATGATCTTTGTGTTGATCGCCGCCTCGTACACCCCGATCGGTGTTCTCATCCTCGATGGCGCCACGCAGTGGGCGGCCATGACGGTGGTGTGGTCGATGGCGGTCATCGGCGTCGCCCACCGGGCTCTGTCGTCGATGGAACGCCATGTGCTGTCGTTCTCGATGATGGTGGCGATGGGCTGGATGTCGATACCGATCATGGCTCCGCTGGCTCGTGAAGCGGGGCGCGGCGCGGTCGGGTTCATGGCCCTGGGCGGTGTGCTCTACACCGTAGGGATGCTGTTCAAGGTGACCCGCTGGCCAAGGCTCTGGCCGCGGGTCTTCTCAGCCCACGAACTCTTCCACGTACTGGTGGTCACCGCATCGGTGTTCCATTGGCTGGCCACCTACCGGTTCGTGCTACCGGCCGCCCAGTCGGGGATCTAGCCTTCCTCCGGCTGCGGACCGGGGCACGGCTCGGCCTCCGGGTCCGGTGACGCCATGGCCCCGGTGGCATCGGGGCTGACGTCCGGGTCGGCGCAGGCCTGGAGCAGGGCGATGTACTCGTCGCCGACGATCTCGTCGCCGCCACCGGACTCGGCCTCCTCCCGCATGTGCTCGATCCACTCCTGATAGCCGGGCTGATCCTGATCCTCACCGGACAGGGTGGCCCGCTCGTGGTAGATCACGAGTTCGAGTTCGTGCACGGTCAGTGAGCCGGTCTGGGCCGGCATCTGCGCGCCCGAGGCCCCGGCCACACGCCGACCGTCGGCACCGTACGTCTGGCCGTCGATGGCGGCCGAACCGCGGGCCACGTGCAGCATCTGATCGACGACGCCGGGGAAGGTGGTGATGACTTCGCCCTCGGAGAGCTGGTAGCCGGAGCCACCGCCGCCGCCGCCGCCGTGGCAACCGGCGCAGCCGGCCTCGGTGTAGATGGCAGCCGATTCGACGATGACCGGGTCTTCGGCCTCCGGCTGCTGCATGGTGCCGGCGAAGCTCATGGCCCAGATCGGGAGAGCCGCCACAACGGGCAGCGCCCAGACCGGAATCCGGTTCCGCGATTTGGCCGCGGTGACGAACGGGGGCTCGGGCTTGGCCGGCTCCGGCTCGGGATCGAGATTGGGGAACGTGACAACCGGGCCGGCGGGAGCCGCCGGGGTGGCGTCGCCGGAGGCAACCGGCGTGGCCGCGCCCTCGGAGGCGGCCGGGGCCGCCGATTCGGAGGACTCGGAGCCGGCGTCGCCGCCGGTCTTACCCTTGGCCGCCTTGCTCCGCTTCAGTAGATGTTCGGGGATCTCGGTCAACGGTCCTCCGGCACGTTAGTTCAAGAACGAGCATCCGGACGGCGGTGCTTCGCCGGACGGATGAATCTGGAGCGAGACCGAGTGTAGATCCCGGGTCGCACGACCAAACAACTTATCAACAAATCCGGCCCGAACGGCCAGCCCGGGTGGCAAAGGGTCCACACCGCAACACGATCTCAACGGGCCGCTCGGTTGGGTTCCCGATCACCGTGTGCCCCTCCCCCGGGGGCACACGGATGTGTTGCCGCCGCCCGCCTGCGAGGTATAGGGTCGGGGTGGCCGGCGTCGGTCGAGCGATTCGCCCAACGCCTGGTCACCGGGCCGCCATCTCGGCGTCGGACGGCATGGACACCACGGATCGGATCAAGAAGCAAGGCGCACTGACCGTTTCGGTGACCATGGATGTTCGGTTACGGATGAGCGGTTTCAGGCCCCAACGACTAGATTTGTGCACAGGTTCACAAAGTCGCCAACGTCCGTCGAGCATGTATCGTCGAGAGAGTCTCTGTAACTGCCCCGTTCAGCGGCCCGGTAGGGTCGCTGGCGAAGACCAACTCCAAGGAGCATCAGCAACGTGGTTGCCCTCGTGACATCGATTCTGGTTTCGGCCCTGATGTCGGTCGGCATCTTCTGGTACGCGAAGCGCCGTCCCGAAGGCACGCCGGTGACCTGGGGTGAAGCCATGGTCGGAGCGGCCTACGTCTTCTTCCTGAGCTTCCTGGCCTATGGCGTGGTCCCCCATCAGTGGTTGACGTTGGCCGAGAACGAACTCTCGTGGCGGGCCGACCGCATCGTGTTCGGTCCCGGCAACATCATTCAACCAATCAGTCAGGGCGGCTGGTTCCCGTTCGACATCACCTATCGCACGATCTCCGACACGATCGCCGTGGTCATCTACGGCATCGCCCTCGGCCTGCACATCTGGATGTGGGTCAAGTGGCAGAATCGCGATGCCGACGCCGAGGCCCGCGCCAAGGCGGCCCTCAACCGAACCAGTTCGTTCGGCCGACCCCTGATCAAGCAGGGATAGCAAGGATAGCAGGGACAGGAGGTAGGACGCTCACCGTATGGCCACGACCGACGCAAACCCGCCACTGCCGGAATTCCGGACCGACTACCTCCTCATGGAGGTCGATGCCGATTACCTGGCCAAGGCCGTCAAGCCGAAACAGTTCATCCACATCGACCAGTCGGAGTGCATAGCCTGCGAGGGCTGTGTCGACATCTGCCCGTGGAAATGCATTCACATGCAGACCCTCGACTGCATCGACGAGAGTTATGGTGTGGCCAAGCCGGGCGACGACCCCGACGACGCGTTCATCTTCACCATCGACGACGACGTCTGCACCCGATGTGCCCTCTGCGTCGATCGCTGCCCAACCGGCGTGATCATCCTCGGGAAGGTCGGCGAGCCGGCCGCAACCGGCGACCACCACCAACGGATGCCGAGCTACGGCTACGGCTACGGCATGCGTTTGGCTTAGGATGGCCAGCGCTCGTCACCGACGGCTCCACGGAACGAACCGCTCGTAAACGAATCCACTCGCACGAATCCGACGAACCAACAAGCAGGAAGCGAAACACCAGGAAACCACATGGCAAAGTCGATTCAAGACTCACCGACGCTGGCCGAGCGCCTGCAGGCCTCTCTTTCCTCGATGCCCGATGCCGTTCAAGGCTCCCAGGCGTGGAACTCGATCTTCCGTCCCGGTTCGGTCTTCCGGAAGGGCTACACCGACAGCCCCCGCAACCGTTCCTACGTCATCATGAACAGCGTTCTCTATCACCTCCACCCGGTGAAGGTGAAGCGGCATGCGGTGAAGGTCAGTTACACGCTGTGTCTCGGCGGCCTGAGCTTCTTCCTGTTCATCCTGCTGACGATCACCGGTATCTTCCTCATGTTCTTCTACCGGCCCACGGCGGCCGCCGCGTGGGACGACATCGAGGCCCTGCAGACCCAGATCGCCTTCGGCCTTCTGGTCCGGAACTTGCACAGATGGGGTGCCCACCTCATGGTCATCTCGGTGTTCCTCCACATGGCCCGCGTCTTCTACCACGGGGCCTACAAGGCACCCCGGGAGTTCAACTGGGTGATCGGCGTCATCCTGTTGACGCTGACCTTGTTGTTGTCGTTCACCGGTTACCTGCTGCCCTGGGACCAGCTGGCACTCTGGGCGGTGACGGTGGGTACGAACATGATGGGCTTCACACCCGTGTTCGGTGATCAGGTGAAGTTCGTGCTGCTCGGAGGCAGTGTCATCGGTACCGACACCTTGTTGAGATGGTATGTGTTACACGTTTTGTTCGTCCCGTTCGTGACGGTGATCTTCATGGCCATCCACTTCTGGCGTGTCCGGAAGGACGGCGGCATCTCGGGCCCGCTGTAGACCGGCCAAGACACCGCATCCGATACCTGCACATCTCTTGATTGAGCGATAGAGAGCGACATGACTGAAATCCCGGAGCATCTGCGAAAACGAGCGGCTGAGGCAAAGGCGAAAGCTCAGGGCCCCTCCGACGAAGGATCGTCCGATGGCGGGTCCTCCGGTGCCGAGTCCTCAGCCCCGTCAGGCGCGGCATCGAAGATCCCGGCCCACCTTCTCCAACGCTCGAAGTCGGCCAAGTCCCGCGGCGATGAGGCCGCCGCCGGCACGGCCGTGGCCGCCGCGACCGGGGGCGGCACCGCCGTCGCCACCGCACCTGCACCGGCCGCCGTGCCCACAATGACCGGACCGGCCGGCCACACCCAGAGGCTGCTCACCGTCGTCAAGTCGGGCTCGATTCAAGACATCAAGGCCAAGCCCCTCGACAAGGTCCACACCTGGCCGCACCTCATCGTCGTCGAATTCGGCGCGGCGCTGGCCGTCACCGCCTTCCTGACCGTCTTCTCGATCTTCGTCAACGCCCCGCTGCTGCGCCTGGCCGATGTCAACGCCACCCCGAACCCCTCCAAGGCACCGTGGTACTTCCTCGGCCTGCAGGAGCTTCTGACGATGTTCCACCCCATGGTCGCCGGTGTGACCATCCCGGGCATC
>JBFHME010000159.1:0-8004 GCA_041594435.1 Acidimicrobiales bacterium
CTGACGGGCCAGGTTCCGGCGGACCGCGTCGGCGGCCGCCGCATCGATCTCACGCTGCTCCCTGGCGGCCAGATAGTCGGCGTAGGAGCCGTTGTGGACGAAGGCCCGACCCCGGTCGAGCTCCACCATCCGTGTGGTGAGCGCATCGAGCAGATGCCGGTCGTGGGTCACGAGGAGCAGGCCGCCCTGGTACGACCCGAGCCGATGTTGGAGCCATTCGATCGAGTCGAGATCAAGGTGGTTGGTGGGCTCGTCCAGGACCAGAAGATCGCTCTGGTGAACCAACGCCCTGGCCAACGCCACCCGTTTGCGCTCCCCGCCCGAGAGCTCGTCGGCGGCCCGGTCGAGATGCTTGCCCATCCCCAACCTGTCGAGCACCGCCTCGCCCTCCCAGGCCGCTCCGTCCCGTCGACCGCCCCGAGGGTCGCCCTGTGCGGACGGGTCGGAGGTCTCGAAATCGGTGGCGACGGCCTGGCGAACGGTTCCCGATGGCAGCGGAGCATCCTGGTCGAGGACGGCGATCGACACGCCCCGGCCCCGCCGGACCTCCCCGGAGTCGGGCGACTGGAGCCCGGCCAGCACGCGCAGAAGAGTCGACTTGCCGGTTCCGTTGATTCCCACGAAGCCGACCCGATCCCCCGACTCGATGGTGATCGACACATCTCGGAACAGATCGCGGTCGGGCCGGGTCACCGTCAGACCAACTGCATCGATCAGAATCACGACTCAAGGGTAATGACACCCCCGGCGAGCGAGACGACGGCACACTGGACAGCGTGCTCGATCACCTACCCCCACTGACGGCCAAGCCGCCGGGCCTTCTCCTACGCGTCGCCGGAACACTGCTCGACGGAGTCGCCGCGGTCACCGATCAGGTCGGCCCCTACACACGCTGGTGGAACGAACGGAACACCGTCGCCCTCGCCGAGGACGGCCCCCTGGCGGTGGTCGTCGGGGACTCGACCGCCCTCGGTATCGGAGCATCCCATCCGGCCAACGGCTACATCGGACGACTGGTCGCCACCCTCGACCGGGAGACGTCCATCGCCACCGCAACATCCTGGCGGGTGATCAACCTGGCCGAGTCGGGCGCGAAACTCGACGACGGCCTGACCCGCCAGCTTCCGATCGCCTCGGCGCTTCCGACACCGGATCTCATCGTGTGCTGTCTCGGAACCAACGATCTGGTGTGGGGGCTCGACACCAACGGTCTGCGGGCCAAGGCCCGTCGCCTCGTCGAGGGCGTCATCGACATCGGGGCGCCCGTCGACCGGACCGTGGCCTGTGCCGTTGCCGGTGGATCGACCCGAGCCCGTCTGGTCAACCGGACGATCCGCTCCGCAGCCGCCGACAGTGGGGTGTTGGCGACCAATCCCTGGAACGAGCCCGGTCCCGGCGCCTCCGAACGCCTTGCGGCGGACAGGTTCCATCCAAACGATCTCGGTTATGCGCTGATGGCCAGAGCACTCGGCCGCTCCTTTGGCGTCGAGGCCGGCGACGCCGAGTGGCGGCATCTCCGCGTGCCGGTCGAATCGACCGCCGATGGCGCCCAGGCAGGGAACTGATGCCGGGTATTCTCAGCGAACCGATCGACGGCGGCAACGGGCGGCGCCGAGGCCCCGATTGGCCGCGCCTTGCGGCGGACAAGGGTCTGACGGTCCGCCACCGCACCACCGGCATCGTGGGATCCGTCGTTCGGTTCGCCCCTCCCCTGGTGACGCTCCGCGACCGGGACGGTCGGGTCCACGATCTTCCGGTGGCCGACGGCGCGTTCTCCGTCGGGGGGAGCACCGTCACGCTCGTCCGCCCGCCGGTCAAGCCGCCCGAACCGACGGTCAGCCTCACCGCGTCGGGTTCCATCGCGCCGCCTCGCAGCGGCGCCCGGGTTGCGGTACCCAGCCGTCTGCTGGTCGAGGGTGTGCACGATGCCGAGCTGGTGGAGAAGATCTGGGGCGACGATCTTCGAGCCGAGGGGGTGGTGGTGGAACCGCTCCACGGGGCCGACGACCTGGTCGCCGTGATCGACGACTTCCGGCCAACCCCGCAGCGCCGGCTCGGCGTGCTGCTCGATCATCTCATCGACCACACCAAAGAGCATCACATCGCCCGCGCCGCCTCCCGGGAGAACGTGCTGATCCGGGGTCACCGCTACGTCGACATCTGGCAGGCCATCCGCCCGAAGATCCTGGGATTCGACGCCTGGCCCGACGTGCCCCGTTCGATGGAGTGGAAGGAGGGCATCCGCCAGTGGATGGGGTTCTCCGGCACCACCGGCGAGTTGTGGCGCCATCTTCTCGGCCGGGTCAACGACTACCGGGACCTCGAACCGTCGTTGGTCGGCGCCGTCGAGGAACTCATCGACTTCGTCGCTCCCCCGCCGCCGGACTGAGGCGCTCAGCGGCTCCGGGTGCCGTGCCCCAGCTCCGTCGGAAGCGGGCGCGGTAGGGGTGTCGCGACCTGGCCCAGTGGTCTCGGCTCCGGAACGGCGGCCATGAACCACTGGGCCGGATCGACGGTGTCGGCCGGGATCGGCGGGCTGAACAGGTAGCCCTGCACCAGGTTCACGCCCAAGCGCTGCAGCTCCTCGACCTGGGCGAAGTGTTCGACACCTTCGGCCACGATCGACAGGTCGAGCGCGGAGGCCATGGCCACCACGGCTTCGACGATCGCACGATCCACATTGGCGCTGTGCATTTCGTCGACGAAGGCCTTGTCGATCTTGATCGTCGTGACCATGTCGAACTGTTTGACATAGGACAGCGACGACTGGCCGGTCCCGAAGTCGTCGATGGCCAGCGCCACGCCGAGATCCCGGAGATCCCGTAGCACCGTCAGGCCGTCGAGGTGGTCGACGATCACGTCCTCGGTGATCTCGAGCACGAGCTGGCTGGGATCGATGCCCGACCAGTCGAGCACCTCGGCCACCTGCATGGCCAGTTTGGAATCGACGAGCTGTTGTTCGTGGAGGTTGACCCCCATGCGGACCCGGGCTGCCGACGGTGACAGGTGGTTCCACACGGCGGCCTGGGCGCACGCCTCCCGAAGCACCAGCTCGCCGAGGCGAGCCATCATGCCCGCCTCGGCCGCGATCGCAAGGAACTCACTGGGCAGGATTATGCCCCGCTCCGGGTGCTCCCAGCGAACGAGGGCCTCGAAGCCGTAGAGCTGCCGGCTGATGGTGTCCACGATCGGCTGGTAGTGGACCACGATCTCTTTCCGCTCCAGGGCTTTGCTGAGCGCCTGTTCGATGTCGAGCCTGTCCCTGACCTGCTGTCGCTGGGCTTCGTCGAACACCGCATAGCCCGTCTTCGTCTCCTTGGCCCGGTACATCGCGGCATCGGCATCGCTGACCAGCGCGTCGGGCTCCCGGTTGTCGCCGGCTTTGGCAATGGCGACGCCGATGCTGGTGGACACGACGTGTTCCTTGCCGTTGAGTGAGATCGGTTCCCGGAACCGCTTGAGGATCTGGCGGGCGGTCGCCACGACCGAATCGCCGTGGAGCAGACCACGGCACAGGATGACGAATTCGTCACCGCCGAGACGGGCCACGACGTCGGTGCTGCGTACGGTTGACCGGAGCCGGTCGGCAACGATCATCAGCAGCTCGTCACCCACCTCGTGGCCGAGCGAGTCGTTGATGGCCTTGAACCGATCGAGGTCGAGAAACAGCACGCCGAGAACCAGATCGTTGGCCGTGGCGTCGACGAGTGACTCGTCGAGTTGGCGGAACAGCTCGGAGCGGTTGAGGAGGCCGGTGAGCGGATCGTGTTTGGCCCGATGTTCGGCCTCGTCGAAACGGTTCTGGGCGGTCCGGGCCGCGACGGCCAACAACAGACTGCCGATCGACGCACCGACCGCACCCATGGCGCCTGTGGTCAGCACGTGAACGATCTGGGCCGACGAGAGCTCCCAGACGAAATTCAGGCCACCGGCCCACAAAACCGCCACCAACACGCCGGAAAACAGCACAACGGCGGGGGACGACAGCAGACGGGGCTCGGTCACTCCTTTAGCAACGGCACACTTTGCCGGGAATTGAGGTTATGGACCGACGGCCAATCACGCCGCACGCTCATTCGCGGTTGGTTTCGGCCGATACCGAAACCGTCGATGCACCGCCCGAGGCGCCTCGGTCGGGTCCGTCCGGGTCCGCACCGCCGGAGCCGCGGTCGGATCGTCGGCCTCTGACGATCAGCAAACCCATCAGCCCGGACCCGACCATCAGGTGAGCATGCCAACCGACTCCCCCGATCTGCCCGACCTAGCGGTGAGTCGTCATGGACTCCTGGCGTTGGCGTTCGAGGTCATGGCAGGCTCGCTCGGCCCGTTCATCGATGAACGAATGGAGCGGTATTTCGCCGACGAACCGTCGTGGAGCGAGGCGGCGGCCAACCGGCTCGGTCGGGCCGCCGACCACGGTGCCACCGACCCGCTCTTTCAACTGCTGGTTCTGCGCCGATTCTGGGGTCCGGTTTTCGCCGACTTCTTTGGTCAAGACCTGCGGGGCCTGGTGAGCGAACTCATCGAGACCCGCAATCTCTGGGCCCATTTCTCGCTCCCGGAGGAGCTGGACACGCTGGACCGGGCGGTCCTCGCCATCGAGCGGCTGCTCGCGCCCATCGAACCGGAAGCGACGGTCAAACTTCGAAGGCTTCGAAGCAGGTTGCACGACCCGGGAAAAGCCGCCGACGGCGGCGCCGACGGCGAAGGTGCGGGCGAAGCCTCCACCGAGGTGGACACGGTGGCCCTGGAGGCCCAGCTGTCGGAGACCGAATCGGTGTTCCAGGATCTCCAATCCCGCTACGGCGACGTGGTCTCCGAACTCGACCGGTCCCGGCGGATCGCGGCGTCCAAACAGATGCGGCTCGTCGCCCTCGAACGCCAGTTGATGGAAATCGAGGGTCGGACCCTGGCGGCCGAGGCCTTCCTGGCCGAGGAACGCACCACCCGCTACCGGATCGAGTGGCTGTTCGTCGGGCTGTTGGCCACGCTGCTTTTGTTCATGGTGTTGGCCATCTCCTGACCGTCATCGCTACAGTCTTCCTCCAGCGGCACCCGTGGGTGGGGCGGGTACCACATCAAGGCGGCCATCAAGGCGGCCACGAGGCACCGAAACGGACAGAAGGAGAGCGTGCATGGAGATGCGGCTCGATGGAAAGGTTGCAGTCATCACGGGAGGTTCCCGGGGGATCGGCAAGGGCATCGCCTCCCGCTTCGCCGAGGCCGGTGCATCGGTGATGATCGTGTCACGAAAGCCGGACACCCTGGCGGAAGCCGCCGCAGAAATCGGTCACGACTGCCAGTGGATCTCGGCCAACGTCGGCGATCCCGATGCGGCCGCGGAGGCGGTGGCCTCGACGGTCGAACGTCTCGGTTCACTCGACATACTCGTCAACAACGCAGCCACGAACCCCTACGCCGGCCCGATGATCGACGTCGATCTCCCACGCTGGGACAAGACGCTGCAGGTGAACGTCACCGCTCCCCTGGTCTGGACCCAGCAGGCCTGGACGGCGTGGATGTCCGAGCACGGTGGTGCCGTGGTCAACATCGCCTCGGTCGGGGCTCTGCACACCAGCCGGATCCTCGGCGTCTACGGGATGAGCAAGGCGGCACTGGTCTACCAGAGTCGACAGCTCGCCGCCGAGCTCGCACCCGGCGTCAGGGTCAACACGATCCTGCCCGGCCTCATCCGCACCGACTTCGCCCGCGTCCTCTGGGAGGGCGAGCGAGGAGCCGAGGTCGCCGCGGCCTACCCGCTGAATCGCCTCGGCGAGCCCGGCGACATCGCCGGCGCCGCCCTGTATCTGGCGTCGGACGCCTCGTCGTGGATGACGGGCCAGGAGCTGGTCCTCGACGGCGGCGGCACGGTCGCGTTCGCTGAGGGCTGACCGCGCCGCTTCCCCGCTTGTGGCCGCAACGGGAACGAATCACCGTCCAACGCGGTTCACTGAAGCCATGGACGCTGAACAGCCTTCTCCCGTTGTGTTCTACTGGCGGCCCGGTTGCGGGTTCTGCATGATGCTGCAGCGGGGCCTCGACAGCCGTGACATCGTCTACGAAACCCGCAACATCTGGGAGGACGGCGACGCGGCCGCCTACGTGCGATCGGTGGCCGGCGGCAACGAGACCGTCCCGACCGTGGTCGTCGGTGACACGGCGATGGTCAACCCGACGATCGATCAAGTTCTCACCCTCCTGCCGGCGACCTGATCGGCCGTGTCGCACCATCGGATGCCGGCGTCTGTGCCGATCGCCGCTTTGTTACAAGACGACGACTCGACGGTGACGGGGACAAGTACCCACCGCGTTCGCCGGCCGGCTCCGATGCAGACCTGCGAGCGGCCCGAACCCCTGTGATCAAGCCGGTTTTGGGCCCTGCACCACGGTCGCCGACGACGACGACCGGACAGCCAACCAGGCAAACGGCGTTCGCGTAGGCTTCTTTTCCCACCGTTGACGCTTGAGATTGGGATTTCTCGCCGCTACTGTCCTTTGGGCTGGCTCATGCGTGGGGCAGGAGTTACCAGCACCGCCGCCGAAAACCGATGAAGCATTCCGCCATTCTTCTTCATCACCTTTGACCGTGGTGCCCGTACATCTCCCCCATGTCGAGCCGGCACATCCGCCGCACTGAGAAACAAAGGTGAACCATCAATGTCTGACGACAACAACGGTCGTAAGGCCCTTCACGCATATGTGAGTGACGACGCTCATGACCACTGGCACGGCTTCGCCGCCGAACAGGGCGTGAGCGTGAGCGCGATCCTCGAGGCTCTGGCTCCCGAGCTGAACCTGGAGGCGCCGATGAGCCATGAGCAATTGGGTCAACGACTGAATCTCGTGGTCAAGTCGGCCCGCAAAATCGACGCCCAGCGTCGACGCCGCCGTCGCTGACCGCCAACCGCAGTGAAGCCAGGTAACAAACCCCGCCCCCGGCTCCCGTAACGGGCCCCGGAAACACAGGGCGATTTCTCGGTCGAGGCCTTCTGCAGGCACAACCAGTGTCTGCGGAAGGTACTCCCCGAGACGAGAACCGTACGAGGTCGGCCCAGTGGGTCGACCGATCTGGTTTCCGGATCAGCTTCGGCGTTTGTCGAGCAGCCCGGCGGCTTCAGCCAGATCGGTGGACGAGATGGTGGTCACCGAAGCCCTGTCGAGATGATCGACCGATCGATCCTGCGACAACCGCAGCGCCTGGCGGTTGATGGCCTGCTCGAACAGCGTGCGGGCGTACCGGCCGTTACCGAAACCCGGGCTCTCGGCCAGGACCAGAAAGATGCGCTCGAGGGTGGTCTTGCCGTCGGCATCGAGACGGTAGTCGGCGTCGCCGGTCATGTTGATGAAGATCTCCACCAGCTCGGGCGCGGTGTAGTCGGGGAAGACGATCTCACGGGAGAACCGCGAGCGCAGACCGGGGTTCGACTGGAGAAACCGTTCCATGAGCTTCGGATACCCGGCGACGATGACGACGAGCCGGCTGCGGTGGTCCTCCATCCGCTTCAGGAGTGTCTCGATGGCTTCGGGCCCGAAATCGTTGCGGCCGATGCCATCAGGCGACAGGGCGTACGCCTCGTCGATGAACAGGATGCCGTCAAGCGCCTTCTTGACCGCCTTGTTGGTCCGGCTGGCGGTATGGCCGACGTACTGGCCGACGAGTTCGGCGCGGTCGACTTCCACGAGATGACCCTTACGAAGCAGCCCGATCGACTGGTACATCTCGGCCAGCAGCCGGGCCACGGTGGTCTTGCCGGTGCCGGGGTTGCCGAGGAAGACCAGGTGTTTGCTCGACCCGACCTCGGCCAGGCCGTGTTCCTTGCGCCGCTCCTGGATCTGGAGGAACGCTATCTGGGTACGCACCTGCTCCTTGACGCTGTGCAGGCCGACCAAACGGTCGAGGTCGCCCTGGATCTCCTCGAGCGGGCGCGGTCTGGTCGGGGTCGGGATCGGCAGATCCTTGAGGACTTCAGGCGTTCGTACGTCGAAACCTCGATCCGAGGCGGC
>JBFHME010000160.1:0-7973 GCA_041594435.1 Acidimicrobiales bacterium
AGATCGAGCACCTGCTCGATGTTCTCGACCAGCTTGATGTCGACCAGCCCGCGAACATCGTCGGGGATGTCCTCGAGGTCGCGCCCGTTGCCGATCGGCAGCAGCACCGTGGTGATGCCGGCCCGATGGGCGGCGAGTACCTTCTGCTTCACCCCGCCGATCGGTAGCACCTTGCCCTGGAGCGTGATCTCGCCGGTCATGGCCACGTCGGAGCGGACCCGACGCCCGGTCAGCAGGCTGACCAGTGCCGTGGTCATGGTGATGCCGGCCGACGGTCCGTCTTTGGGAACGGCTCCGGCCGGGAAGTGGACGTGAATCCGACGGTCGTCGGGCATGGATCCCCCTTCGGACTCGAGCTGTACCGCGACGAGTGAGGCGACGATGGAGGCCGACTCCTTCATCACGTCACCGAGTTGGCCGGTGAGGATCGGTTCGCCTTTGCCGGCCACGAGCGCCGTCTCGACAAAGAGCACGTCACCGCCCGCTCCGGTCACGGCGAGCCCGGTTGCGATGCCCGGCCGGTCGATCCGATCGGCGGTCTCCTCCCGGGGAATGGACTTGCCCAGCAAGCGGGGCAGGTCGTCCTCGGCGACGACGACGGGATCTGCGATCGGGTCGCCGGTCGCCGGGTCCGCACCGGCTCTGTCGCTGACCTCGACCGCCGCCTTCCGCACGATCTTGTCGAGCTGGCGTTCGAGCTGGCGGACGCCGGCCTCCCGGGTGTAGTCGGCGGCCACGGTGGTGAGGGCGTCGTCGTCGATCTCGACTTCGGACGGCAGCAGGCCGTTGCGTTCGATCAGGCGGGGGAGGAGGTGATCGCGTGCGATCGTGACCTTCTCCGCCGTCGTGTAGCCGTCGAGGGTGATGATCTCGAGCCGGTCGAGCAGTGGTCCGGGGATCGTGTCGAGGGTGTTCGCGGTGGCGATGAAAACGATGTCGGAGAGGTCGAGTTCGAACTCGAGGTAGTGATCGCGGAACGAGTGGTTCTGGGCCGGATCGAGCACCTCGAGCAGGGCGGCCGACGGGTCGCCGTTCCAACCGCCGCTCACCTTGTCGATCTCGTCGAGTAGCACGACGGGATTCATCGACCCGGCCTCGATCAGGGCGTTCACGAGCCGACCCGCCCGGGCGCCGACGTAGGTACGGCGATGACCCCGGATCTCGGCCTCGTCCCGCACCCCACCGAGCGCGAGGCGGACGAACGAGCGGCCGAGGGCGCGGGCCACCGACTCGCCGAGCGAGGTCTTGCCCACTCCGGGGGGACCGACCAGGGCGAGAATGGCGCCGCCCCGGCGTCGACCGCGGGGCCGGTTGAGGGCATCGCCGTCGGTCGCTGAACGGGCTGCGGAACGGGCGGCCTTCAGTTGGCGTACGGCCAGATACTCGATCAGCCGTTCCTTGACCTCGTCGAGGCCGGTGTGATCGTCGTCGAGGATGGTTCGAGCGGCGTCCAGTTCGATGTGCTCCGAGGCGCTGTCGGCCCACGGGATGTCGAACACGGTGTCGAGCCACGTGCGAATCCAGTTGGATTCCATCGACTCGTTGCCGATGCGCTCCAGTCGATCGATCTCGCGCTCGATGGCCTCGGCGGTGGCGACGGGGAGATGATCGGCCCC
This sequence comes from Acidimicrobiales bacterium, assembly GCA_041594435.1. Taxonomy (GTDB): domain Bacteria; phylum Actinomycetota; class Acidimicrobiia; order Acidimicrobiales; family SZUA-35; genus JAHELU01. The sequence continues at coordinate 1,617 of JBFHME010000160.1, forward strand.
CTCGACCGTCAGTTCGGCCAGCTTGGCCCGGTACTCGGCGATGGCGTCGCCGTCGCCCTCGCCCAGCTCCGACTGGATGGCGGCCAGCTGGCGGCGGAGGATCGCTTCTCGCTGATTGTCCTCGAGACCCTCGTTGACCTTTCCCTCGATGTCGCGGCGAACGTCGACCTCGGCCAGCGCCGTTCGGGCCCACTCGGTGGCCACCAGGAGGCGATCGGCGATGTCGACCGTTTCCAGCAGCTTGATCTTCTGCTCGTGGGTCAGCTCCGGCCAATACGCGATCGAGTCGGCCAGCGGCCCGGGTTTGTCGACCTTCGGGATGGCGCCGATGGCGGCTCGCCCCCCCACCCGATCGAGCAACGTCGACGCGATGGCCCGGTACTCGACGGCGAGCTGGCGGATGCGATCGGTTCGAGGGCCGGGCTCGGAGTCGCTCAGGGCGGGATCGGGCTTGACGGCGGCCTCGACCCACAAGCCGCCGGTGCGGCCGATGACGCCGGATCCGACCACGGCCCGGTGGTGGGCCCGGAGCGTGACCACCGGGGTGCCGTCCGGCATCCGATCCCGTCCCTCGACGGTCGCGGTCACGCCGACCTTGGCGAACTTGTCGTCGGTCTTGGGCACGAGGAGGAGCGTGGTCTTCTCGTCGCCGCTGACATCGTCGAGAAGCCGTCGGGCCTCGTCGGACGCCATGGTGACGGTCACGACCATCTCGGGAAAGATGACGCCGTCGGGGATGGGGAGAACGGGGTAGGCGACGGTCGGGGTCGAGGCCGATTCCGGCCGGGACTCGGTCGAGGATTCGGATTCCGATTCGGGAAGATCAGTGGTCGGCATGGTGTTGTTTCCAGTACTGCTCTCGGGTTGGTCAACCAGCGCGCGTAATCTTCATTACACGGCTAGGACTATTACAACAAAGGGTGGGTCGACGGTATTCCCGCCTTTCGCCCACACCGGCTGCACTCATCGGCCCTCGTAGCGGGAGGGGTCGATCCAGGCCCCGGTTTCGAGGGCAAAGTTGCGGGCCGCGGGGGCCATGAGATCGATCTCACCGGCGCGGGCGCGGGTGGACGAGACAGCGGCCAGGGTGGTGTCGTCCAGAGCCAACGTCCGTTCGGGCGGATGCGTGTGCCCAAGTCGGGGGACGACGGCGGTCGGCGGCAGCGCGGCCAGCGCCCTGTCCCGGGCTTCCGGCGTGTCATACCAGCGGGGCTCGTGAATCTGGGCCCACTTGTCGGCCCCGACGATCAGCAGGTCGTAGCCGCGTGCGATGTCGACGAGGAGTTGAGCGTCGGTGACCACCACGGAGAGCCATGAATGCGCCTCGACGCAGCGGCGAATGATCTCGATCCGGTCATCGAAGTGAGGGTGCTCGACCTCCTCCTTGGCCAGGGACCGGCGGCTGACCACCAGGTCGATCCTGGCCAGCCCATGTTGGTCCCGCGCCGCGGCGGCGATGGCCAGGTGGGCGACGGTCGGCGGATTGAAGGATCCGGGGAAGACGCCACGGGCGGTCATTCGTTCTAGGCTAGGGCGCACCGAGCCCTCGACGGAGGGGATCGAATGAGGAGTGGCGATGAGCACCATGACCGTCTACGTCATCGCCGGGGCGGCATTCCTGGGTTCCTGGCTGGTCAAACGCTGGCTGGCGGGCACCTACGCCAGATGGAGCCGGGTGCCCCACACCCACGGGATCACCGGGGCCCAGGCCGCGGCGGCCATCCTGCAGAAGAACGGGGTGACCAACGTTCGGATCGAGCCGGTGCGGGGGAGGCTGACCGATCACTACGACCCGCACAAGGACATCCTCCGCCTGTCGGACACCAACTACGGCGAGGCGTCGGTGGCAGCCGTGGCCGTGTCGGCCCACGAGGCCGGACACGCCATGCAGGACGCCAGCAACGATCTCCGTCTCCGCCTCCGTCGCTATCTGGTGCCGCTCGCCGCCTTCGGCTCACGAATCGGCCCGGCGATCGTGATGGCCGGACTCTTCACCGGAAGTGGCACCATCCTGCGGGTCGGGGCCTTCCTGCTGGCGGGCATGGTCCTGTTCCAGCTGGCCACCCTGCCCGTCGAGTTCAACGCAAGTAGTCGTGCGCTGCGCAACCTTCGTGAACTGGGCTTCACCGACCCCGAACAGGAGGAAGGCACCCGCATGGTGCTGCGGGCTGCGGCGTTCACCTACGTGGCTGCGGCCGCAACGTCGATCGCCTACTTCGCCACCCTGTTCGCCGGTTCCCGGAGGCGGTCGATCTGACCCGGACCACGCCCGGTGCCGGTGTCGATCCGCCGGTCAACGGCGTGGCCATCAGGCTCCTTCGCCCGCTTCCCGAACAGGGGTTGCATCGAACATCAGTTCGACTACACTGGCCGATGTGTATGCCGAACTCGTCCAAGACGGCGGCATCGCGTCAGCGCAGGGTAAAGGAACCACCGACCGATGCGCCCCACTCCCGCTCACCCTTTTCGGCCAGTTGCCCGGCGACGGCAGCGAACCGATCGTCAACCCCAACCCCCGGTTCACCCGCCACCAACTCGACCCGTGCTGCTGGGTCGAACAGGTCGAACGGCTGATCATCGGTGCCGACGCACTCTTCGACCAGGTCGTCGACACCTTCGTATGGGATCAGGGCCAACGGCTGATGTACGGACGGTGGATGGACGAACCGCGGTTGACCTCGCGCCTCGAGCTCGACGACGACCGGATCCCGGCGGTCGTGCACGATGCGGTGGCCGTACTCGAGGACCGCTACGAACGGTGCTTCACCGGGTTGTTCTGCAACTTCTACCGCAACGGGGCCGACAGCGTGGCCTGGCATGCCGACCGCATCGGACGATCCAACGTCGACCCGCTGGTGGCCATCATCAGCCTCGGTGGGCCGCGGAGCTTCATGATGCGCGATCGATCGCTGACCGGGGAGCGCAAGACATCGACCAACTTCCCGGTGCACTCGGGAGACCTGCTGGTGATGGGCGGAGCCACACAGCATCACTGGGAACACGCCATCCCGAAACAGAAGAACGCTCCACCCCGGATCAGCCTCACCACCAGGGCCGGCTCGTGGTTGCGAACGATCGACTGAGGGACCGGCGCCGAGTGGCCGATCAGAGTTGTCGACCGGTGTCGGCGAGCTCCTCGTAGTCGCCCAGAAACTGCTTCGTCGAGTTGAACCCCATCTCGATCAGCTCCCGGGTCTGACCGAAGTCGAACGAGCTGAGAGCCGGCGGCGTCGGCCGGGGCAGTCGCATGACCGGGTGACGGTTCGCCAGATCCTCGTCGGCATCGGCGCGCTGGCTGCGGAACATGATCTGTGCCGCCTGGTGGAGCGCTTCCCAGGGGGTGCGGGGAATGAAGCCCGGCATGTGGGCCGGGCCGGCGTCGAGCACGATGAGGCTGCGGGCTCCGGCGGCCAGCGCCTGGCGCACGGGCACGTTCGCCGACACCGAGCCGTCGACGTGGACGACCCCGTCGATCTGGACCGGGGGAAAGAAACCCGGCGATGCACAACTGGCCTGCAGCGCCCGGGAAAGGGATCCCTGGCGCAGGAGCTTCGGCTGACCGACGAGAAGGTCGGTGGCGACGACGGCCATGGTGGTTGCCAGTTGCTCGATTCGATCGACGGTGATCGCCGATTCGATCAGGCGAGCCAGCGGCTTGGGTGAGCAGAGAGCGGCACCGTGCCCGGTCAGACCTTCGCGGGCAACCTCCCATGCGGCCCGAACACGGGAGTCGGCGCCGTAGAGTGTGCGACGATCGATCTGCTCCCAGATCGTCGTGAGCCGATCGGCCGAGACGTCGGGATCGATTGCCAGCACGGCGCCGTTCAGTGCGCCGACCGACGAGCCGACCACCATGTCCGGTTTGACGCCGGCCTCCACCAGGGCGCGGATCATCCCGACCTGCACCGCGCCGTAGGATCCCCCACCGGAAAGTACAAAAGTCAACGGCCGAGGCCAGTGAGTCAGCGGATTTGCCACGCCAGAGTCCGACATCTCGTTGCCCAGGGTACCTGGACCGGCGGCCACCGAGCGCGTGTTCAGGTAGGTCGAACGAGCGGAAACGTGGCTCGGGGGGCGGGCAAATCTACCGGTCCCGGCTCCGATGGCGCTATGTTCCAACCCATGACCGGCAACAACACCAGTGACGGGCCGAATGGGGCGGGCCTCAACCGCTACTCCTCACGCATCACGCAGCCCCCGAGCCAGGGTGCATCCCAGGCCATGCTGTATGCCACCGGCCTCACCACCGACGATCTGCAGAAGGCCCAAGTGGGCATCGCCTCCTGTTGGTACGAGGGCAATCCGTGCAACATGCATCTGGGTGACCTTGCCGACCAGGTGAAGCGGGGCGTGGCCGAAGCCGACCTCATCGGGATGCGGTTCAACACGATCGGTGTCTCCGACGGCATCTCCATGGGTACCGACGGCATGTCGTACTCGCTGCAGAGTCGCGATCTGATCGCCGATTCGATCGAGACGGTGGTGGCCGCCCAGTGGTACGACGCCGTCATCACCCTGCCCGGCTGCGACAAGAACATGCCCGGCGTGGTCATGGCCATGGGCCGCCTCGACCGGCCGGCCATCATGGTCTACGGCGGCACCATCGCTCCGGGCTGCGCCACGATCGGGGGCAAGGAGGAGAAGCTCGACGTCGTCTCCGCCTTCCAGAGCTACGGCCAGAAGCTGGCCGGCACGATCACCGAGGAGGACCGCCTCGCCATCGTGGCCAACGCCTGCCCGTCGTATGGAGCATGCGGCGGCATGTACACCGCCAACACGATGGCCACCGCCATCGAGGCCATGGGATTGTCGCTGCCGTTCTCGTCGTCGACGCCGGCGGCCCATCAGGCCAAGATCGACGAATGTGTGCGGGCCGGTCACGCCATCCGGGGTCTCATGGAGTCGAACCTGACCCCACGAAGGATCGTGACCAGGGCCTCCCTGGAGAACGCCATGGTCATCACGATGGCGCTCGGCGGGTCCACCAACGCCGTGTTGCATCTCATCGCGATGGCCAGAGCCTTCGATCTGGAGTTGACCATCGACGACTGGCTCGACACCGCAAACCGGGTTCCGCTGCTGGCCGATCTGAAGCCGTCGGGTCAGTACGTCATGGAGGAACTCCATGACGTCGGCGGTGTCCCGGGAGTCATGAAGTATCTGCTGGCCGAGGGGTATCTCGACGGCTCGCAGATGACCGTGACCGGAAAGACCATCGGGGAGAACCTGAGCGAGGTTCCGGATCTCGACGAGGATCAAGTCATCGTGGCCAAACTGGCCGCTTCGGTGAAGTCCCGGGGACACATCAGCATCCTGCGGGGCAATCTCGCTCCCGGCGGCGCGGTCGGCAAGATCACCGGCAAGGAAGGTGTTCTGTTCACCGGCCCGGCCCGTGTCTTCGACTCCGAGGAGGACATGCTGGCCGGCCTCGAACAGGGCCGGATCCAGTCCGGTGATGTCATCGTCATCCGCTACGAGGGCCCCAAGGGCGGTCCCGGCATGCCGGAGATGCTGACCCCGACCAGCGCGCTGGCCGGGGCCGGGTTCCTCGACGACGTCGCCCTGATCACCGACGGCCGGTTCTCCGGCGGCAGCCACGGCTTCATCATCGGCCACGTCGTGCCCGAGGCCCAGGAGGGTGGCCCCATCGCCCTCGTCCGCGACGGTGACGTGATCACGATCGACGATGAGGCGCACACGATCGCCGTCGACATCGACGATGCCGAGTTGGCTGCTCGAGCCGAAGCGTGGACCGCACCGCCGTTCAAGGCGACCGGTGGCACGCTGTGGAAGTACATCAAGAACGTCGAAGACGCCAGCCACGGCTGCGTGACCGACTCCTAGCCCCAGGACACCATGCTTCCGCTGAGGGATGAGAACCCGATCACCGTCACACCGTTCATCACCGTTCTCGTCATCGTCGCCTGCGCACTGATCTACTTCGGGCCACAGGAGGGAGCGGTCGACGAGCTGCAGGCGCTCGAGTTCAACCTCGAATACGCCGCCATCCCCTGTGAGATCCGCACCGGCGATCCGCTCAGCATCGAGGAGATCGAGGCAACGTTCGACCGGGGTGACTTCGAGGCCTGTGTCGAGAACGACGGTACACCGCCGTTGTATCCGGCGAAGAACGTGTACCTGGGGACGTTGACGTCGATGTTCCTCCACGGCAGCATCCTGCATCTGCTCGGCAACATGTGGTCGCTGTGGATCTTCGGGAACAACATCGAGGATCGATTGGGTCACGTCCGGTATCTGCTGTTCTACCTCGTCGGTGGGTTTGCGGCGACGGCGGCCCACTTCTTCGCCCAACCGTCGAGCACGGTGCCGGTGGTCGGGGCATCCGGCGCCATCGCC
>JBFHME010000161.1:0-7845 GCA_041594435.1 Acidimicrobiales bacterium
CCTCGATCCGGATCGCCTCACCGCCATGGCTCGGGCCTTCGCCGCGGCGGCCGACTGATCGGGCCACGCCGTGTCGGCGTTCCGAACGTCGCCGACCAGATCGCCGTCCCCGCCCGACCTCGAGAAGAAGCATTCATCGTCCGCTCCGACCGCGGATGTCGACCCGGCCGAGTTCGCCGTCGCGGGCCGGGGCTGACTTGAACAGGCCGATCCCGCTGCCTAGTGTGGAACCACAAGCATGTTGTTGCTTGAAGCTTCTTCAACGTCCAATTGCGAGAATCCGCCATAACCACATCCGGTGGCTCCGAGGGAACAGAACCGGGCCGGCGTCGGTGCCGGCCATCAACCGATGCTCGCTTGCATCGGCTTTTCGGCTCTCGACGCGTCGATGCCCCGGAGTCGCAACCGAGGTCGCAGAGCATGTCCCTCGCCGACGAACCGAACGCTCCGGAACAACACCGCTCACCGATCCTCGCCGCCCTGCTGTCCGCCCTCCTTCCCGGGCTCGGCCATCGCCGCACGCGACCGGCCCTGGCCAGAGGGTTGATGGCGGTTTCGCTGATCGCCATCCTGTCCTTCTCCCTCTGGCTGCTGAGCCGGGACAAACTGGATCTGCTCGCCTGGACGATCAGGCCCGGCTGGCTGCTGGGTGTGATGATCGTGAGCCTTGTCACGCTGATCGCTCGAAGCGTGGTGGCCGTCGACGCCGCCCGGGCAGCCGGACTTCGTTGGTCTCATCATCCGTGGGTGTCGCGTGTCGGCCTTCTGGTGGTTCTCGTTGTCGTGGCCGCGCCCCATGTGGTGGTGGGGACGCTGGCGTGGCAGCAACGTGATCTGTTGACTCGGGTATTCACCGCCGAGGCCACCGCAACCGCCCGTCCCACCATCGTCAAGGTTTTGGCGGAAGACCGGCCTCCGGCCGGTGCGACCACCTCCGCCTCGCTGTCATCCGGCTTCGACGGCGCGAGGATTTCCTCGCAGGCGCTTCCCCAAATCTCCTCCGAACACGTCGACGACGTCGACGCATCGGCGCGTCCGGCGCGCTCCCGGGCTCGCTCAGGCGTCGAGTCGGCGCCGACGACCACGGCCCCGCCGCCCGTCGATCCCGACCCGTCGATCCCCGATGCACCGCAAACCTGGGACGGCGAGACCCGGCTGTCGATCGTCATGCTGGGCAGCGACGGCGGGTACGACCGGAGAGGGATCCGGACCGACACCATCATCGTCCTGTCGATCGACGTCGCGACCGGCGACGCCGTCACATTCTCGGTGCCTCGGAACTGGACGAACGTGCCCTTCCCCGCCGGCACCCCGGCGGCGGCCGCCTACCCGGACGGCAATCCGGATCTGGCCAACACCGTCTATGGTCTCGGCGAGAGACGGCCCGAGCTCTTCTCCGGATCCGAACACCCCGGAGGTGTGGCCGTCAAGCAGGCCATGGCCCAGACGCTCGGCATTCCCATTCACTACTTCGTCATGGTCGACATGACGGCGGTCGTCGAGACGATCGACCTGTTCGGTGGCATCGATCTGACCGTCACCGAGCACATCAACGACCGGATCCGTCCGATCGAGAAAGGTGGGCCCTATCTCGACATCACCGTCCAGCCGGGTCAATACCACTTCGACGGCCTGACCACCCTCGCCTACGTCCGATCCCGGGTTCAGAGCTGGGACTACAGCCGGATGGCCCGCCAACGGTGCGTGGTCGCGGCGTTGATCGATCAGGTGGCGCCGCTCGACGTCGTGACCAAGTTCGGTCACCTCACCGACATCGTGGCCGACCACGTGGTCACCGACATTCCGTTGGACCGGGCCGACGAGCTGGTGGCCATCGCGGCCAGGATGGACACCGCTCGTATGCAGTCGTTCAACTTCGTTCCCCCCGAGTTTCCCTCAGGCCGGGTACCACTGACGAAGGTTCGCTCGGCGGTCGAAACGGCGTTGTCGACCAGGGTCGTCGACGATCCGAGCCGTTCGATGACGGCTGCCTGCGGGGCCGGATAGGCGTCGTCGGTCCGTCGTCGACGCGGAATCGAGGACCTCGATCGGGGCCTCGGCGCTCGACTCCGGAAGTGGCTCGGCATTCATGATTCACCGCCGAGCCGGCTTCGGTTCTTCCGGCACTGCTTGTCGAGGAACATGGCTCGATCGGCCTGCTGAAGTACGGCATCAGCCGTCTCCCCACCGTCGCAGACGATCACCCCGGCACTGATGCCGACACCGGCGGCCGCCGACTGGTAGAGGTGGGCCCGTCGGAGTTCTGCCCTGGCCCGCATCAACATCGTGGCGAGATGCGCCGTATCGTCGACGCCGGGGCAGACGATGACGAACTCGTCACCGCCGATCCGGCCGACGATGTCGGAATCACGGAACGACTGCAGCAGGGCGATCGCCGCCCGCTTGATGAAGTCGTCGCCGGCCGAATGACCGTCACGGTCGTTGATCGTCTTCAGTCCGTCGAGATCCAGATGGATCAGACCGAAGCTCCGGTTGTCCCGATCCGCTCGCCTCAACTGGCGTTCGAGTTCCTCCCGCAGAGTGTGGCGGTTGATCAAGCCCGTCAGTGGGTCGTGGGCGGCGAGATACCGGCTGCGCTCCTCGGCTTCCCGTTGTGCGGTGATGTCGTGCCCGATCCCGGCGAACTCGCGGGGTTCATCGGACCCGGGGTCGAACAAGGCCTTGTTGGTCCAGCGGAACCACCGGGGGTTGCCGCCGGCGTCGCCCAACTTGTGCACGTCGATCATGGTCGGGTTCTCGGGTCGGAGGTCGAGGAGGTTCCGAAGGCTGTCCTCGACCACCGAACGGGACTCGGGAGGGACCAGATCGAGGCACGATGTTCCGACCAGCTTCTCCGGTGTTGCGCCGTGGAACGTGGCATAGGCGCGATTCACGTACGACAGCTTGCCGTTCGGCCGGAAACAGCAGATGAGATCCGGTAGCTCGTCGAGAAGTTCTACGTGGTCGGGCATGGGACATCCTGCGAAAAGGAGACGATCATCCCATCGGCCGACACGGGCCGGTCATGAGTTCGACGGTTTCCGGGCCGCCACGTGTTTCCGCAGGTTCGAGCACGCCTGATCGGCCGATACCGTCGGTGCCGTGGCAGATCAGGGAGCCGGCACCGCATGACCAACCCGTTCGACCTCAGCGGGCGTGTGGCCCTCATCACCGGATCGAGCCGTGGGATCGGCCTGGCTCTGGCCCGAGCACTCGGCGAGGCCGGGGCGACGGTGGTTCTCAACGCGCGCTCGGCCGGCGCGCTCGATGACGCGGCGGCCCTCCTCCGTGGCGACGGTCTGACCGTCGAGGTACAGGCGGCCGATATCACCGACGGCGAGGCGGTCACCACCATGATCGACTCGATCGAATCCGACGTCGGGCCGCTCGACATCGTTGTCAACAACGCCGGGATGCAGGATCGGGCACCGATCCTCGACTTCCCCGTCGACCGGTTCCGCTCCCTCCTCGAACTCAACCTGATCGCGCCGTTCGCCGTGGCCCAGGCCGCAGCCCGGCCGATGGCGGCCAGGGGACGAGGCAAGATCATCAACATCGGATCGGTCCAGTCCGAACTCGGGCGACCGACGATCGTTCCCTACACCGCGTCGAAGGGAGGGCTGAATCTGATGACCCGCGGATTGTGTGCCGATCTCGGTCCCCTGGGGATTCAGGTCAACACGCTGGCCCCCGGCTATTTCGCCACGGAACTGACCGAGGCGTTGGTGAATGACGAGGACTTCTCGGCCTGGGTGTCGTCACGCACGCCGGCCGGACGCTGGGGTCGGGTGGAGGAGTTGGGTGGCGCCGTGGTCTTCCTGGCCTCCGACGCGTCGAGCTTCGTGAACGGTCAAACCCTGTTCGTCGACGGCGGTATGACGGCGGTGGTGTAGCGAGATGCCGGGTGATGGTCCGCACATCGTGTTGATCGGGCTGATGGGTGCGGGCAAGACCACGCTGGCCGAGGTCCTGTCGGAGCGGATCGGCTACCCGATCCGCGATTCCGACCGCGACATCGAACGCCTCTGGCACTTCACCGGTGGTGACATCGCCGAGAACCACGGCGTTGCCCGGCTCCACGGAATCGAACGGGGCCTGCTGCTCGGCGCCCTCGCCTCCGAGGAGCCGACGATCATCACCGCCGCGGCGTCCACCGTCGACGACGAGCTGTGCCGCAACGCCATGGCGCGACGGGCCTTCGTCGTCGTCCTGCAGGCACCGGTCGACGTGCTTTTGCGGCGGGCGGCCGAGGGGGCACATCGTCGCTCCGTCGACCCCGTCGAGTTCGCGGCCTTGGCCGCTCGCCGGGCCGAACCGTTGGCCGAGGTGGCCGACCTCGTCGTCGACACCGAATCCCCGGTTGTCGACATCGCCGCCGCCATCGAGGCGGCGGCGACGGAACAGGGCCTCACATGGCGTTGACTTCGGGAAGGATCTCGTTGTTGAGGACCTTCAGGTCGTCGAGGGTCTTCGAAACCGGGACGTCGGTGAACGGCGGCCAGATCAGTGGCATGGTGAGGCCGACCTCGGCCAGACGCTTGAGGTTGTCGGTGATCTGCTTCTTGGTGCCGATGAGGATGTTGCTGGCCTTGCCGTTGTCGGTCTGATCCGACTCCTCGTCGGTGATCACGAACCAGTACATGGAACACAGCTCGAGGCCGTCCATGGCGTCGGGCTTGCCCAGCTCATCCAGCTCGGCTTGAATCGGGCCGCGCCAGTCGCCCAGCTCCCGCGGGGTGTCCTGGATGCCGATCCAGCCCGACAGGTTGTACTTGGCGATGCGGTTGGCCGACCGCTTCGGATCCTTCAGCCCGGAGAAGAAGATGGGCGGGTGGGGATCCTGCACCGGCTTGTGCCCGAAGCCGCACGGCTCGAAGTCGGCGAACGTGCCGTGGTACTCGAACAGATCGTTGGTCCAGATGCCCTGCATGATCTCGATGGTCTCCCGCACATGGGTGTGACGCTTGGGGAAGATGTGGGCAGCGCTCGAGGCGGCGAACTCCTCGGGCATCCAGCCGGCGCCGACACCGACGTTGAGCCGGCCGTTGCTCAGTTGGTCGACGGTGGCCAGCTCGGCGGCCAGCACTGCCGGTGCTCGGAACGGGGTGTCGACGATACTCATGCCGATGCGGCACTTCTCGGTCTTGGCCGCGAGCCAGGGGATGAGCGGCCACCCCTGGAACCACTGGCCCCGAGCCGACACCGGCAGCGCTTTCGGGAACTCGCTCATCATGCCGAAGGAGTACTGCAGCTCCTCGCGATCGGAGGCCTCGGGGACGCAGATGCGGTCGAGGGTCCAAATGGAATCGAACTCGAGTTCCTCGGCCAGGGCGGTGAGGTCCTCCAGCTCCTTCACCGTCACATGGTCACGGAAGTTGGGCAGATACAGGGCGAGCTTCATGGTGATGTGGCCTCCTCGGCATACAGATCGGACGGTCAGCCGAGGGCGTCGACCATCACACCAGCGAAGTCTCGGGCTGCGACGACCGCCCCCCAGCGGTTCTTGCCATCATATATATCATGTGTGATATAGTTACCGCAAGTGGAACACGAGACCGACAACGCCATCGACCCTGCTGCGTCGAGGCCCGACACGTCGGAAGCCGGACGACTCGACGATCAGCTCTGCTTCGCCCTGTACGCGGCCACCAACGCCGTTACGCGGGTGTACCGCCCGCTCCTCAAGGCCATCGGGCTCACCTACCCCCAATACCTGGTGCTGCTCGTCCTCTGGGAGCATCGGTCGCGGCGGCTCGGCGAGATCGCCGACGCCCTCGCGCTGGCCACCCACGCGGTGTCACCGATCATCGATCGACTCGAGGAGGCCGGCTTCGTCCGCCGGGTGAAGGACGACCTCGACGGTCGGGTGGTGCATGTGGAACTGACCGGGGCCGGTTCGGATCTCGAGGCTTCGGCTGCCGCCGTACAGGGTGAGGTTCGGTGCCGAACGCTACTCGATCCGACGGCCGTCGACCGTCTGCGGAGCGAGCTGGTCCAACTCGTCGACGGTATGGACCGGCTGTAGACCGGTTGCCCAGCCGGCGGCGATCAACCGCCCCTCGTCAACCGCCGGTCCTCAACCGCCGGCCTCGGCGTCCGCTTCAGCGCGCAGCTGGTCGCGCAACGCACGCTTGACCACCTTGCCGTAGTTGTTGGTCGGCAGCGAGTCGACGAAGCGGTAGTCCTTCGGCCGCTTGTAGCGGGCGATGTGGTCGAGGCAGGTCTGGTCGAGCTCGTCAACAGACGGCTGCGTCGCCCCCTCGGCGGCGACGACGAAGGCGACAACGGATTCTCCCCACTCCGGATCCGGACGCCCGACAACGGAGACGGCCTTCACCCCGTCGTGGCGAAGCAGCGTTTCCTCGACCTCCCGAGGGTAGATGTTCATGCCACCGCTGATGATCAGGTCCTTGGATCGATCCCGGAGCGTGAGGAAACCGTCGTCGTCGAAGCTGCCGACGTCACCGGTGTGGAGCCAGCCGCCCCGCAGCGTCTCGGCGGTGGCCTCCGGCTGGTTCCAGTAGCCGCTCATGACGACGTCGCCCCGCACGACGATCTCGCCGATCTCACCGGTGGGGAGTTCGCTGTCGTCGGCGTCGACGACGCGGACCTCGACGTCGGTGCGGGGGAGGCCGACGCTTTGCATACGGTCCTCCCACCGGGGGTGGTCCCGGTCGGCGTGGTCGGCTTTCGACAGTGAGGTGATCGTCATCGGGGTCTCGCCCTGGCCATAGATCTGGGCGAGCCGGGGCCCGAAGGTCTCGAGGGCGTCGGTCAGGTCGGCCAGGTACATCGGCGCTCCGCCGTAGATGATGCATTTCAGATTCGATTCGGGGCCGCCGAGGTCGGCGCCGACGATGGCCGGGTCGACCGTCAGCCGTTTGACCATGGTGGGTGCGGCGAAGAACGACATGCCGGGCCACCGCTCGAGGAGAGCCGCGATCTCGTCCCCGTCGACCCCACCGGACCGTGGGATCACGCTCACGGCCCCACGGGCGATATGGGGCAGGCCGTAGAGCCCGGATCCATGCGAGATCGGGGCGGCGTGCAGCACGCTGTCGTTGGAGCCGACCGGGTCGATGTCGGCGAAGTAGCTGAGCGACATCATCAACAGATTGCGGTGGGTGAGCGTGGCCCCCTTGGGTCGGCCGGTCGTTCCGCTGGTGAAGAACAGCCAGGCCGGATCGTTCGGCTGTCGATCGAGCAGTCGTTCGGGCGACGACCCGATCAGGCGATTCCACCGCTCGCCGGGAGCCACCACGACCGCTTCGAGCGATTCGACGGTTCCGATCAGGGGATCGACGTCATCGGCGTGTTCGAGGTCGGTGACGACGACGGCCGCCGCGCTGGCCTCCACGATGTAGGCGATCTCGTCGCGGTGGAGACGGGCGTTGACCGGCACGGCGACCAGTCCGGCATGCCAGGCGGCGAACAGGGCCTCGAGGTACTCGGGCCGGTTCCGCATCAGGATGGCAACCCGGTCACCGGGTGAGAGGCCGACGTGCTCCCGTAACCCGGCGGCCGCACCGGCAACCCGTGCGGCGAAGGTGGCCCAGTCGGCGTGGACCCGTTCGCCGTCGGCCAGCGCGGGAGCACCGGGCCGCAACCGGCCCTGGCGTTCAACCCAGACAGCCAGATTCATGGCGCCCTCCTACGTTCGTCGTAAGCCGTCACGCCGATCGAGCGTACTACCCGGCATCGGCACCGGGCACACTGGGTCCATGCCCCGGCTTACCGATGATGAGACGCTGGCAAGGCTCACAGCCCATGATCACGGGGTGCTGTGCACCGTTCACGCCGAGCGGGGGGTCGACGCCGTGCCCGTCGTCTACGCCGTTGACGACG
>JBFHME010000162.1:0-7842 GCA_041594435.1 Acidimicrobiales bacterium
CGGGTCGAAACCGGCCCGTCCCAGCTCGCCCTCACCACCGATCTGGCCACCGGATCACTCACCGCGACGCTGACCGCGGACGCCGTCGGGATCGCGCCGATCGAGATCGGTCTGACCGTCGACGGCGGCTCACTGGCATCCTCGATGGCGGTCGGGGCCATCAGCCCGACCGAGGGCGGCATCCGGCTGCTCGTGGAACGGTCGGCCGAAACGAGTGTGGTGATCCAGTGGGCGGGCCCGACGGCGGGCCGGCCCGGTTCCACCGCTCCCGACGAGATCGATCTGCTGGCCGGCGGCGGACCGTCGCCATCCGACCTGGTCCGACTGCTCCGCCCGCTGGCGGCGCTGGTACCGGCCGCGCTGGCCCGAGCCGCGCTGGAACAGCTCCGGCGCACGGTCGGCTCCGAGAGTCGGGACGCTCTGAACGGTGTCCTCGACGGATTGGCGCTGCTCGACCGCGATGCCGTGTCCGACGATCTGGCCGACCTTTCCCCCGAGGAGGTCACCATCCCCATCCGGGTGCCGGTCGGCCTGTTCCTCGATCCGCTGGGCTGGCTCCGTAGCGGTGCGGAGGGCTGGCGTGACGATCCACTCGGCCAGGCGGTCGCCCTCCTCGACACCATCGGCCCACTGGTCGGCGTCGATCCACCGTCGGGCGTCCGATCCGGCGATCAGCGAACCTGGCCCATCACCGATCGGGTCGCCCTCCAGTATCAGCTCACCGACGGCCGTCTGGCACTCGGCGTGGCCATCGACGCCGGCCACCAGCTCGACGGCCGGACCGTCACCACCGCGTTCGGTCTCGGCCTCGGGTTGACGGCCCCGTCATCGGGGATCTCGGTGGCCCCCGACCTGGCCGCCCGATTCGACATCGACGGACGTGGCCTTCGTCTGCTGGTCGATCCCTCGGTGTCGCTGGCTCTGCTCCGGCCCTCGCCGGCGCCGCCGTTCACCTTGTACCCGTGGGCCGGCGACGTCGGGAGCCTCGTGGCTTCGAGCGCGTCCATGGTCATCCCACCGGTCCTCAATGCCCTGATCGCCCGACGTACCGACGCCTCGGCATCACTCACCCGCTCGGTGGCCCAGGTGGTGTTCGACCTCGGTCAGGCACTCGAACTGCTGGAAAGTGGTCAGTTCACCGAAACACGGGTGGTGGCGTTCGCCGACGATCCCGGCCGGGCCCTCACCGATCACGTGGCCGCCGTCGGCCAGGTGGCGGTGAACAGCCTGGTCGACGCCCTCAACGACGGCGGACCGTCGCTGGTCCGCCGTGACGGTGACCGGATGGTCATCGGCCCGGCGGGATCCGACCGCGGCCATCTGGCCCTGACCTTCGACGACAGCGGGGCGCTCCCGGCGGTGGTCATCGACGCATCCCTCCCCGTCGACGGCGTGGGGACCATCTCCATCACCGAACTTCGTCTTCGCCCCGACGGACTCCAGGTTGCCGCCTCCTATCGGGGCGAGTTCGATGTCGGTGGGAGCCTGACCCTGCGACCGCTGCTGGCCGTCTCGGCCGGTGTCGACGAGGCCGGCTTCACCCGCTCGGTCACCGCGGCGCTGGCCCTCGACGGCAGCGGCGAACGAACCGCCGGTCTGCGGTGGGCACTCGACGCCTCACCGCCAACCCTGGTGGGCACGGCCCCGGTCGGTCAACCGGCCGATCCGGCCCTGAACCTCGGTCTCCTGGCCCTGTCGCTGGCCACCTCGGTCGCCGTCGAACTCGCCGATCCCGTCCTGGGCGATCGAGCCCGTCCGGCGTTGAGGGGTGTGCTCCTCGATCCGGCCGGCACCGGCACCGACACCACCGTCGACCCGGGGTTCTTCGTCGACCTGTTCGACCCCGACGCCCTCCTCACCCGCCTGTTCCGGCTGCTGGCCAACCTCGGTCAAGCGGGGCTGAAGGTCGACATCGGGACCAACCCGACCCTGACCGTCGGCTACCACGCCGACACCGACGGCACCCATCACCACTACGGTCTGACCGTCTCGTTGGGTGGCACCGGCCGGTTCAAGCTGGTGGACGATCCGTTGATCGAGATCGACATCGACGGCTCCTGGATCAACGGAACCGGTCCGGCCGGCCTGACCCTTGTCGGGCTCCGGCAGTCGGTGGCCGACCCGACCGATTTCTCGTTCGGTCCCCGCATCATCGCCCGCGGTCTCGGCATTCGAGTCGGTCAGCAGTCCGGCCCACTGCTCGAGCTGGGCGGTCTGGGCATCGACGCCATTGCCCTGCACCTGTACGGGGAGTCGAATCCGTCCGGAGCCGGTGTCGGCGCCCAACTCCGGCTCGAAGGGTTGGCCTTCACGCCTGCCGGTGGCGGAGACAACCAGGTTGCGTCCGGCATCATGAACGACGCGGCCGCCGCCGGTGGAGACGACGCCCGGCCGAGCTTCAGCCCGGGCATCGCCGTGCAGCGATCGCCGGGAGCCGATCAGGATGTCGCCGTCAGCGTGTCGGCCGGTGAACCGCCCGGCCCCTGGTGGCTGGTCGTCCAGCGCGAACTCGGCCCCCTCTACCTCGAGCGATTCGGTTTCGACTCGACCGAGCACAACGGTCGGGTGGTGGCCATCTCGCTGCTGTTCGACGGCCGGGTTTCGCTGTTCGGCCTCACCGCCCAGGTCGATCAGCTCGCCATCCGCTGGTCCGGGAATTCGATCACCGACGGCAACAACTGGCATGTCGACATCCAGGGGTTCGCCATCACCGCGGATCTGTCCGGGGTCTTCATCTCCGGAGGTCTGCTGAAGACCGAACTCGACGGCAACCCGGGATACCTGGGCATGCTGATGGGCCGGTTCGGGGTCTACGGTTTGTCGCTGTTCGGTGGCTACACGAGGGTCGGCGACACGCCGTCGTTCTTCATCTTCGGCGCGGTCAACGGCCCCATCGGCGGGCCGCCGGCGTTCTTCGTCACCGGCCTCGGCGGTGGGCTCGGCATCAACCGAGGCCTGCGGGTGCCCGACGACATCGCCGTTCTGAACGAGTATCCGTTCATCCGGGCCCTCGACGCCGGCTCGGTTTCGGACAGGCCGCCCCTGGACCAGATCCGGGAGCTGGGCGACTACTTCCCGGTCGAGCTCGGCAACATCTGGTTCGCCGCCGGTGTCAGCTTCACCTGCTTCAGCCTCGTCGACGGCATCGCCGTGGTGTCGGTGTCGTTCGGCTCGGGCCTCGACATCAACCTGATGGGCCTGGCCCGAATGGCGCTGCCCCGGCCCGAGGCGGCGCTGGTCTCGATCGAACTCGGGCTGCTGGCCCGCTTCTCGACCGAGGAGGGTCTGTTCCTCATCCAGGCCCAGCTCACCGACAACTCGTGGCTGCTGTACCCCGACGTCCGGCTGACCGGCGGCTTCGCCTTCGCCACCTGGTGGAAGGGGGCCAACGCCGGTCAGTTCGTGTTGACCCTCGGCGGGTACCACCCGACGTTCCGCCGGGCCGGTTACCCCGAGGTGCCCCGCTTGGGTCTGGTGTGGCAGGTCTCGGACTCGATCGTCATCAAGGGCGGTTCCTACTTCGCATTGACCTCCGAGGCGCTGATGGCCGGCATCGATGTGGAGGCCAGCGCCGACTTCGGCTTCGCCTGGGCCCGGATCGCCTTCGGGGCCCACGGCATCGTCTATTTCGATCCCTTCTGGTTCCGGGTCGAGGCCTATGCCTCGATCTCGGCCGGCATCAAGATCAAGACCTTCCTGGGAACAATCCGGATCAGCATCTCGTTTGCCGCGTCGGTTCTCGTCGAAGGCCCCGACGTGAGCGGTGTGGCCACCATCGAGGTAGGCCCGGCCGAGTTCGACGTTCCCTTCGGGTCGCGCCGCAAGGACAAGCGCCCGGCCATCAACTGGTCACAGTTCGTGGACAAGTATCTGGAGGAGGCGTCCCCCGGTGAGGCCGCCGCCATCTCGTCGGTGGCCGGATCCGGTGCGGTTCCGGCCCCGACCGGTGATCGGGCCGGCGCCCCGTCGCCCGACGGCAGCGGGGACAAGCCGTTCCAGGTCTTCGCCGAGTTCGAACTGACCGTGATCACCACCGTGCCGTTCACCTCGCTCGTCGTCGGCCACCCCGAACCGCGACCGGTGCCGGCCGTCTTGTCGGACGGCTCCGAAACCACCCTCGGGCTGGCACCTATGCAGGCCACCGGCCTGTTGTCGAGCCTGCGGTTGGCGCTGTTCTACGAGGTGGGGGACGACCTCTACGTGCCGAAACCGGCCGAGAGTGCGGCGCTGGTCGACGGATTGACCGCCGAGCCGGTTCCCGGGTCGGCGGCGAGCGGGCCGTCCGGCCCCCCGGCCGGTACCCCGACCTACGGTTACAACGGGTTCCCGCTCGGCGTGTGGGGCCGGCCCAACGACGCGGAGGCCGAGGACAAACCCCTGCCGTCAGCCGAGGTGGTGTTCGCCGGGAACCGGATCCGGTTGGTCTCGAAGGCATCGCTCGACGATCTGGTCGGACCGCAGATCGTGTATCGCCAGGTGAGGTCGGGTCGTCGACCGCTGCCTCTCTCGGCCACCGGTCCATCCCGGGGTGAGCTGCTCGGTGTTGCCGCCGGATTTGCCGACGTCGAGGTGGCCGACGCCCAGCAGGCGCTGGCCACGGCTCGCCGTGTTCTGTTCGGCGGAACGGGCACCGCGGCCACCACCACGGCCTCGGTCGACAACGACGGAACGGGTCGTAGTCGTCTGGCTCGAGCCGGCTACCGGGGCAGCCGGAACGCCCCACCGATGTTCGGCACGCTGGCCGAAGGCATCGATCTGTCCAACCCCGACGGAGCCGACACCGCTGTCATCGACGACGGACCGGCGACCCCGAAGCGGACGGTGCGGGCCCCGAAGGTCGTTGGCTACGTCGGCGCCGGCTCGGGACGAAGTCCGAAGACGGGATTCACCACGGTCTCCCAGTCGGGGATAGGACGCCGGCCCGCCCCCTCGACGGCGTCGGTGAAACGCCGGCTCGGCAGGACCCTGCCGATCGATCTGCACCGTACCTCCGTGCTGCCGTCGGTCGACGGCGCCACGGTGACATCCCGCACCGCCGTCCCCCATACCGGCACCGTCGCCCCCTGGGTCGAAACGGATCGCCGGCTGCTCGACACCATGGGGACATCACTGGTGTCGTCATCACCGGTGTCATCGGCCGGCGGCGCCGGGGCCGGGGCCGACGCAACGCCTGGCGTCGGTCTGGTGGCGGGGGAGGGACTGGTGCTCGAACTGCCCGACGCCGACATCGACCTCGACGCCGACAACCGTCCGCTCCTCTCCGGCACCGGCCCGATCCGGATGGTCGCCGTCGGGATCGACGGGTCGGTGCTGGCCGACCGGGTGAACGACGCCACGACCGGCGACGAAGTCTGGTCATGGCCGATCCCGGTCGGTACCGGTCGGGTCGTCACCCTCTCGGCCGCGCCACCCGATGCCGACCGGACGATGGGCTGGCTCGACAGCTCACGTGTGCTGTGGTCGGGTCGGGGCACGGCGATCGGGGCTCGATGTGTCCTGCGATTCAGCGGCCAGGGTGTGACCCGGCGGGTCGGCTGGCTTCCGGCCGCCTCGCCGGCCCGCGAGTCGGACGCCATCACCACCACCTTCGCCGGCCCACCCCGCACGGTGGCGATCGTCCTCTCCGACACCCGCTCGACAACCGGAACGTCTGCGGGTTCGACGGCGATGTTGGAAGAGGTCGGCGTTGCCCTGGACGGCGTGCGGATCGCGGCCGGCGGCCGCTCCGGGAGTCGGTCCGACGGCGAGGTCGGCACCGATCCAGATCGTGGCGACGCCGTAACGGTGCGGCCCGCGGTGATGGTGCAGAGCGGACCGTATTCGGTGATCATCGTCGGCGTCGAGCCCGACCCCGACCGCAAGGATCAGCCCGTCCGGGTCACGACCGATCTCGGTCGCCGCCGCGTGGTCGGTGTGCTCGGGTCGAACCTGCCCCCGCAGGCTCTCGCCGACACCGTCGTCGCCTCCGGGGTTCACGCCCTGGTTCCCGACCCGACGGCCAGGGCCCGTTCGGCCACCACGGCCCCGACCACCCTGGCCTGGCATCCGGCCCAACCGTCCGTCGACCCGGAGGATGATGATCAGTGACTCTGGAAGAAGGAACGTTCCAGCTCTACAACCGGATCGACGCCCCGCTCGACGCGGGCAACTGGAAGCTCGTCGTGAACCAGGTCCTCGGCGCCACCAGGGACGGCACCGCTCTCGACGCCGACGACCTGGCCGTGGCCGACGGCGAGGCCCACTTCACCGTCCGCTCGCCTCGATTCCTGCTGCCGCCCGATCAGGTGCTGTCGACGTTCCCCCCGGCCAACGCCGAGGGCAGCTTCGGCAGCCGGCTGCCCCAGGTGGTCATCAAGCGCCGCACCCTGCCGTGGGAGCGTACCGTCGGTGATCCCGGCGATGAGGTCGAGGATCCTCCCTGGCTGGCGCTGGTGCTGATCGCCGAGGGCGAAGCCGAGTTCGTGGCCAACAGTCCGACCTCGGAATGCTTCACCCCCGGCCTGGAGCTGCCCAACGGCGACGCCGAGCCGGCCGAGGTGCCGGTCGGCAACCACCTCAGGGTCCGCCAGTCGATGGTGCACAAGATCTTCCCCACCCAACAGGACGTCGAGTTGCTGGCCCACGCCCGGGCCGTCGACATCAACGACACCGAGTTGATGATGGGCGACGACGACGGATACCTCTCCGTGGTGGTGTGCAACCGCCTCCCGATGGGGGGGCGGGATGCCGACGGAAACGACGTCCCGGTCCGATACCTGGCGTGCCTGATCAACCTCGAAGGCCAGTACACCAGGTTGCTCGACCGCTCTCCCGACCCGGTCGACGTGACATCGCAGATTCTCGTCACCAGCGTCGAGTACCAGACGATGGCCCGCGCCGATCACGGTCGCATGGGCACCGGCCGCTCCGGCATCGGCGCAGACCTCGATGTGGACTTCGCCGGCGATGCCGGCACGACGCCGTTCGTGGCCGGGGCAACGGCGGTCGTGACCGATTTCCCGCTGGCCGAAGCGGCCACGTCCGCCGGTCACGATCACCTCAGCGAATGGACCACCGCCGAATCGGAGACCACCACCCTCTACGAGCGGATGGCTCGGCCGTGGAGCATCGGGGATGCGTTCACCGACCTCGTCGGCGGGGAACTGATCGACCCGACGCTCCGGTTCCCGGTGCTGTTGCACTGGTCGTTCACCAGCTACGGCGACGAGACGTTCCGGTCGCTGATGGAGAACCTGAATTCCGGCCTGATCGGCAGCGTCGACCCCGGTCGCCCGGCGGCCGATGGCCGGTTACCGATCGATGTGGTCGAGACCGGCCACGTCGGTCTGCCGCACCGGACCCGAGATGGTGACGTCACCACGAGCTGGTACCGGGGGCCGCTGCTGCCCCACCCGCCGCCACCGGTCACCGCCGACAACCGGCTTCCGCTGGCCCACAGCTCGGATCAGCTCCGCATCGTCGTTCCCGACCGGCGGGAGGATCTGTCGCTGGCCACCGCATTCGAGATCGGTCGGCTCCTGGCCCTGTCCCGTCCGTCCATCGTCGCCGCGCTGATGCGGTGGCGGAACAACCGGTTCGTGGTGGCCCGCCGCCGTAACCTGCTGGCGGAGATCAACCGCTGGGTCGACGCCGCCGTCGGTGATCCGATCGAAGTCGGTATCGGAGATCTGCTCGAGCACGACTTCGGCTACGACCTGGTGTACGAGCTGATCCAGCGGGCCGGCGACGGGCCGGAGGTGGTGTTCGGCCAACCGCTGCCCCTCCACACCCCGGGTCGACCGCTGGAGATCGACGGCGAACCGGCCGAGATTCTCGATGCCGGGCTGGCCCTCGACGTCACCC
>JBFHME010000163.1:0-7801 GCA_041594435.1 Acidimicrobiales bacterium
CAGCGGGCTCGGGAAGCCGACGAGGGCGAGAACGCGGCCTGACATCCGGTTCGGCGGTGCGCCGGGTCGGGAAGACCGTCGTCGTCGAACTGCTACCATCGGCCCGCGCTCGCTCTCCAATGAGCTGGAGCTCGTCACCCGCTCCGACGGCACCGTCGGCTTGTTTCCTGACCTCGAAGTCCCGCCGGTTTGGAACGGATCGCCCGCTGGCGGAGATTGCGCCGCTGTGTGGCTACTACGACCAGAGTGCGTTCACCCGCCACTTCCTGAGGGTCGTGGGTTCGGCCCCGCTGGCTGGCGGGATCACCGGGCCGTACCATCGAAAAGGTGAGCGAGCCGACCGACGACACCGCCAACGCCGGTGCCAACGCCGGATCCGAGCCGTCGCAGGACATGACCGAGTCGATGCGGGAGGTGATGAGCCTCGACGGTGACGTCGACAAGCTGTCGGACTACTACGCGAGATGGGCATCGTATTACGACGCGGATGTGGCCGATCACGGCTATGGACTACCCCGGATGATGCTGGCCACGGTGAACGCCGCCGCCGCACACGATGATGCGGCCGCTCGCTATCTCGATCGCTCGGCCCCCGTCCTCGACGCCGGCTGCGGCACCGGCCTGGTCGGTGTGGTCATGCACGACGCCGGCTACACGGACCTGAGCGGCATCGACCTCTCCCACGAGATGGTGGAGCGGGCCCGGGACCGCCGCATCTATCGGTACCTCGAAGGTGGAATCGACCTGTCCCGTCCTGCTCCTGGGCATCTGATCGGACGTGCGGTGATCGTGCTCGTCGGCGGCGTGTTCACGGTTGGCCACATTCCGCCCGAGTCCCTGTCCGTGGTCGCGGACCTGGCATCCCCGGAGGGCCTGTTGGTGGTCAGTACCCGCCGGTCGTACCAGGAGTCGACCGACTTCGTCGCGGTGCAGCAGGCACTGGTTGACGCCGGTCGGCTCGAACTCCTCGCCCACCTGCCCGATGCGCCCTACACCATGGACTCGACGGGCGACTACTGGGCCTGGCGGGTATCCGGCACCTGATCGTCGGGTCTGGTCGGGCAACGGCCGGGTGACTAGGGTTGTGGGGTTGTTGACGGTTGTTCGTCCGGCAACCGGACGGGAGGGGAGGAACGATGTCGAAACGGGAATGGGTGCTGACCACCCTGGTCGGCACCTGGCTGGTGCTGTTCTGCCTGGTGTCGTTTCACATGACGATCGTGCTCTGGGGGCCCGCCATCGAGTTCTCCCGCTACGAGGGTTCCCAGGACGAACAGCTCGACGACGTCCGGGAGGTTCTCGACGACGCCGGCAGCCAGGGGCAGGCGGTGAACGATGCAGCGGAGACCATCGAGGAGGTCCAGGAGTCGATTGCGGCCGGTGACGAGTCAGCGGCCGGAACGGCGCTCGACGAGGTGGAGCAGGCGGTCGAGGCCGCCGAGGACGCTCTGGCGGACCTGGCGGACGAGACCGTCGGTGGAAGCGTGGCGTCGGCTGAATCGGCGTTGCAGAATGCCCAGGAGAGCCTCGACGTGGTCGGAAGCGATGCGGCAACCACCGACGAGGCGATGGAGGTCATCGAGGCGGCGGAGGACGCGGTCGAGGAGGCCGAGGGAGCGGTCGGCCAGGCTGCGGTCACCGAGGCCCGGACCATGCTCCGGAGCCCGCCCAGATCGAACGTGCGCATCCTGTGGCTCTTCGACTGGACGGCCACCGAGGAGGTTCTGCTGCTCGGTCTCGCCCTGGCCGGGGCCGGCGTCGGTATCTCGGCCGGGGCGCTCAGCGCCATCACCCGGCTGGTGGGTGTCAGGGAGTTCAAGTCGAGCTGGTTGTCGTGGCACGCCGCCCGCCCGCTGTGGGGTCTGGCGGCTGCAACCATCGGCTACGCGGCCATACGGGGAGGACTGCTCAACATCAACAATTCGGCCGCGGCGCTGAACCCGTTCGCCGTGTACGCCATCGGCGCGGTGTTCGGCCTCAATTCGTCCGATGGCCTGGCCATGCTCAGGGGTGTTCTGAGGCCAACGTCGAAGCCCGAACTGCTCGCCGGCGACGAAGACTCCGACAACGGGAACGGCGACAGCGGGAACGGCGACAGCGGGGACGGCGACAACGAGTCCGAAGTCGCAGACGAACCACCGGCGTCGATCGAGCCCGCCGCGTCCGGGTCCGTTACGGCAGACGTTGAAACCAGACGAGACTGAAGACCGCAGCGAGCGCGAGGAGGGCGACACCGCCACCGACGAACCAGTCGGTGATCTCCCGGTCGACCAGCTCGTAGCCGATCGCCGACCCGATGTCGTTGTAGACCGCCTCCAACTCGTCGAGTGACGAAGCGGTGAAGAACGCGCCGTTGGTGCCATCGGCGATCGCGCGAAGGTTGTCCTCCATCACCGGCACCGGGATCTCCTGGCGTTCGACCAGCGCCGTGGTCGGGTCGTCGTAGACGATCGTCCCCCAGGTCGTACCGAACGCGATGGTGGAAACCGGCACGTCGGCCGCCACGGCGGCGTTGACGGCCTCGGCGTCGGGTCGACCGACCGTGGTCTG
Source organism: Acidimicrobiales bacterium (assembly GCA_041594435.1). Taxonomy (GTDB): domain Bacteria; phylum Actinomycetota; class Acidimicrobiia; order Acidimicrobiales; family SZUA-35; genus JAHELU01. The sequence goes on from JBFHME010000163.1 coordinate 2,551, forward strand.
GCCGTCGGAGAGCAGGACGATACGGGCCGGAGGCGGTTCGGTGCTGCCGTCGACCGGCACGGTGAGCAGTGCGTCGAGCGAGGTGAAGATCGCCTCGCCGATGGCTGTCGACTCCGCCAGCCGCAGGTTGTTGATGGCGTTGTGGGCGGGTAGGCGGTCGATCGTCGGGCTGACCAGGACCGAGGCCGAACCGGCGAACGACACGATGCCGACGTTGAGGGTCGGTGGCAGCTCGTCGATGAACCGGTTTGCCGCCATCTGAGCGGCCGAGATGCGATCGGGTTCGACGTCCGTGGCCTGCATCGACAGCGACACGTCGATGGCCACGATGACCGTCGCCCGCTCCCGGGGCACCTGTACCTGGCGAGCCGGTTGGGCGAAGGCGGCCACCAGAACCGCCAGTGCGGCGAGAAACACGATCGGCGGCACATGGCGCCGGAACCCCGGTCCTTCGGGAGCGATCGAGTCGAACAGCTCGGGCGACGCGAAGCGCAGCGAATAGACCTTGCGTCGCCGCTGGATCAGCACGTAGGCACCGATCAGGACGGCCACCAGCATCAGCAGCCAGAGGCGTTCGGGGGACAGGAAGCTCATCGCCGTCCGCCACCTCCGGCGGCCCGGTGGGCCAACAGAAGCCGCCGCCGCTGGATGAAGGCGACCAGGTCGTCGAGCCACTCCCGGTCGGTCGACAGGTGCAGGTGGTCGATACCGGCCTCGGTGAACGTGTTCTCCAGCTGACGCTGCCGGGACTCGATGGCCCTGGCGTAGCGCTCGCGCACCGCCGGCCGGTCGGTGGCCAGCTCCCGCAACGCGCCGGTTGCCGGATCACGGACGGTGACCATCCCGACGTTGGGAAGCTCGAACTCCCGGGGATCCGAGACCTGCACGGCGAGCACGTCGTGGCGCTGGGCGGTGATGGCCAGGCGCCCTTCCCAACCCGAGGTCACGGCGAAGTCCGAGATCACGGCCACGAGGCCCCGTCGCCGGGCCACTCCGGCCAGCCGACCGAGGGCGACGCCGAGGTCGGTCACACCGCTGTTGTCCTCGTGGGGGGTGGAGGCGAGATCGTGGAGAATGCGCAGCAGGTGCTTCCGTGAGCCTCGAGCGCCGACCACAACCGGGTCTCCCCGCCCGGCGAAGACGGCCCCGAGTTGATTGCCGTCGCGTGCGGTCAGGAACCCGACGGCCGCCGCAGCGGCAAGGGCCAGATCCCGTTTCTCGCACTTGACCGTGCCGAAGTCCATCCGAGACGACCGGTCGACGAGTAGCCAGGTCTGGAGTTCCCGCTCCGCAATCGTCTGACGGATATAGGGCTCCTGATGTCGAGCGGTGACGTTCCAGTCGATCCGCCGGACGTCGTCACCGGGGGCGTAGCGTCGGGTTTCGCCCAACTCGGAGCCGTGACCGGGCACGAGCCCCCGGTGGTCGCCGTGCAACAGGCCGTCGAGGCGTCGCGTCACCTCGAGTTCCAGGCGTCGGAGGATTTCCCGGGTCGACGGCTCGACCACGGCGAGCGGGTCGGTCTTGGTCGGTTTGGCCACGGTCGTGCGCCTACTCGGACCGCTGATCGGAGGAATCGGCGGCGGGGCTGGTGTCGAACGCGGGCCGTGGGCGCTCGATCGTGTCGTCGACCGGTCGAGGATCAGGTCCGACCGGAGCGGCCGGGACCACGGTCAGGATTCGGTTGACGACATCGTCGGCCGCGAGTCCTTTGGCGAGGGCCTCGTAGGTCAGCATCAGGCGATGCCGGAACACGTCACGGGTCACGTCGAAAACGTCCTGAGGGACGACGTAGTCGCGACCGCGCATCAGCGCGAGGGCCCGGCCGGCGGCCACCAGCCCCAGCGTGGCCCGAGGGCTGACCCCGAACTCGATCATCGGCTCGAGTTCCGGCAGACCCCGCAGCCCCGGTTCCCGGGTGGCCATGACCAGATCGACGGCGTACTGGGCGACCGAGTTGTCGACATAGATCCGATCGGTGACGAGCTGCAGGTCCTCGAGTTCGGTCAGGTTGATCACCTGGCCGGCTTCGGGCATCGACGCACCGACCCGGCGCACGATTTCCATCTCCTCGCTCGGCGTCGGGTAGTCGACCACGACCTTCATCAGGAAACGGTCCCGCTGGGCCTCGGGGAGCGTGTAGACACCCTCGGACTCCACCGGGTTCTGGGTGGCCAGCACGAGGAAGGGGGAGGGGAGCGGCCGGGTGGTTCCACCGATCGAAACCTGCCGCTCCGCCATCACCTCCAACAGTGCAGACTGCACCTTCGCGGGTGCCCGGTTGATCTCGTCGGTCAACACCAGATTGGCGAACACCGGGCCCCATTCGATGTCGAATTTTTCCGCTCCGGCCCGCCAGATCCGGGTTCCGATGAGGTCCGACGGCAACAGGTCGGGGGTGAACTGGAGCCGCACGAAGCTGCCGCCGATCGTCTTCGCCATCGTCGAGACGGCCAAGGTCTTGGCCAACCCCGGAAGACCCTCGAGCAGAACGTGACCCCGCGCCAGCAGCGCCACCAGGAGCCGTTCGATCATGTGATCCTGACCGACGATGACCTTTTTGATCTCGTACTGAACGCGCTCGAGAGCCCGAGCCGCTTCCGGCGCCGAACGGGTTGGTCCCTCGCGGCTGGCGGCGAGCGGATCGTGGTGATTGGTCATCGATGCGTTCCTTGGTCAACCGTCTCGGACGGGTTCGGTGGCCCTGCAGGTATCCCCGCCGGCCGACGGGTCGCCGCCGGAATCCTGTCGGCCAGGATGCCATCATTCTCAAATCGGCTGAAAAACGGGGTAAATGGATCGCCGGTGAACATGAATCGGGGCTCGGGGTCTGGAATCGGATGGTCGAGGCTCGGCAGGCGGCCGATCAGTACTTAACGTGGAGGCATGCGACTGTTGGTTGTCGATGACGAGGAGGATCTGGCGTCCGCGGTGGCCGAGGCCCTTCGCAGGGAAGGATACGCCGTTGACGTGGCACTCACCGGTCAGGACGCGCTCGACCGGCTCATCATCAATCCCTACGATCTGGTGCTGCTCGATCTGACGCTGCCCGACATCGACGGCATCGAGGTGTGCCGACTGATACGCACGGATGCCATGTTCGACCCCTCCACCAGGATACTCATGGTCACGGCCAGGGATTCGGTGGCCGACCGGGTGACCGGACTCGACCTCGGAGCAGACGATTATCTGGTCAAACCCTTTGCTTTACCGGAGCTTTCGGCTCGGGTTCGTACGTTGTTGAGGCGGGAAACGACTGGCGGTGATGCCGTACTGCTCGCCGGAGAGCTCGCCCTGGATACGGCCCGCCAGCTCGTTTCCTGGCACGACAAGCCGATCGAATTGACAACCAAGGAATTCTCCCTCTTGCGCTACTTCATGTCCCACCAAGGAGAGGTCCTCTCCCAGGAGCGACTGTTGGAGCATGTCTGGGACGAGATGCTCGATCCCTTCACCAACACCGCCCGGGTCACGGTCGGAACCCTGCGTCGTAAGCTCTCGGCCGCCACCGGCGAGAACTTCATCGAGACCGTCATCGGATCCGGCTACCGGTTCGTGGCACCCGAGGCCGGCGACCAATGAACGCGTCCGGCCCGCGATGGAAACCACCCCGGCTGCCCGGGCCCCGTTGGGCGGTGCCCCGCTGGGCCCAGTCGATCAAGTTCCGGCTGGCCGTCACCTACGCCGCCACCGTCTACGCCGTCGGCTCGATCCTCATCGGTGCCCTGTACGTCTGGCAGGTCAATCAGCTCGATCATCCTCAGCTGATCGCCGAGCAGGGTTGGATCAGAGACAGTCGAAACGGGCAGGTCTACGAGGTCGCCGCCCTCACCACCGACTCGTTCCGCGGTTACCTGCTCGAGGTGTTCGAGTTGAACGTCAACCTCATGGCGATCGACAATCTGAAGCGGGCTTCGCTGGTCGGCCTGCTCGTTCTCGTCGTCGTGGCCTTCGTCATCGGCTGGATCCTGGCCACCATCACCCTTCGCCCCATCAACCGCATGGTCGCCGTCGCCCGGGACATCTCCGCGTCCGACCTGTCACGCCGGATCGATCTTCAGGGCCACGACGATGAGCTTCGGTCCCTCGCCGACACCTTCGACGCCATGCTCGACCGTCTGCAGAACGCGTTCGAGGATCAGCGGCGTTTCGTCCAGGACGCATCGCACGAGCTGCGAAATCCCCTGGCCGTGGCCCGAACCAATCTGGAGCTGGCCCTGTCGAACCCCGATGCCGGCACCGAGGAGTTGCGCCGTTCGGTGGAGGTGGCCCACCGGTCCACCGGCCGGATGAGTGATCTGGTGGATGACCTGCTGGTTCAGGCCCGAAGCGGGGTTCCGCAGATCGAGCCGGTCGAGGTCGACCTGGCCTCGGTTGCCGACGACGTCCGCCAGCAGTTCCTCGGACCGGCCCGCGAACGATCGATCGCGATCGACCGGTTCACCTCCGGCTCGTCCGTCGTGCGGGGCGATGAGCCGTCACTCAACCGGGTCGTCACCAACCTCGTCTCGAACGCGCTGCGGTTCGCCCCGCCCCACACGGCGATCAACGTCAGCGTCACGTCGACCGACGACGGTCACGTCGAACTCTCGGTTGCCGATCAGGGTCCGGGGTTGTCGGCCGAGGATCGACAACAGGTCTTCACCCGGTTCTGGCGGGGACGCAACGCCGGTACGGGCTCGGGGCTCGGACTGAGCATCGTGAAGCAGGTCGTCGAGCGTCACGGCGGAACCGTCTGTGTCAACTCGACACCGGGCGATGGGGCCACCTTCGTGGTCCGTCTGCCCCGGTCGGCTACAGGGACGGACCGCCCGGTCGATCAGAGAACCGATGAGCTCGACGAATCGACGGCAGCGGACGCCACTCCGGACGACACCGTGACCCGCGGCTCCGAGTTGGACGGTTCGTCTAGGTCGACGGCCGCTCGTGAAACTACTGTGGAGGAATCGAGCGCGAGCGCCACGGCGCAGGCGCCCACGCCTGCGCAAGGAGGTCAGCCGTGAATTCGGAGTTCGAGCGATTCGGGGACGGCGATCCCACGACGCCGATGTTCGAGGGACTGCTTCCCCGGCCAACCGACGAGGCGCCTCGGCCAGGCTGGGAGCCGACTGGTGGGTCGACACCTCCGCCGCCGACATCGTTTGCTCCTGAGCCGCTGGCCACCCCGGCCCCGGCTGCCGATACCCCGGCACCCCCGGCGCCGGCCGAGCAGCCGGCGTCCTCCTTCTTCGCCGACTCCTCGACCGTGGCA
>JBFHME010000164.1:0-7773 GCA_041594435.1 Acidimicrobiales bacterium
CGACTTCACGGGCCGACAGGTAGGAGCCTTCGAACTCGAAGGTGCGCACGATCTCCCCGTCGTCGAGATCGAGTTCCATCAAACGTCCGGTCGGCATGCCCGGATACCAGGCCAGATCGCCGAGGAAGCGGACGGCGAAGATCCGCTCGCCCCGGCCGAGGCCTCCGACCTGGCCGACGGGGACCAGCTCCCGATCCCGTTCGTCGAGCACGGTCACGAAACTCTCGGAGCCGACCGAGTTCCACGGGGTGCCGTCGGTGGTGGCAACCCGTAGGTAGCCGCGGTACTCCGAGAGGCTGTAGCGGCTGAGCAAGGTGCCCTTGACCGAGCCCGAGGCCACGTAGTCGGTGCGATCCAGGTCGGTGATGTCGAAGGTGTGAAGGGCGGTGCGGTAATCGAAGTCGTCTTCCGGTGCGCCGGTTCGAGGATCGAAGGTGGGCCAGCGAGGGGTGGCGACCACCATGCGATCGGTTGACGAGTAGACCGTCTGGCCGTCGGTGAACACCGACACCGAATCGGTCAGTTCGAGTCCGTCATCGAGGTCGGCGGTGAGGATGACGAGGGAGCCGAACCCGGCGAACTCGCCCGGCAGGTACACCCGGTCGCAGTCGACGATCGGGCCCTGCTCGACGACGTCACCGTCGACGCCCTCGACGATTCGATAGGTGGGGATCCACTGGTCGATGGTCGACTCCTCCACCAGTTTGCGGTTGAATTCCTCGGCCGAATCCTCCGCTCCGGGGTTGGAGGGGAAGACGAAGGCGAAGCGGTTGGCCGATGCCTGGAGGGCGATGCGGATGGTGCCCTCGACTTCACGGGCCGACAGGTAGGAGCCTTCGAACTCGAAGGTGCGCACGATCTCCCCGTCGTCGAGATCGAGTTCCATCAAACGTCCGGTCGGCATGCCCGGATACCAGGCCAGATCGGCCGTGCGGGCACCGTCGACCGGCATGAACGGAACGCTGGTCCAACCGCTCGTCATCAGCAGTGCCGAGTCGCCGTTGAGGAACAGCTCGCCGCCCCAGAACTCCTCCGGGAGTTTGATCGTCGACACCAGGCGGGGATCGTCGTTGTCGGACACGTCGAGCACGTTCACCTGGCTGCCCGATACGGTCACGAGGCGGCGACCGTCGGTCTTGACCAGGTCGGCCTCGTCAACCGAGGACTCCTGATTGTTGGTGCCGGAAAAGTCGACGTCGCCGTTGGCGTCCCGTTCAACGGGTGCAGCACTCTCCGCCGCACCGGACCAGGCGTCGTTGCCGGCCGAGTCGTCCACTGCCAGGCCTTCCTCCATGACCTCACCGTCGAACATGACGACCGGGCCGCCGTCGCCGAAGCCATAGGGCCCGACGCGGTCCGAGGCCTCGGCCCGCAGCCTTCTCAGCAGATCGTCGCAGCTGTTGACGGTCTCCAGGGCTGACGTGAGCACGATCTCGGACGAGTCGAGGTTGAGCGTCGGCAGCGTTTCGCCGTCGCCCCGGGACGAACCGGGGCTGCAGGCGGAGGCGACGAGCAGCACCGTCAAGGTGACGGCGACGGACCGGGTGAGAATCGGGGTGAATCGACGAGCTGACATCGGAGGTTCTTTCGTGAGAGGTTCCAGCGTTGGCTTCATCCCCTCTGACGATCCCCAATCGGCCCCTGGTTCCCCGCTCCCGGCCGCGACAGGACATTCGTCACGTGCTCGTAATGTCCGTCGCGTCGTGGCGCGACGCCCGATCCTGCTCAGGCCGAGGCGGGCATCCAGGCCGGCCGGCCCGACTCGTAGGCGTCGATCTCGTCGACGTGGCGGAGGCTGAGCGCGATGTCGTCGAGGCCCTGGAGGAAACGTTCCTGGATGGCGTCATCGAGCGGGAACGGCTCGGCGATACCCAGCTCCGGTACCTCGACCAGGCGCTGTTCGACGTCGATGGTGATCTCCAGTTCGGGGTTGGCCTCGACCGCGGCCAGAAGGCGCTGCCCCAGTTCGTTCGACACCACGACCGGAACCAGACCGTTCTTGGTCGAGTTGTTGCGGAAGATGTCACCGAATCGGGGGGAGATGACCGCCTCGAAGCCTCCTTGCTGGATGGCCCACACCGCGTGTTCCCGAGAGGACCCGACGCCGAAGTTCGGTCCGCCGATCAAGATGTTGGCTCCGGCGAACCGCTCGTCGTTCATCACGAAGTTCGGGTCGTCACGCCACTCCGAGAACAGGCCTTTCTCGAAGCCGGTCCGCTCGACCTGCTTGAGCCAATCGGAGGGAATGATCTGATCGGTGTCGACGTCGGACCGATCCAACGGGACCGCTCGGCCACTCACCACTCGAACTGCCTTCATCTGCTGCTCCCTCTCATCCAAGTCGGCTCTCATCCAAGTCCGCCGGGCTGGCGAAGTGGCCCAGAACGGCAGTGGCCGCGGCCACCGCGGGCGACACGAGGTGGGTGCGACCGCCTCGACCCTGACGGCCCTCGAAGTTGCGGTTGCTGGTCGACGCCGAGCGTTCACCGACGGTCAGCTTGTCGGGGTTCATGGCGAGACACATCGAACAGCCGGGCTCCCGCCAGTCGAAACCGGCGTTGGTGAAGATGGTGTCGAGACCTTCGGCCTCGGCCTGCTGTTTGACCCGGAACGATCCGGGCACGACCAGGGTGCGGACGCCGTCCTTGACCCGACGGCCCTTCGCCACCTCGGCCGCCGCCCGTAGGTCTTCGATCCGGCTGTTGGTGCACGAACCGATGAAGACGGTGTCGACCGCAACGTCACGCATCGATGTCCCCGCGGTCAATCCCATGTAGTCGAGGGCTCGCTCGGCCGCCTGGCGGTCGCCGTCGGTGGCGAACGAGGCCGGATCGGGAATGGTGGCGTCGAGGGACATGACCTGGCCGGGGTTGGTGCCCCACGAGACCTGTGGCCCGATGGCGGCACCGTCGAGCACGACCTCGGCGTCGAACGTGGCTCCCTCATCGGTCGGCAGCTGTCGCCACGCCTCCAGGGCCTGCTCCCACGCCTCACCCCTGGGGGCGTGATCGCGGCCTTCGAGGTAGGCGAACGTGGTGTCGTCGGGCGCGACCAGGCCGGCCTTGGCTCCGGCTTCGATCGACATGTTGCACACGGTCATGCGGCCCTCCATCGACATGGCCCGGAACACCTCGCCCCGGTATTCGATGATGTGGCCGATGCCGCCGCCGGTCCCGATCCTGCCGATGATGGCGAGGATCACGTCTTTTGGCGTGGTGCCGGGCGGCAGCTCACCGTCGACCGTGATGGCCATGGTCTTCGGCCGCATCTGGGGAAGGGTCTGGGTGGCCAGGACATGCTCGACTTCGCTGGTGCCGATGCCGAAGGCAATGGCACCGAAGGCGCCGTGGGTGGCGGTGTGGGAGTCGCCGCAGACCACGGTCATGCCCGGCTGGGTCAGACCCTGCTCGGGGCCGATCACATGCACGATGCCCTGCCCGGGTGAACCCATTTCGTGATTGGTGATCCCGAACTCCGCGGCGTTGGCCCGCAGCGTCTCGACCTGCTTCCGGCTGATCGGATCGGCAATCGGCTGATCGATGTTCTCGGTGGGGACATTGTGGTCCTCGGTGGCGACCGTCAGATCGGGACGGCGTACCTTCCTACCGGCGATCCGGAGGCCGTCGAACGCCTGCGGCGACGTGACCTCGTGCACGAGGTGAAGGTCGATGTAGAGGAGGTCCGGTTCGCCGGCGGCACCGGCGCGGACCACATGGTTGTTCCAGACCTTTTCGATCAGTGTTTTCCTGTCGGCCACGGCCTCGCTCCTCAGATCTCGACGTCGACGACGGTGACGTTCATGTCGCCGTTCGGGGCCTCGAATGTGACGGTGTCACCCTTACTCGATCCGATCAGCGCCTGGCCGAGAGGTGAGCCCGGCGACATCACCGTGAGCCCCTCACGGCGCTCCTCGATCGATCCGATGAGGTACTTCTCGACATCGTCATCGCCTTCGTAGCGAATCGACACGATGCAGCCAGCCTGTACGGACAGGTCATCGCCGTCACCGACGATCTCCACGATCTCGGCGTTCTCGATGATGTTGGCCAGATGGATGATTCGGCCCTCCATCTTTCCCTGCTCCTCCTTGGCGGCGTGATAGTCACCGTTCTCGGAGAGGTCGCCGAGCTCGCGGGCCGCCTCGATCTTCTTGGCGATCTCGATACGGCCCCGGGTGGTGAGATCGTCGTGTTCCGCCTTCAGCCGGTCGAAGGCTTCACGGGAGAGTTTTTGCGTATCAGCCACCCTGGCATGGTAGCCAACAGACGACCCGATTCGATGCGGTGTCCGCCCGGGCGGAGGCCTGCATCGACGGGCTCAAACCGTAGCGCGGATCAGTTTCGCAGCCAGATGCTGCCGAACCAGGTGACGGCCCAGCCGATCACGTAGGCCGCCAGCTGATCGACTCCACTGAACCGGCGCCGAAACAGGTTCTCCTCGAGGATGAGCACATCGGCCGCGTCGCCGTAGATCTCATGGATCTCCCGGCGCGTCAACACGCCCAGCACGATCAGCAGCGTGATCAGGTAGGCGATGGACGCCACCGTCGCCCGCCCCTCTGCATCATCGCGTCCACATCCGGCGCGGATGATCAACGCGATGAGTGCCGCGGCCGGAATCGTCAACCACGAACTCCCGAACAGGCCGAGTATCTCGGCCGCGACCCAGGCGGGACCGGTGACGAGGATGGCGACCAGCCCGGCGAGAAGCAACGATACGGCGTTGACCTTGCGGGGCATGATCGCGACCGTGGTGGTCTGCTTGACCCGCTTCGCCGAGAATTCAGGAGCCTGTGGCGACTCTCGCTCGGCCTCGAGCCATGTGCGCGGGGTGGTCTTCAGCGAGATGTCGCGCGCGTCCGCCTCGGAGGTCTCCGAATCGTGAGCCTGGGGCTCCGACTCGTGGCTGGTAACAGGCGAACGATCGGTCACGTGAGGGTCCTTGTCTTCTCCATCACATCGGACGGTATTCGGCCATCTTGAGTGGTGTGGCTGGATAACCTGGAGCCCATGGCTGAAACGACCTATCGAGTAGCCGTCGTCGGCGGTGACGGAATCGGGCCCGAGGTGATCGCCCAGGGGCTTCGCGTGATCGAGGCGACCGGCGTGTCGTTGGAGACGACCGACTACGACCTCGGGGGAGCCCGCTATCTTCGCGACGGCACGATTCTTCCCGACTCGGTGCTCGACGAGTGGCGCCAGTTCGACGCGATCTACCTCGGGGCGGTCGGCACGCCCGAGGTCGCACCGGGTGTGATCGAGCGCGGGCTACTGCTCAAGATGCGGTTCGACCTCGACCTCTACGTCAACCAGCGGCCGTTCCGGACGGACTCCCACGATTTCGTCGTCATCCGGGAGAACACCGAGGGATCCTACGCCGGCGAGGGTGGCCTGCTGCGGAAAGGCACACCGCACGAGATCGCCACCCAGGGCTCGGTCAACACCCGGATGGGCGCCGAGCGGGCCATACGCTACGGCTTCGACCTCGCCATGAGTCGCAACAACCATCTCACCCTCGTCCACAAGACCAATGTGTTGACGTTCTCCGGCGACCTCTGGCAGCGGGCCTTCGATGACGTGGCGGCCGAGTATCCCGAGGTCGAGACGGCCTACAACCACGTCGACGCCGCCTGCATCTACTTCGTACAGGATCCGCAGCGCTACGACGTCGTCGTCACCGACAACCTGTTCGGCGACATCCTGACCGATCTCGGTGGCGCCGTGTCCGGTGGCATCGGCCTGGCCGCATCGGCCAATCTGAACCCGACCCGAACCGGCCCGTCGTTGTTCGAGCCGGTTCACGGCTCGGCCCCGGACATCGCCGGCATGAACAAGGCCAACCCGATCGCAGCCATCGCGTCAGGGGCCATGATGCTGCAGTTCTTCGGCGAGAACGAGGCTGCGGGGCGGATCCAACGGGCCTGTGAGGCCTGCAGCCATCTCGAGGGCTCAACGGTCGAAATCGCCGATGCGGTCCTGGCCAAGCTCTAGGCTCGGTCGATGAACGAACCGAATCCCACCGACCCCTCCATCGGCGCCACCGAGATCAGCCGTCGCGGTGTCCGTGACCCGCGCTGGCCCGAGGCCATCGACATCTTCGACACCACGTTGCGTGACGGATCGCAGTTCGAGGGTATTGCGCTCACGGCGGATGACAAGCTCAAGATCAGCCGACTGCTCGACGATCTCGGCGTGCACTACATCGAAGGCGGGTGGCCAGGCGCCAATCCCCGAGACGACGAGTTCTTCCGTCGAATGTCCGAGGGCGAATTGAAGCTCGAGAGGTCGACCCTGGTGGCGTTCGGGTCCACCCGGCGCCCCAAGGGCAAGGTCGATGCCGATCAGACCCTGGCCAACCTCCTCGCCGCCCGCACCGATGTCGTCTGCATCGTGGCCAAGTCCTGGGACTACCACGTGACCCAGGCGCTGCGCACCACGCTCGATGAGGGTGTGGCCATGATCGGCGATTCCGTCCGCTACCTGCTCGATCAGGGCAAGCGGGTGTTCGTCGACTTCGAGCACTTCTTCGACGGCTACAAACGTAATCCCGAATTCACCCTTCGAGCCGTCGAAGCGGCAGCGGTGGCGGGGGCCGAGGCGCTGGTGTTGTGCGACACCAACGGCGGCTCGCTGCCGCACGAGGTCGAGACGGCGACGGCCGCCATCGTGTCGGCCTTCGGGGATCTGACCGTCGGCATGCACACCCAGAACGACACCGGTTGCGCCGTGGCCAATGCCGTGGCCGGCGTGCGGGCCGGAGCGACCCACGTGCAGGGCACCATCAACGGGTACGGCGAACGAACCGGCAACTGTGACCTCACCACCTTCATTCCCAACATGACACTCAAAATGGGGATCGCCACCGTGCCGGAAGACCGGATGGCGCGGTTGAGCTCGATCAGCCATCATGTGGCCGAGCTGGTCAACCTGCCGCCGATGCCCCAGCAGCCCTACGTCGGGCAGTCGGCGTTCGCCCACAAGGCCGGCCTGCACACCTCCGCCATCGCCCGCCGCCCGGACGCCTACGAGCACGTCGACCCGGCTGCCGTCGGCAACGGCACACGGTTCCTGGTTTCGGACCTCTCGGGTCGGTCGACGCTCGAACTCAAGGCCCAGGACATGGGACTCGACGTCGACGGCGGCCAGCTCGGCACGATTCTCGACGAACTCAAGATGCTGGAGCACGCCGGCTATCACTTCGAGGCGGCCGACGCGTCGCTCGAGTTGTTGATGCGGCGGGCAACCGGTTGGCGCAATCGCTACTTCGAACTGGAGTCGTTCCGGGTGATGGTCGAACACCGACCCGGTCACCCCATGGCGGTCGAGCAGAACCCGCTCGGTCACTACGACGGTGTGGAGACCGAGGCCACCATCAAGATCCTGATCGGTGACGAGCGGGTCGTCGCCACGGGTGAGGGCAACGGGCCGGTCAACGCGCTCGACGCCGCGTTCCGTCTCGCCGTCTCCCGGGTCGACGCCGCGGACTTCGCGGTCCTCGACCGGGTTCGTCTCACCGACTACAAGGTGCGCATCATCGATTCAACGGAGGGCACCGGCGCCATCACCCGGGTGCTGATCGACGCCACCGACGGCGAGCGGCATTGGAGCACCCTCGGGGTGAGTGAGAACATCATCGAGGCCTCGTGGCAGGCCCTGGCCGACTCGATGATCTACGCGCTCATCACCGACGCGCAGAGTTCGTCGACCGCCGACACCTGAGCACCGGTCCGCGACCGGTCAGGCGTCCGCCTCGGCGGTGAGGGCCGCAACGGGA
>JBFHME010000165.1:0-7698 GCA_041594435.1 Acidimicrobiales bacterium
CGAGAACGTCGCCCAACAGGAGAACATCAGCCGCGAGGAGCAGGACGCCTGGGGTGTCCGTAGCCAGAACCGCGCCGAGGATGCCATCAAGCGGGGGTTCTTCGAGGTCGACGTCACCCCGGTCACCTTGTCCGACGGATCGGTCCTGACCGCCGACGACGGACCCCGCCCGGGAACCACGCTGGAGGGGGTGAGCCAGCTGAAGCCGGTGTTCCGCCCGGACGGTACCGTGACCGCCGGCAACGCTTGCCCGCTGAACGACGGTGCGGCCGCCGTCGTCGTGATGAGCGACGAGAAGGCGAAGCAGCTCGGCATCAAACCTCTGGCTCGTATCGTGTCCTCCGGCGTCACCGGACTGAACCCCGAGATCATGGGTCTCGGGCCGATCGAGGCGTCACGCCAGGCGCTGGCCCGAGCGGGAATGACGATCGACGACATCGACCTCGTCGAAATCAACGAGGCCTTTGCCGCCCAGGTGCTGCCGTCAGCCGCCCATCTCGGCATCGATCACGACAAACTCAACGTCAACGGCGGCGCCATCGCCCTCGGCCACCCGTTCGGGATGACCGGAGCCCGCATCATGACCACGCTGATCAACGGATTGGCCGACGCCGACAAGACCGTCGGTCTCGAGACCATGTGCGTCGGCGGCGGCCAGGGTATGGCCATGATCATCGAGCGTCTGTGAGGTCTTGTCGGTGAAGCCGTGAAAGTACGCTCGATGTCGGGTGAAGACGCTACTCGCCGGCCGAGGGGCCGATGGCGGTGCAGTCGGTGACCGTCGACTCGAAGAACTCGTCGAAGCCCTCCACGCCCTCGGCGCCGGTCAGCCACTCGTAGGATTCGGCCGCCGAGATCTTCTGGAGGGCGTCGCCGTCCTCGCCGTAGCGATCGAAGACGGCGTCGGCGATGCACTCGGCCTCGTTGGCCGCGAAATTGTCGTCGCGGGTCAGCACGTCGACGAAGTCGTCGCGGTTGCCGGGGCCGCCGGTGCAGCCCGTGAGCAGGACCGCTGTCGCCACGAACGCAGCCGCGACGCCGCCTCGACGACGGCCGGGGGTGGTGCCGATCATCGGCGGAGCCTTCGACTCCGAGCCGGTGGTGGTGGAACGGGGGGTGATCTGGTTGGTCATGGCCTTCACTTTCGGCGCTCAGGCTACTTCACCCGGCCCCGGTTACCACCCCGCCCGGCCGCCACGATTGGGCGTGACGAACCCGCCGCTCCGCCTATGTAGTCGCCGGATCGTCGATCTCCGCCGCCCACGGCGGGTCGGCGCCCACACGGCCGACGGTTATCGAGGCCGCTTTGACACCGAAGGAAACGATCTCTCGCCACGTCGCCGGTCCGATGGCGTCGATGGCGTCGACGGTCGTGAGGTCCCGGCGATGCAGTTGGGCCAGGATTGCGCCGCAGAAGGAGTCGCCCGCACCAACGGTGTCGACCACCTCGCCCCGTACCGCCGGGACGGCAAAGGGTTCGTGGCCCGTGACGTGGACGTCGACGCCCTCGCGCCCGGCCGTCCGCAGCACGACCGCGGTCCTGCGGGCCAACAGGTCGGTGATGGTCATGCCCATCCAGTCGAGATCCTCGTCGCTGGCCTTGATGACCGAGGCCCGATCGAGCCAGGGTTCGGCCACCTCCAACCATTCGGTCACCGAGGGGAACACCTGCGGCCGGATGTTCGGATCGAAGGAAACCGCCCCCTCGAAGTCGTCGAGCATCCGGTGGAGCGCCCGGGCGGTCTCACCCCGGAAGACGCCGAGCGTTCCGGTGTGAACGATGTGGGGGCCGGGGCCGAGAGGCGACAGATCGATCGTGGTCATCGAGGCGTCGGCCGTGCCATCGGGTTCGAACCGGAACGACTGCACCGGTTGAACCGTGACGATCGCCCGAGCGGTCGGTTCCGGACCCCGCTCCGCAGCCCGGAGATCGACGCCCGACGCCTCGAGGTGCCGCCAGATCAGATCGCCGTTGGCATCGGTGGAGATCCGTCCGACGAAGGCGGTCGGCACCCCGAGACGGGCCGAGGCCACCGCTGCGTTCATCGGGCCGCCGCCGGGCACGGCCCGCTCGGGATCCCCCTCGTGCTCCCCGGGAATGACGTCGACCAGCGATTCGCCTGCGCAGATGATCATGATCGCACTAGCTTAACGTTCGCTCTGCGACGTCGACAGACCGCGGACCCGATCCGCTGAGGAGTGTCCAAACACCTAGAATGAGCTTCGATGACCCAGGCGACAGCCGGAGCGACTCCGGATTTCGAGCAGCTTCCCGAGCTGGACCAGGCGGTGGAATCGCTGCTCCGGCCCGAGATCAAGCCCCGCTCGACCTGGGCGGCGCGGCGTCCACCGACCGGGCTGTTGGAGCCGGAGGACGACGTCCGCTTCCTTCTTGTGCACCACACCGCGTCGACCAACGACTACGGCCCCGACGAGGTCATCGAGCAGATCCGCGACTTCTACGACTTCCACGTCGGCCCGGAGCGGGGCTGGTCCGACCTCGCCTACAACTTCCTCGTCGATCGCTTCGGGGGCATCTGGGAGGCCCGGGAGGGTTCGCTCGCCGAGCCGATCCAGGGGGACGCCACCGGTGGCTCCCAGGGGTTCGCCCAGTTGGCCAGCCTCATCGGAAACCACGCCGAGGCACCGCCGACCGCAGAGGCGGTCGACAGCCTCACCCGGCTCCTGGCCTGGCTGGCCCACCGCCACCGGGTCGACACGACCCCGGGTGCGACCGTCGTTTTCACCTCCCGGGGGTCGAATCGTTGGCCAGCCGGCGCCGAGATCACGTCCGCCACGATCTCCGGCCATCGCGACATGTCGCGGACAACATGTCCCGGCGACTCGGTCTACGAGCTACTGGACCGCTCGATCCCGGAGGAGATCGAACGGTTGCGTCAGGCGGCGCTGGTCGAGGCGAACGCCGACCTCGGTGGCGAGACGACTCCACCAGCCGAGGAGGCGACACCGTCCGTCGACACGGATGTGACGCCATCGACGATCGGCTCGGAGTCGGTTGCGGTCGGTACCGACGGTGTCGAGCCGGTCGACGTCCAGCCGGCCGAGGAGGCGACACCACCGGTCAACGGCGGAGCCGAAGACAGCGACCGCTACCTCGTGTCGGCCGGTGCGACGATGATCGTCGGCGGCGTGGCAGGATTGATCGCGCTGCGGAGGCGACGAATCCGAGGCTGACCACGGCGAGGGTCAACGGTGGCCCTCCATCGGCCGATGGGAATCGGTGACCTCAACCGACGACACCGTGCTCGATCCGGAGGCCGAGGCTCGTTTCGATGAGATCGTCGCCCGACGCCGGGCTGACGACGAGCGGCAGCTGGCCGAGCGGAGGGCCCGGCGCATCCTCTGGCTCTCCCACCACTGGCCGCAGCACTACGGCGATCGCTGCGTCATGTTCGGCCGCCTGCCGGTCTGTCGCCGATGTAGCGCCCTCTACGGCGTCGGCTTCCTGGTGGCGCTGGGAATGACGATCGGCGTCGACCCGTGGCCCGACCGGTTGGATCCGGCGCTGATCTGGCTCCTGTGCCTGCCGGCGACCGTCGCCTTCATCGGTGAGGCGCTCGGGCGGTTCCGCTATGCGGTGGGCTGGCAGGTGGCGACAACGTTCGTAGCCGGGCTCGCCTTCGGCAAAGCCCTCGGCTACGAGCTCGAGCAGCGATGGGCTCCGGAGTTCTGGGGACCGATCGCCGTGTTCGGCGGCCTGTGGTTCTTCGCCAGTCTGATCGGGCACCGGCGCCGGGCCCGGCGCGACGGCGACCAGCAGACCGCCCCCCAGGTTCAGTAGTCGATCCCCTTCTTGGCCACGATCCCCGCGTCGAAGGCATGCTTGACGTTTCGCATTTCCGTGACGGTGTCGGCGATCTCGATGATGTCGTCGATCATGTCCCTCCCGGTGAGGATGACGCTGGTGGTCTCCGGCCGGCCGCTGATGGTTGCGACGACGTCGGCCCGATCGATCCAATCCCAGGTCAATGCATAGCTGATCTCGTCGAGCACGACGAGACGATGCTCGCCACCCTCGATCAACTCCTTGGCCCGGTTCCACGCCGCGGTGGCCAGCGCCGCGCTCTCGTCGAGGTCGTCGGAGTCCCAGGTGAAGCCGTCGCCCTCGGCGTACCAGTCGACCCCGAGGTCACGGCAGATCTTCTCCTCGCCCACCTGCCACCCGCCGCTCTTGAGGAACTGGACGACAGCCACCTTCCATCCCCGGGCCACGGCCCGTAGCACCGTGCCGAACGCTGCGGTCGACTTGCCTTTCCCGTCACCGGTGTTGACCAGCACGAGCGACGGCGCGGTTCTCGCCGTGCTCGTGTCAGGCTTCTCCTGCGGGGGTTCCTCGGGTGCTGTCATGTTGGCGGGTCTCCCTCGCTCGGTTCGGATCGGGAAGTCTGGATGATGGGGTGCACGGATCCACCGGCGACATCGGTGCTGATGGCGGCGGCCCTCGAACGGTTGCCGACGGGCACGACGATGACGCCGCCATTGGGATCGGGCAGGACCGACACCTCGACACCGTAGTGGTCCGACAGGATCGTTGCGGTCAGCACCTCCGACGGGCGGCCCTGGACCGCCGGTCGACCGTGGTCGAGGAGCAGGATCTGGTCGGCGTGGCGGCTGGCGATGGTCAGATCGTGCATCGACGTGATCACGATCAGGCCGTACCGCTCCCGCAGTTCGTCGACCAGTTCGAGCACGGCGAGCTGGTGGGCCAGGTCGAGCGCGCTCGTCGGTTCGTCGAGCACCAGGATCGATGCCTGCTGGACGATGGCGCGGGCCAGTGCGACCCGCTGGGACTCCCCGCCCGACAGTTCGGCGACCGGGCGGGCGGCCATGGCGGCCAGATCGAGGTCGGCCAGGGTCCGGCCGACGAGGTCACGATCGCGGCCCGACTCGAACTGGAACCACCGCAGGTGCGACGTCCGACCCATCAGCACGTACTCGGCGGTGGTCATACCGGGCGGCAAGACGGGGTTCTGGGGCACGTACGCCACCAACCGGCTGGATCGCTCCGGTGTACCCCGACCCGAGGCGGTCGATGGTTCGTCGTGGAATCGGAATTCGATCGTTCCCCGGTGGTCGACGATGCCGGCGATCGCCTTCAAGAGCGTCGACTTGCCCGCTCCGTTCGGACCGATGACCGCCAGCCATTCGCCGGCGGTGGCGGTGACCGTGACCTTGTCGAGCACCGTGGCGTGCCGGTAACGGACCGCCACGTCGGTCAGCACCAGGCGTCGCACCGCCTCGACGGCGGGCCGGACCACGGACGGGGCCGGAGCGGTCATGCCCACGATCCCCGACGAGACCAGAGCAGCACCGCAAAGAAGGGCGCACCGAAAAAGGCGGTCACCACCCCGATCGGGAGCTCGGCCCCGGTGACCAGGTTCCGGGCACCGATGTCGGCAAACACCAGAAAGGCGCCGCCGGCCACGGCCGACAACGGCACCACGACCCGGTAGCTGGAACCGACCACAAGGCGCACGAAATGGGGCACGATGATCCCGACGAATGCGATCAGGCCGCTGACCGAGACGGCGGCGGCGGCCAACAAGGAGGCGACGACGACCAGAGTCGCTCGTACCACGGTCACGTTGATGCCGAGGGCGGTCGCTTCGTCGTCACCGAGTTGCATGACGTCGAGGTGGCGGGCGAGCCCGATGGCAACCAGGCCACAGACCAGGAGATAGGGAGCCAACAGCCCGACATCGGACCAGCCGAAGGTGCCGAGACGCCCGAGGATCCAGGCGTACACCTCGTTGAGGATCTCGGAGTTGCGCTGCATCACATAGGTTTGACAGGCGGTGAAGAACGAGGCCACCGCCACCCCGGCCAGCAGCAGCGAGGCCGCGGAGCGGGACGCGCCGAACCCGAGGACGGCGGCGATTCCCACCGCCAGGAGCCCGCCCAGGAACGCTGCCGCCGGTACGGCGTGAAACGGGCCCCACCCGAAGCGGGCACCGGTGACAATGGCCAACGTGGCCCCCAGACCGGCACCGGCGGCGACGCCCAGCAGGTAGGGATCGGCCAGCGGGTTTCGGAACACCCCCTGAAACACGGCACCGCTCATCGCCAGGGACGCACCGACCAGCGCCCCGAGCACGGCACGGGGCAGGCGCCACTGCCAGAGGATCGACTCCTGGGTCGACGTGAGCCCCGAGTCGACGGTCGCTCCGGGCAGGCCGTCGACGAGGCCGGCCACAACCTGGCCGAAACCCAGGTCACTCGATCCGATCGAAACCGACACCAGCAGCCCGACGGTCAGGCTCGCCAACGACACCAACCAGGCCGTCCGGGGAACCCGGAAAGCGCCGGCGACGGCTCGTTGCGCCTCGGTCGCGGATTCGATCGTTGTCACCGGCGACGAGCGACGCGTTTCGGGAATCGCAGGGGAGGAGGCGGACGGCCCGACGCGGGCGCTGGTGCCGGTGGAGGTCATCAGACCACGGATTCGGCGATGGCTTCCATGAACTCCACAATACGAGGCCCCCAGCGGGAGGCGATATCGGCGTCGACCTCGATGATGCGGCCGTTGGCCACGGCGCTGATCGAATCCCAGCCTGGGCGGGCGGCGATTGCCTCGGCGTCGTAGGGTGCCTGAGAGGTGTAGACGATGACGTCGGGGTCTGCAGCGATGATCGTCTCGCCGTCGATCAGAGGGTAGCCCGTGCCGTCGTCGTGGGCATCGGCGATGTTCTCCAGCCCCATGGCGGCGTAGACCTGTCCGATGAACGTGTTGGACGTTGCGGTGTAGAACGACTCGTCGATCTCGTGGAACACGGTCAACGGTTCGTCGCGCTCCGGCAGTCCGGCCAGCACATCCTCGACCCCGGTCCGAATCTCGGCGTTGGTCTCGGCGGCGCCGTCGATCTGTCCGGTCACCGCACCGAGGTCGGCGATCTGCGCGTAGACGTCGTCGAGGCCGGTTGCGGCCGGTTGGGTCAGCACCGTGATGCCGAGCGCGGTCAGGCCGGCTTCGATGTCTTCGGGCAGTCCTTGGGTGACGACCAGCTCGGGTTCGGTGGCCACGATGGCCTCCAGGTCGGGGACGAACCCGTCGAGCTCGCCGTCGGGGGCTTCCTCCGGGTAGTTGGAGAAGAGGTCGACTGCGACCACCTGTTCGCCGGCACCGATGGCGTACAGCATCTCGGTGGCGGTCGGGGACAGCGAGACGATCCGGGTCGGGATCTCCTCGGTGGCGGTGGCCGCAGCAGGCTCAGCCGACTCGGTGGCTTCGTCGGCCGCGGTGTCGGCGTCTGATCCGCACCCTGCGACCACGCCGAGAACGAGGAACAGGACGACCCATGTCCGAGTCAGGGAGTTGACGGCTTGTTTCACGAGAAAATACCTCCTGTAGCTCGGAGGTTTCTCGTGTCAGACGGTGACAACGAGATCCTTGCTCCGAGGACCTTCGTTACGACCTCACCGGCTAGGCGACCTGGCTTACATCACGGCTCGTGATGATCACAGTTGCGGCACAGCACCGGATTCACACCGGATTTCGCTGGCTGGTTCGGTGGCGAACCGTCACGGCTTCGACCGATCGAGTTACGCCGGGGCCAAACATAAGCCGGGCCATGGCCCAACCGTCGCCATCGCCCGGATCACCGGAGAAAAAGACGAACGGCGGACCGATCAGCGATGGGGCCAGCCATTGGAGGGAAGTAATGGCTGGCCCCATCTGCC
>JBFHME010000166.1:0-7655 GCA_041594435.1 Acidimicrobiales bacterium
CCCACGCCGGGAATGGCCGGGGTCAAGATCACGAGCCAGAATCCGATCGTGGCGCCAACGCCGACCACCACCCCGCCAACGGTGGCCGACACCGTACCGGGCGGCACCGGTGGTGTACACGTCGTCCAGCCAGGCGACACGCTCTCGGGCATCGCCGAGACCTACGGCGTGCCGATTCAGGCGATTGCCGACGCCAACGGCCTCGTCGACGTCGACAACCTCAAACAGGGTCAGGAACTCCAGATCCCTCCGGCCGGCTAGCCACCAACCGCAACTCGCAGCTCAGGTGGCACCCGGTGTCGCCCGGCGGGCACAGAGCGGCCCTAGGAGGCCTCGATCGCCTCGGATCGGGCGGTCAACCGCCAGGCGGTGACCAGCCCGGTGGCGTCGAGGCCGGCACTTGCCATGTCTCGTTCAGCCGCCTCCTGATCGCCACGACCGCAGATCCCGGCCACCAGGTCGATCAGCCATCGGGACATGCGGTCGTCGGTCACCTCCACGATCTGGCGGGCATCGTCGATCGAGGCGTCGGTGGCCGGCTCATCGCCCCGCTGGAGTGCAACACAGGCTCGAACCAGGTGGGCGTTGATTCGATCAAGATAGGTCGAGTGGCCGTTCAGCACCCGATCGACGGCGGTGTCGGCGTCGTCGAGGCGGCCCTCGACCGCGGCGAGGATCGCCCGCACCGCCTCCGCGAAGTAGTCGACCCGTCGGTTATCGGAGCCGTCGAACCAAGCCAGTTGGCTGCCGGCCTCCGCGACCGAGCCCCGCTGCAGAAGAGCCAGCGAAACCGAGACGATCAAGTCGGCCTCACCCACCACCGACAGGTCGTCGTGGAAGCCCTGGAAGTTCGACGCCCAGCGCAACGCCCGCTGGTACTCTCCAACCCGGGCCGCCGAGGCGCAGTTGGCGATGATGGCGATGCGGCGGTTGTACTGGTCACGCTCCCGATCGGCCAGCTGGTAGGACATTTCGAGTGCGAAACTGCCATCGGTGATCCGACCGAGCGACACCAACGCCCGCCCCTGTACCGCAAGGGTTTGGATTTCGAGTCCGACATCGTCGGCGCGGCGCGCCGCCTCGACCGCCGCGTTGCACAACCGGACCGATTCTGCCGCCCGGCCCGTCCACAGCGCAAGTGAGGCGGCGAGGTTCGTCATCATGGCCTCGGCCCACGGGTCGCCTCGACGTCGCACGGTCGGCAGCAGCACGTCAACCAGCTCCTGGGCCGTGGTCAGCCGGCCGAGGTGGAACGCCACCCAGGCCTGTACACCCTGGGCCCAGGCGAGACCGCTCCGGTCGCCAAGCTCGACGAAGATCTCGATGGCGGTCGACGCCTGCTGGTTCGCATCGTGCACCCGGCCCTGGGAGAACGCCAGCCAGGCCATGCTCTGCAGCGTCCATGCCTCCGCCCGGCGATCCCCGACCTGCGCCGCAGCGATTCGCGACGACTGGAAGGCCTGCCGGGCCAGCAGATCATTGGACCGGGCCATTTCGGTCAAACCGAGCAGCCGCAGCGCCAGGGACTGTTCGGTCCCGGCTCCCAGCACCGCCAGTTTGTCGGCGGCTTCCCGGAGCTCCTGGGCGGCCGCGGCGAGGTCCCCGGCCTTCCGGTTCACGTCGCCGCTGGTCATCAGGGCCTTCGCCGCCAGCAGCGGGTCGTGGGCGACGAGCTGGTCGAGCTTCTTCAGGTCCGCCCGGGCGCCGACGATGTCACGAATCTCACAGCGGGCTCGGGCCCGGCCGAACAGAAAGCGGGCTTCGGTCCGTTCGTCGCCCGCGGCCATGTCGAGTCCGGATCCGAACCACGCCTCGGCCTCGGCACCTTCGCCACCGGCGAGCGCCCGTTCGCCGGCCAGACGCAACCAGTACACGGCCTTGGACACCAGCTCGGCGCGCTCCGGTTCGTCCATCAACATCAATTCGAGGCTCAGTCGGGCGGCCGAGCGGTAGTGATCGGCGATGGCCACCACCACCGAGTTGCGCATCTGGGCCGACTGGAGCCGTTCGAGGTACCGGGCGATGTCACGATGACGATCGGCACGGGCGGCTTTTGTCAACGTGCCGTAGGCGACATCGCGCACCAGCTCCGAGCGGAACTCATAGCGGGAACCATCGATGACGAGGAAATCCTGGTCGACCAGGCCGTTGAGGTCGTCATCGACCGAGGCCACACGTCGCCGCTGGCGGGACAGCAACGTCAGACCCTCGAGTGGCCCACTGCGGCCGAGTATCGCCGCGTCCTCGAGCAGCGCACGCTCACCTGCGGTCAGCGAATCGAGCCGGGCGGCGATGATGCCCCGCAACGTGTCGGGCAACTCACCGTTCGCTCCGCCACCGCCACCGGCCGCGCCGGGTCGAAGCACGAGCCCGGCCAGCTCCTCGAGAAAGAACGGGTTTCCACCACTGCGAGCGACCAGGTCCTCGACGGTTTCCGGATCGAGCGGCTTGTCGCCCGGCTTGTGCAGGCCGGCCAGCAGTTCACGGGCCGCCGAGTCGTTCAGCGGGCCGAGCTGCACGATCGACGCACCGTGGCGGCCGCTGATGAGGCCGGCACGATCGACGACCCGGGCGGTGGCCACGATCATCAGTTGGTGGCGCGACCATTGGTTGAGCAGCCGGTCGAACAGGTCCCAGACGGCGTCGCCGGCCCAGTGCATGTCGGAGAGCAGCATCACCACGGGACCGTCGGCCAAGGCCCCTTCCAGAAGCTGGCTGAAGGCCTGGGTCACCTCCGAGCGGTTCTGCGTCGGTTCGCCGCCCCGCAGCACCGTCGGAAATCCCATGGCATGCAGCAACGCGGTGCGGCATCGATCGAGGTGCGATGCGTCGTTCGTGTCGAGACGTTCACCCAGCTCGGAGGCGATCACGCGCTCGGTCTCCGCCTGCGAGGCATCGAGATCGAGGCCGAAGAGCTGCCGGATGATCTCCGCCACGGGCCACCATACATTGGCCTCGCCGTACGGTACGCAGTGGCCGCGCCAGATCTCGGCGTCGTAACGTCGTCGGAGACGGTCGGCGAACTGCTGGACGAGCCGGGTCTTACCCATGCCGGCCTCGCCGACGACGAGGCTGAGCTGCGACTGGCGAAGTTCGAATGCGAGTCTGGCCTGCGATTCGAGCACGCCGAGCTCGTGAACCCGACCGACGAAGCGTTCACCGCCTTGGCGGTGGGATCCCGGCGGTCGGGTCGCCTCCAGCGCGATCCAGGCCTCGAGCGGCCCCTCCCTGCCCTTGGCCTCGAGCGGGCCGAGCGGATGGTACCGAACGACATGGCTGGTCAGCCGGTGCGTCGACTCGCCGACGAGAATCTGCCCGGGCTCGGCCAGCTTCTCCAGGCGACTGGCGGTGTTCATGACATCGCCCATCGCCGTGTAGTCGCGCCCGGCGGTGGATGTTCCAACGAGCACCTCACCGGTGTTCACCCCGATGCGGATGCGAATCGGTTCGGGGTCGTCGTCGGAGGGGGTGGCGGGGCCGTTGTCGGGGGCGGCGATGCCGCCGACCGTTGCCTGCATACGCAGGGCGGCTCGGACGGCTCGCTGGGCGTCATCCTCGTGCGCCGTCGGCGCGCCGAACAATGCAACGATGCCGTCGCCCATCACCTTGTCGACAACCCCACCGAACGATGTGATGTCACGGGCCAGCAACTCGAAGCAACGGTCGACGAGCCGTTTGACATCCTCGGGATCGAGGTGCTCGGCCAGCGTCGTGAACCCGACGATGTCGGCGAACAGCGCAGTGACGACGCGGCGTTCATCGCTGCCGGCCTGCGACGCGCCACAGTTCGAGCAGAAGCGCGCACTCTCCGATACGGTTGCTCCGCAGCTGCGGCACGTCATTGGTATCAGAATAGGGAACCGGCGACGATCCTGGTGGCAGTTAACCGAGCGTTCACACGCATCGGTCACGATTCCCGACGAGACCGGTCCGGCACCGGCGATACGCCATCGCCGCGGGGATGGTGGGCGTATCGTCCCCAAGACCGGTCTTCCTCAACTCACTCGATCCACCGACTGGATGCCGAACGGGTTTCCGCGACTAGATTCGGTGGCATGTCGACTCCACCGCCCGTCAACCAACGATCCGAGTGGGACGCCCTAGCCGATCACGCCGGCCGTCTCGGCTCGACCACGATCCAGGATCTGTTCACCGCGGACAAGGATCGGGCCGACCGCTTCACCATCGACGCCGCCGGGCTGCACGTCGACTTCTCCAAGAACCGGATCGACGACGAAACGATCGATCGCCTCGTGGAGCTGGCATATGCGACCGGCATGCCGGAGCTGCGGGACGCCATGTTCGCCGGTCGACGTATCAACGTCACCGAGGACCGGGCCGTGCTCCACACCGCGCTACGCCGTCCGGCCGACGACGTGGTGACCGAGGACGGAGGGGACGGCACGAACATCATCCCCGACATCCACGAGGTGCTGGCGGCCATGTCGGCCTTCGCCAACCGGGTGCGTCGCGGCGAGTGGCGGGGGGCGACCGGGGAACCGATCGAGACCATCGTCAACATCGGTATCGGAGGATCCGATCTCGGTCCGGCGATGGCCACCCGGGCGCTGCGACCCTACGGCCGTCCGCCCCATACCCAGTGGCCACTCGATGTCCGGTTCGTGTCCAACATCGATCCGACCGATCTGTTCGAGGCCCTCCTGGGTATCGATCCGGCCACCACGCTCTTCGTGATCGTGTCCAAGACCTTCGGCACGATCGAGACACTCACCAACGCCCGCTCGGCCCGAACGTGGCTCACCGATACCCTCGGCCCGGATGCGGTGTCGAGGCACTTCGTGGCCGTTTCGACCAACGCCGAGCGAGTGGCCGAGTTCGGGATCGACACCGCCAACATGTTCGGGTTCTGGGACTGGGTGGGAGGCCGGTACTCGGTCGACTCCGCAGTCGGCCTGTCGCTGATGCTGGCCATCGGACCAGGCGGTTTCCGCTCCTTCCTCGACGGAATGCACGAGATGGACCGCCACTTCCAGGACGCGCCGCTCGGCCGGAACATCCCGGCGCTGATGGGACTCATCGGCATCTGGTACAGCAATTTCCACAACGCCCAGTCGATGGCGGTCCTCCCCTACTCCGATCACCTGTCACGCTTCCCCGCCTACCTCCAACAGCTCGACATGGAAAGCAACGGAAAAGGGGTCGACCGGCATGGTCGCCCGGTCGAGGTCGACACCGGACCGATCGTCTGGGGTGAGCCCGGCACCAACGGGCAACACGCCTTCTACCAGCTCATCCACCAGGGAACGCGGCTCATCCCGGCCGACTTCATCGGTTTCGTCGAAGCGACCGACCCGATCGGCAACCACCACGACCTGCTGATGGCCAACTTCTTCGCCCAGACCGAGGCGCTCGCCTTCGGGCAGGATCACGAGGATCCGCAACGTCGTTTCACCGGCAACCGGCCGACCACAACCATCATGGCCGACCGGCTCGACCCGGCGACGCTCGGTCGGCTGATCGCCCTGTACGAGCACAAGGTCTTCACCCAGGGTGCCATCTGGGGTATCAACTCGTTCGACCAGTTCGGCGTCGAGTTGGGCAAGGTGCTGGCCACGTCGATCGAACCGGAACTCACCTCGGAGGACGAGCTCGATCACGATTCGTCGACCAACGCCCTGATCAACCACTACCGGGCGAATCGGGGCTGAACGTCAGCGTCGATAGACGGGTCCCCGGTAGCCATCGGAGAACCCACCGGCCAACAGGATGTCCCTGATCAGCGGCTCCTCCAGTACGGGAGCGCCGTTGACCTTGCCGATCATCAACGACGGAAGTCGATGCTGGTCGACCAGACCCTTGAGCGCCACGACCCAACGGGGGTCGTCCAACGCCGACGGACCGTCGAGGGCCGGGAACGTGACCAGACTCTTGCCACCCCGTTCCAGATACACGATCGGGAGGCCCCCGCTGAGCACCACGTAGGCGCCGACCGCTCGCGCCGGTCTGCCCGGTGTCTCGGGCCACGGCAGGGCGGCCCCGTATGGCTGAGCCGGATCGACCGCGGCGAGCACCACCAGATCGCCGGGGTCGTCGTCGTGACCGATCGCGCCGAGTTCGGTGGTGCGATGATCCCGAAGCCGATCGACGGCACCCGGTAGGGCGAACTGCGCCGCGCCCAGACCCGACACGAAGTAGCCTCGGCGAACCTGGCCGCGGTCCTCCAATTCCTTGAGAATCGGGTAGACACCGGCAAAGCCTCCGTCGGCTCCCTCGGCCAGTGCCATCTCCCGGGTCAACACCCCATAGCGTTCGAGCAGCTGCAGGGCCCGGGTTGTGGCCCGCTCGGTTGGGGTGACCGGTGCTCCGGCCGAGTTTCCGCCCGGTGGCGTGACCAGTGGCTGCACCAGCGACCAGCGACCGGTTGCCGATGGGGGGCCGAGGCGTGACAATGCCCGGAGGTTGGGACGACCGGGACCGCGGCGGGTACCCCGCTTGGCCTTGCGTCGACCGGGTGACGACGGCGTGGCGCCGGCCAGCAGGGATCGGAGGGCGGTGAAGGAGTCGTTCGTCACCTCACCGGCCCACACCAGATCCCACAGCCCGCTGAGCACGGTCTGGTCGTCGTAGTCGCACTCGGCGGCCTGGGCCATCGCCACGAGATCCGACCAGAACGACGCACCTGACCGGGCCAGCCCTTCGCGCAACGCAAGGTGGATCGGGTCGTTGGGGCGGTCTTCCGGATCGACGGCGGCCGGGTCGGGAACGAGCAGCGGCACCTGATCCCGCCACACGAGCCGGAGGCGGCCGTCGCCGACGCCGATACCCCCGGCACCGACCCACACCAGTTCACCGGCGGTCAGCAGCGTGTCGAGGTCGGCTGCTTCGTAGCCACCCATGCGGGCCGGGAGGATGTCGTTCTCCAGAGCCGACGCCGGCAGCGCCGCCCCTTGCAGCGTGGTCACCACTTCCGCCAGCGCCTCGACGCCGCGGCGACGGGAACCAACGTGCTGCCAGTCGGGCAGGAAGCGGGCCAGGACGTGCTGCTCCACCGGCTCGACCTCCTTACGAAGGGCGGCCAGCGATCGCCGTCGAAGGGTGCGCAGGACCTCGACGTGGCACCATTCCCGTTCGTGACCGTCAGGCCGGAACTCGCCCCGCACCACCCGTCCCTCACGCTCCAGAACCAGCAGCGCCTCGGTCGCCCGATCGACGTCGAGACCCACCCGGTCGACCAGCTCGGTGATGAGAAACGGGCCATTGGTGCGGGCGTACCGGGACACGAGGTCGCCAACCGGGTCGGCCATCGACTCGGTGAACGCGGCGGGAAGACCGGGGGGCAGGGCGACGCCGAGAGCGTCACGGAGCCGGGAGGCGTCGTCCGGTGCGGCGACCATCGGTTCACCGGTCACCACGACGTCGATGATGCGACGTTCGGCCCGAAGCCGGTCGACGGCGTCGACGGGATTGATACCCTCGGTCCGCAGATCGAGATCGGTCATGGTGAGCGGACCGAGCCAGCGCAGCAGGTCCTCGACGCCATCGACAGTCGTGGCCTTCCAGCCGTCGTCGACGCGTTGCAGCTCGGCCTCGAGTTTGGCCAGCACGTCGGCATCGAGCAGTTCCCGGAGCTCCTCGGCGCCGAGGAGGTCACGGAGAAGCTCGCGATCCAGCGACAGGGCCGCCGCCCGCCGCTC
>JBFHME010000167.1:0-7637 GCA_041594435.1 Acidimicrobiales bacterium
AGACCCTCGACACGGCGATCAGCGCCGACTACCTCATCAGCGACCCGGACTTCTTCGAGATCCCGCTCGAGGTGACCGATCAGGTCGCGGCCATGCCCGAGGTCGGTGCGTTGATGGCGGTCAACGAGACCAGGGTGCGGGTCACGCCGCCGGTCCCCGTCGACGCCGCCTCCGGCGGGTCCGACGATGGGACGGAAATCCTGTGGTACAACGTGTCGGATCTGAGCGACGTCAACGCCCTCATGAACCTCGGTGTCGACGAGGGCTCGCTCGAAACCGACGTCGTCAACGCCCTGGTCCTCCCGGCCGATGAGGCCACCGAATACGGCATGGAGATCGGCGACGTCATGCTGATCGAGTTCGCCCAGGGTGGCTCGGCCGACTTCGAGCTGGTGGCCACCACCACCGACGAGAGCATCGTCGAAGGTGGCTGGCTCAGCGTGGCCGGTGTGTCCGAGCACGTCGAGCAGACCGGCGTGGCGTGGATCGCGGCCCAGGTGGCCGACGGCTACACCGCCGATCAGGCCGAGACCGCCATGGCCGCCGTGACCGACTCGTACCCGCAGGTCGACGTGCAGAGCTCGGCCCAATACCGGGAGTCGATAGAGGGTGAGATCGACCTGCTGCTCAACACCATCTCGGCCATGCTGGCCCTGGCCATCGTGATCGCCCTGCTCGGCATCGGCCTCACCCTGGCCCTGTCGATCGTGGAACGGACCCGGGAGATCGGACTGTTGCGAGCGGTGGGTATGACCCGGGGCCAGACCCGGGGCATGATCCGTTGGGAGGCCGCCGCCATCGCCATGTTCGGCGCGGTGCTCGGTGTGGCCACCGGCCTGCTGTTCGGCTGGGGTGCCGTCCAGGCGCTGCCCGACACCTTCATCACGGTGGTGACGGTTCCCGTCGAGCGGCTGGTGTTCATGGTGGCGATAGCCGGTTTCGCCGGTCTGCTGGCCGCGCTCCTCCCGGCCCGCCGGGCCGGTCGCCTCAACGTGCTCGACGCCATCGCCGTCGGCGGCTGACCTGTTACCACCTTCCTCTCCTACCGTTCCGCGTTTTGGGGACGTCGGGGTGTCAGGTGCTAACGGTCGAAGCCTGCGAAGGTCCGACCGAGTTCCGCTCCTGTCGCGTCGTAGGCGACAAGCTCGAGCGAGCCCCGCTCGTCAGGCCATTCGATGTAGCCGAAGCCGTTGACGGGCGTGACCGTGTAGACGGTCCCGTCGACCGCGGTGGCCTCGACCCGGGCGACGTCGCCTTGGACGAGGAGGTCGGCCGACCGCCAGGCGCCACCCCAGGATTCACCGTTGAGCTGTATCGGCTGCGTTGGCTGAGGAGGTGGCTGCTCGCCGCATGCGGCGCTCATCGAGAACTCCGCCACCGTCGACGTGCAGAAGACCGGCTCGGCTCCCAACTCGGGGTCGACCACGCGATAGGTGAAGAAGTCGACGGAGCCACCGGGCGCTCTGACCGATCCACGATGAGTGACCGATCCGGCGACGATCCGACCCGGCCCGACCTGACTGTGGATCGCCTCCTCGGCCTCCGCCGGGTTCATCGTGCCTGGCTGCATCGTGAACTCGAACACCTCCTCCCACTGGTCCTCCGGTGCGGAGTCGGCCACGAGGAACCACCCGCAGGAGGTCAGGCCGATCGCGGCGACAACACCGGCCACAACCAAGGCCACCCGCTTGCAGATTCGCATGAGCCGAAGCGTAATCGACACCGCCGGCGGATCGCCGTCAGGGCCACGGCCGGTCAGCGTCTCGATTCCGTTCGGTAGGGTTCGTCGAACTCGACGATGGTCTGCTCGGGCGAGTCGAGGAGGGCCAGGGCCGCCTCGACCACGGCTCGCTGCCGTTCGACATCACCCGGTGCGCCGAGCGGGCGCCCCATCGGATGGCGGGTGATCAGACTTCGGGAAAGGCCCATGAGTTCGGGGATGT
Organism: Acidimicrobiales bacterium; assembly: GCA_041594435.1. GTDB lineage: Bacteria > Actinomycetota > Acidimicrobiia > Acidimicrobiales > SZUA-35 > JAHELU01. The sequence goes on from JBFHME010000167.1 coordinate 1,944, forward strand.
GGCCAAAGGCTCGCACGTAGACGCTGACCGTCGGGATACCCACCTCCTCGATCGCTCGCTGAACGTGTCCCACGGACACGTGGCAGACCGGTCAAAGCGGTACCAGGAACACGACGTCGGTCATGCCGTCGTTGCACAATCGATCGGCCCACTCGGGCGCCACCCGTCGTTTGAGCCGAACCTGGGAAGCGGCTCCGACGAAGGAGTACGCGGTCGGGTTCAGCGCCCCGATCACGCCGTCGGCGGCCAGGTCGGCCAGGTGACCGATCGGCAAGCCGACCTGGTGGTCGGAGCGGACCGCGTCGGTCGGGTAGCCGCCGTGGCGAACCCGCAGGTGGGCCGGATCGACGTCGACCGGGATCGACGACAGCGACGGCGCCTCCTTCAGGAAGTCACCGATCCGGGCTTCGGCCTCGGCCTGGGTCATCGATTCGAGGCCGAACGGCTTGGGGTCGTCACCGTCGACGAAGTGCCCGCTGGATGTGAGGAGTGTGACCCGGCACTCGGCCAGCGGTTTGGGCAGCGGGGTGATCGGCACGTCGTCGAAACGGTGAGGGAAGTCGTTCGGGTCACCGAGGTGGCCGGCGTACGCCTGGATCTGCCAGCGGTAGGCGGCGTCGATCACCCCCGTCGGATCACCGGAGTCGATCATCGAGCTGACCTCGGTCAGCAGCTCGTTCAGGAAGTCGCCGAACTCGGCGTCGGAGAGGTCCTTCAGGTATTTGAAACTCAGGTTGGAGCGGGAGCCGTACCAGAACGACCTGCGAAGGTCCTCGATGGTTTCGGTCTGGTCGGTGCCGGCTGGGGACTGCGGCTGATCGGACATGGTCGAACAACGCTCCTTGGGGTGCGATCGATTCCGGGTTGCGCCGGTGACGTTACGAGGGCGCTGCGACTCGAGCCTGGCCGACAACGTCGTCGCTGAGACGAGCAAGGGCAAGGCCGAGGGTAATCCAGGAGATCCCGTAGGCCGTGATCAGGAGGATCGACCCGACGGTTTCGGCCGTGCCTTCCACCAGGCCACCGTAGATGAGGAGCAGGGGCAGAACCGGGATCGCCGTCCAGACCGCGAGACGCCCCCACCACGCGAGTCGCCGGGCTTTGACCACCCCGACACCGAGCGTCGCCAGGGCGGGCGCCATCGAGACCATGCCGAACGCCATGAACAGGACCGGAATGATGGCGGCTGCTCCGGCTTCGTCTTCATCGATGCCCAGGATGCCGCCGATGCCGATGGCGGCAAAGAATCCTCCGATGCCCAGCAACGCCGCTGCGGTCCACCAGGCGCCGATCGTGGTCCATCGATTGGGCGTGGGACGGTGAGCGTTCAGCACACCCAGGCAGCAGACGGCGAGACCCACCACGGTGATCATCAGCGTCCAGGGCAGGATTCCGACGCGGAGATCGCCGTCGTCACGCACACTGTTGACCACCACGCCAAGGACGCCAACCGGAATGGTCACCACGGGCGCCCAGCCGGCGCGGCGGTCGATTCCCAGCACTCGCCGCCAGACTTCCATGCACTGAATCTAATCCCGGCACGCGTCTCGGGCAATGACCGGTCGGCGTGGATCCATTGCCTCGGGTGAGCCGACGGTGTCGCCGTCCAGAGGTCGTGCCGGTTGTCGTCCGTCAGCGGCTGTGGTGGCCGTCGGCGTAGTGGTCGGCAAGCGGATCCCGCAGGGCGTCACGGCCGAAGTCCCGTCGCAGATCCCGCCAAACGGCGTGGACATGGTTGACGCCCCGCTGGGTGTTGTCGTACTCCACCAGCAGATCGTCGCCCTGAATGCGGTAGTAATGCGGTTCACCCCGTTCGACGGAACCGGCCCACAGAAACGACAGCGACCCGATCGCGTCGCCGTCGAACTTGGCCTTCTCCTCGTCGGCCACGCCGTCGGGAAGGCGATCGAGGTAGAGATCGAGGAGTGCCCGCAGGGTGCTCCGGTTGTCGGCCGACAGCTCGGCCGCCGACACCCCCTTGGGCCGGGACGTGAACCGGAGGGCATCGAGGTGGTCGGCGGTCAGGCCCAGGTCCGCCTCGGCCGTTCGCTGCATCTGTTGCATCCGCTCGTCGAGTTCGGCTTCGAAGCGGCCCCGCCAGATCTCGGGCAGGCCGAGCATCCGGTCGCCGTCACGCAGCACGGGGCGGTTGCCACCGATGATGTCGGTGGGGGCGACCGCCGACACCAACGCCGTGTCCAACTGGTCGGCGGGCAGCGATCGCACCAGCTCCCGGCCGACGTCCTCCACCCCGGCCAGCGGGCGCAGCGGATGAGGTCCGAGCAGCGGCGCCGACGCCGGATCGGCGCCGAAGAACAGCGGGGTCGACGCCACCACCTCACCGCCGACGACGGTATGGCTGACGGAGAGGTGATGGCCGCCGAGACGCCAACCCCAGGCGTCGGCCCCCGGCTCACCGAAGATGGCGATCCAGTAGAGCAGCGGGTCGCGCCCTCGTTCCCGGTCGAAGGAGGACGTCCACCCCTCGGTGAAGTCGAGGACGTTCTCCAGGCCCATGATCGTGGCCGCCGTGACGTAGCCAGCGGTTGACAGGCCGGTGGCCAGCAGTCGGTGGGTGAGCCGGTGTTGGGCCGACGTCATCGCCGCCAGCGGCAGCCCCCCGTGGTCGGTCGGGGTGTAGAACCACCGCTCGCGCTCGTCGGTGGCGGGGAAGGGCCAGGTGGCAGCGGCCCGTTGTCGATCGTCCAGCCCGTCGACCAGGGCGACCGCGGCCTCCGCCATCCGATCGGCCAGTTCCCGTCGTGGGTTCATCGTGGGACCGTACCACCGATCCCGACAGCGAGTCACGCACAGCCAAACCCCTAGGTTCTGTGCGGCGAGCGCCCGGAAATCCGGGCCGGCAGCGCACAGAATGATTGGGTACTGCCCGACCAGTGCGGCGAGCGCCCGGAAATCCGGGCCGGCAACGCACAGAATGATTGGGTACTAGTGGCCCGGGGCGTGAAGACCGAAGATCAGGTCGGGGTCGCCGGGTCGCCAGGTGTTGGTGACCTGGGACCGGCTGCCGACCTCGCGGGTGCGGGCCAGCAGACTGCGGCCTAGTGCCAGCTGATCGACCTCCCAGACTGTGAGCGCATCGGTCACCGAGCCGCCCTCGGCCCGGACCCGGCGCAGGACCCGGTCGAGCGCCCAGGCGTCGTCGGCCGCCTTGGCCGAACCGGCGGCGGCGTGGGGACGGACGGCGAAGGCCGCGTCGCCGAGGAGGCAGACGCGACCGAAGGCCATCCGGTCGACCTCGATGTCGTAGACCACCTGGAGGAACGGCTCGGCGGTGCGGGCCACCACCTCGTTGAACAGGGCCGGCAGCCGGGCCGCGGCGTGAGCCCGGAGCTCGGACACGTGATGGTCGGCGGCCGCGCCCGGGGGGATCGACAGCTCGCGCCGCATCCCGTTGCAGTCGATGAGCAGTTCGTCGAGTTCCGGACCCGCGGCGTAGTTGCGGTACCAGACGAAGTTGATCAGCTGGTCACCCGCGGCCACCGAACCGTCGAGGCCGGGGATCGGATAGACGAGGATGTGGCTGTTGGTGTAGACGTAGTACGTGATGGCGTCGGACAACGCTTCGACGACATCGGCGGGCAGCGCAGACTCCTGCACCATGCCCCGCCACGCCACATACCCGGCGTAGGAGGCCTGCGCGTCGGGCAGGAGCATCGATCGGGCCGTCGATCCGACCCCGTCGGCGCACACCAGCAGGTCGGCGCTGACCGACTCCCGATCAGCGAAGTGAACATCGACCGAGTCGGGGCCCTGGTCGAAGCCGACCATCTCGTGGCCGAGCCGGTACCGGTCGACGCCCCCGCCGGCCTCGGCCAACGCCAGCGTCCAGTGGTCGAGCAGCCGCCGGTACACCGTGTTCCACGACGAGAACAGGTACCGGTGCTCGGCGTCGTGGATCACCGAACCGTCACGGCCCAGATAGCGGATGCGGTCGGTGGCGATGCTGATCTCCTCGAGCGCCAGCGCAGCCCGCTCCACCAGGTACCGGTAGGTGGCTTCGAGGAAGCCGATGCCGGCACCCCGCTGCTCCAGCTCGGTGCTGGATCGTTCGTAGACGGTGACATCGTGGCCGGAGTCGGCCAGCAGGCAGGCCGCGCTCAGCCCACCGATCGACCCGCCGACGACGGCGACCTTCAGCGGCTCGGGCTCAGGGCTGGCCAAAGGTGGCGATCTTGTCGACTCGGCACTCGAACAGCACCCGCCGCTCGTCCATGGCCGGATCCCGCAGACCGTACTCGTCGCCCCCGTCGGGGATGTACTTGCGCCAAATCTTGTTCAGCTGCTCGGTGACCCGTGCGCCCTCCTCGGGGTCGTCCTCGCTGATCTCCCGATCCACGGTGACCTTGAGGCTCATCCAGTGGTACATGTTCTCCGGGTTCATGATCAGGATGCTGATCTGCGGGTTGTCACGAATCCACTGGGTCTTTCGTCGGTGGCTGGCCACGTTCACCAGCACCTTGTCACCCTCGTAGTCGAACCACATGGGCGTGAGGTTTGGGCGACCGTCGCCGCCTATGACCGCCATCACGCAGGCGAACGGTTTGTCCATCAGTTGCTTGTAGGTCTCGTCGAGGTCGCTGATCGAGTTGATCTGCTCCTTCGAGCCGACGGTGAACTGATTCGGCTGCAGTCCTTCGGCGACGTCGAGAAATCTGGCTACTTGCACCATGGTTGGGGACCCCCTTCAGGTCGGCTGTCTACGAACGGGCTCAGCCTCGCGTGGCCGAGATCAAGTGCCGGTAGTCGGTCGGGTCGATCCGGGCGTCGATCAAACGGGGCTTGATCCACGGTTCCGACATCAGACGCCTGACGTCATCGGCATGGTCGGCAACGAACCCTTCGAGGCCGCTCGCACGCCCGATGGTAGCGAAATCGGTGGGGCGGTATCGAATTGCGGCATCACCACCGTGGCCGGGTTGCTGTTTGACCGCTATGAGGCTCAGCGCGGAATCGTTGAACACGACGACGGTGATGGGCAGATCGAGCCGGGCGATGGTCTCGAGTTCGGTCATCGTCATCGACAGCCCGCCGTCGCCGCACAGCGCCAGCACCGGCCGGTCCGGGTTGGCCAGGGCGGCGCCGATGGCGGCCGGCAGCGCGAAGCCCATGGTGGCCAGGCCGTTGCTGATGAGGAGATCGAACGGCTTGGCCACCGGCCAGCGGGGCATGACGGCCAGGAAGTGGGCGCCGGCGTCTACGGTGGTGACGGGTGCTTGGTCGGCCCCGGCCAGCCAGTCGAGCAGGGTGTCGACGAGGGTCACGGGGCTGAGCGGTTCCCGGTCGACACCACCGGCGGCTGCTGCCCCCAGCGGGCGCGACGGTGGGCGAAGCGCTCGTCGGGCGTCGGTCCGCATGACGGCCGCCGCCTCGTCGGACCAGAGGTGGCTCCACCCCCGATGGCGGGCGATCGACACCAGCTGGTGGGCCATGGTGGCCGGGTCACCGATGAGGGCAACGTCGGCCGGCACGAAAGCGTCGATCGGCTCGGCGGCCGAGATGGTGATCGTCGGTGCGGTTTGACGCCACTCGGTGGGGATGGGTTCGACGGTGTCGACGCCGATCATGATGAGCAGGTCGGCCGCGGCGAGTACCGGCTGCTCGAGCGCTCCGTTGGTGTAGAGGCCGGCGTTGAGCCGACCTTCGGTTGGGACGAGGCCGATGGACTGGTAGGTG
>JBFHME010000168.1:0-7625 GCA_041594435.1 Acidimicrobiales bacterium
TCACCTACCGGGTGAACCTCTCGGTACTCGAGTCGACCATGGCGACCCTCATGGAACAACTCGGCGTCGGATTCTCCGACGGCCACGGTACCGAAGGAGGAACCGCTGATGCTTAACTACCGAAACGCCACCATCGTGTCGGTGGTTGGTGTACTCACCTCCCTCGCCATTGCGTACTACGGGTGGACCAATACCGAGCCGGGCCAGCGGGTCCCCGTCCACTTCGGCGTCAGCGGCGAGGCCGATCGCCACGGCTCGCGCTTCGAGGCCTTCCTCGTCTTTCCCCTGGTGCTGATCGGTGTGACCCTCCTGCTGGCCGTCCTGCCCCGCATCGACCCCCGACCCGCCGGGATGCGGAAGTCGGTGCGGGCCTACAGCGCAACGTGGATGGCGGTCGTCGTGTTCCTGGTGGCGATCTCGGCGCTGATCACCCGGACGGCGGTGGCCGAAGCGACCGCCGGTGATGGCGCCGCCATCGAACCACGGGTCCTGCTGATCGGAATCGGCCTCCTCCTCGTCGTGCTGGGCAACTACATGCCGAAGACGGGGAGTAACTGGTTCTTCGGTTTCCGGACGCCGTGGACCTTGTCGAACGAAGAGGTTTGGGAGGCCACCCACACGATCGGTGGACCGATCATGGTGGCCGTCGGCATCGTCGGCATCATCGCCGCCATCGCCCTGCCCCTGCCCTGGGCCACCGGCACCGCGGTTGCGCTGCCCCTGATCGCCATCGCCGGGTTGACCGTGTACTCGTATCTCAAATACCGGGAGCTGACGGCGAACTGAGTTTCGGAGCCGTCGCCTACAGCTCGACGGTCCCGGTGACGCAGGTGACGACCTGCCCGCCGACCCAAATCCCACCATCATCGTCGGCGGTGATCATCACCCGCCCGTCCCGGCCGAGCACCCGCCCCTGCGCCACCTCGTAGGGCGGACGGGCTCGGCCCGAGGCCACCAGCCATTGGGCCACCGAGGCGTTGAGGCTGCCGGTCACCGGGTCCTCGGCCGGTGAACCGTTGACCGAGAAGAAGGCCCGAACCTCGAACGCCGGCGACGCATCATGGCCCGCCCGATGGGGACCGACGACACCGAGATAGGGACCGACGACTCCGATCGCGCCGTCGACCGCCGAGAGTTCGATGGCCAGAACGGCCTCGGCGTCGGGCAGAAGCAGTGCGGCCCAGCCGGGACCGTTGTCGACCCAGGCACCGTCGACGACGATGGCCGGGTCGATGCCGAGCCGGGTGGCGAAGCGGGTGGTCTCCTCGGCTGACAAGGGACCGGAGCGGATCATCGGGGGAGCCTGAAAAGCCAGGCTTCCCGAGCGCTCGGAGCCGCCTTCGACGACGATCGGGACCAAACCGGCTCCACACTCCTGCACGATTCGATGCGGGTCCTTGGGCGAGCCACCGGCGTCGAGCCAGACCCGACAGGAGCCAAGTGTCGGGTGCCCGGCGAACGGCAACTCGACCGACGGGGTGAAGATCCGCACCCTGTAGTCGGCGGCCGGATCGGTCGGGGCGAGAAGAAACGTGGTCTCCGACAGGTTGGTCCAGTTGGCGAATCGCTGCATCCGCTCGGTCGACAAGCCGTCACCGCCGACCACGACGGCCAGCGGGTTGCCGTGGTACGGCCGATCGGTGAACACGTCGACGGTCCGGTACGGGAGGGTCATGGGATTCAAACTAGTCGCTACCGTGGGCGTCGTGACCTCCATGGACCGAGTGGCAGAGAACGTGATCGTCGTCACCGGTGGCGGTCGGGGAATCGGGGCGGCCACGGTGCGACGTCTTGCCGCCGACGCCATTGCCGTCGGCACTCCCGTTCACGTGATCGTGAACTACGCCAACGACGGCGCCGCCGCCCAGTTGGTGGCCGCTGAGGTGACCGGCCTCGGCGACCTGGTGGATGCCACCGTCGTTCGAGCCGACATCAGCTCCGAGGCCGACGTCGTCAGGCTCTTCGCTGCAGCAGACGAGGTCGGTCGGCTCGCCGGCCTGGTGAACAATGCCGGGATCGTGTTTCCGATCGGCTCCTTTGTCGACCTCGACGCCGATCGGCTGGAGCGCGTCTGGGCCGTCAACATCACCGGTGCGTTCCTGTGTGCGCGGGAGGCCGTTCGCCGGATGTCGACCGCCACCGGCGGCTCCGGCGGAGCCATCGTCAACGTCTCATCCCGTGCGGCCTCCTTCGGAAGTCCCAACGAGTTCATCGACTACGCGGCCTCGAAGGGGGCGATGGATTCGATGACCGTCGGCCTCGCCGCCGAGGTGGCAGACCAGGGAATCCGGGTCAACGCGGTGCGCCCCGGCCTCATCGACACCGACATCCACGTCGCCGCCGGCCAGCCCGACCGGGTCGAGGCGTTGGCGCGGAACATTCCGATGCGACGAGGTGGGACCGCCGCCGAAGTGGCCAACCTGATCACCTGGCTGCTGTCGCAAGAGGCATCCTATGTGACCGGCGCCCTGATGGACATCGGCGGGGGACGATGAAGCGGGCCACCACGGCCACCGTCGACCGGTCGTTGCCGTCACCCATCGAACTCACCGGAGCGGGCGTGACCTTCGGCAAGCGGGTGGCCGTCGAGAACGCCGACCTCCGCCTGGAGGCAGGTGACTCCGTGGCCGTCGTCGGACCCAACGGCTCGGGAAAGACGACCATGCTCCGACTGGTGGCCGGTTTGATCGAGCCGACGTCGGGAACCGTGTCACGGCCGCCGGAGGCCACGTTCGGCTACGTCTCCCAGCACTCCGGCCATCCGGAGTGGCTCCCGCTGACCGTCGACGACGTCATCCGCATGGGCCGCTACGGTGAACGAGGTCTCCTCGGCCGGTTCACCGCCGCCGACAAGGCGATCATGGCCGAGGCCGCCGCCCGTCTCGGCGTCGACGATCTACGCGATCGGGCCTACGGCGAGCTGTCGGGCGGGCAACGGCAACGGGTTCGGATCGCCCAGGCCCTGGCCATGACCCCAAACGTGCTGGTCCTCGACGAACCGATAACCGGACTCGATCTGCCGAGCCAGCAGGTCATCCTCGATCTGATCGAGAACCAGGCCGAGCGGGGAACGGCGGTGATGATCACCACCCACCATCTCGACGAGGCCCGGCACTGCGACCGGGTCGTGCTGATAGCCGGGCGGATCGTGGCCCAGGGACCACCCGACGACGTCCTCCAGCCCGACAACCTGCGGGCCACCTTCGGTGACCGCCTGCTGGGCGATCATGCCGACCACGACCACCAGCAGGACATGATCGTCGTCGACGACCACGGCCACGACCACGACCACGACCACGACCAGGGCGGTCGAGGACACTAGACACCGGTCACGAGAGGTGATGGCGACCATGATCCGAACTCCCGACGACGTCACCCGGGCCGTTCTCGCGGTGATGGAGCGGACATCCGACCCCCGCCTCCGCACGATCATGGTCGGTCTGATCGAGCATCTCCACGGCTTCGTGCGCGACGTCGAACTCACCGAGGACGAGTTCCGAGCGGCGACGACCATCATCAACCAGATCGGGCAGGCGACAACCGACACCCACAACGAGGCCGTGCTCATGGCGGGATCGCTCGGCGTGTCGAGCCTCGTCTGCCTCATCAACAACGGCGACGGTGGCACCACCGAGACCACCCAGAACCTGCTCGGTCCGTTCTGGCGGTCCGGCCAACCTCCCGCTGACAACGGCGACTCGATCATTCGCTCGGAAACACCGGGCGAACCGTTGTTCGTCACCTTCGACCTCGTCGATACCAGCGGGGCACCGGTGGTCGGCGCGGTGGTCGACATCTGGCACTCCTCCCCCACCGGTCGCTACGAGAACCAGGATCCCGATCAGGCCGACCACAACCTACGAGGTCGCTTCGTCTCCGACCAAGACGGTCGGATCTGGTTCCGTACCGTTCGGCCGGCCGGGTACCCGATTCCGACCGACGGGGTGGTCGGACGCCTCCTGGCCGCCCAGAACCGTCACCCGTACCGCCCGGCCCACATCCATGCCCTGGCCCACAAACCGGGGTTCAAGACACTGATAACCCAGATCTACGACCGAGACGATCCACACCTGGACACCGACGTGCAGTTCGGCGTCACCGCGGCCGTGCTCGGACGAATCAACCGACACGACGGCCCCCACCCCGATCACCCCGACCTCCAACCGTGGTACTCGCTCGAACACCGCCTCGTCATGGAACCGGGACAGGCTTCGATGCCGACACCGCCGATCAGGTAACGTTTGGGCGTTCCCGACGCCGCCGGAACCTCAACGCAGCCACGAGAAGGGGATCCCGATGTCCGAGTTCACCGACATCACCTACGAGGTCGACGAGTCGGCCGCCGCCATCATCACCATCAACCGGCCCGAACGCTACAACGCGTTCCGGGGTCGCACCGTCGAGGAGATGATTGCGGCGTTCCGCTCCGCCTGGGCCGATCACGACGTGCGCTCGGTCATCCTCACCGGAGCCGGTGACCGGGCGTTCTGCTCCGGTGGCGATGTCAAGCAACGGGCTGAGACCGGCGATTACGGCCCGACGGAAAGCGGCATGTTCGAGATCCTGGCTCTGCAGAAGCTGATCCGTGACATCCCGAAGCCGGTGATCGCCGCGGTCAACGGTGTGGCCGTGGGCGGCGGCCACGTGCTCCATGTGATCTGCGACGTGTCGATCGCCGCGGAGTCGGCCCGCTTCGGTCAGGCCGGACCCCGGGTCGGTTCGTTCGATGCCGGCTTCGGCTCGGCCTTCCTGTCCCGCGTCGTCGGCGAGAAGAAGGCCCGCGAGATCTGGTTCTGGTGTCGCCAGTACTCGGCCACCGAGGCGCTCGACATGGGACTGGTCAACAAGGTGGTCCCCCTCGACGAGCTGATGCCGGAGGCCAAACGGTGGGCCGAGGAGCTGAAGGTGCTCAGCCCGACGGCGATCAAGGTGCTCAAGCACTCGTTCAACGCCGATACCGACCACCAGATCGGTCTCACCCACATGGCCATGTCGGCGCTCGACCTGTTCGCCCCATCGCCGGAGGGAATGGAGGGGGCCAACGCCTTCGCCGAGAAACGCCCACCCGAGTTCGACAAGTACGTCCAGCATCACTAGCCGGACGACCGGAAGGGATCACCCCACCCGATGTTCTACGCCTTCGACGAAACCGAACAGGCCTTCAAGACCGAACTGCGGCGCTTCTGCACCGACGTGCTGGCCCCGCACTACCAGCCCGACGACCGGGCCGCCGTCATGCGACCGACCCTGCTGTCCGACATGGCGTCGGTCGGCCTGACGGGCTTACGTATTCCCGCCGAGTTCGGCGGCCAGGAGGCATCAGCGGTGGTGGCCGGATTGGCGGCCGAGGAGGTGGGCCGAGCCGACTTCAATGCCACCTACGTGATCATCAACACCTGTCTGGTGGCCGACATCATCGTGCGCCACGCCAACCGCGACCGGCAGGCCGAGTGGCTACCGCCGATCGCCGCCGGGGAGGTCATCCCGGCGCTGTTACTCACCGAACCGGATCACGGGTCGGACGCGGCGTCGATGGAGTGTCGAGCCGAACGAGACGGCGACGATTGGATCATCACCGGGGAGAAGACCTCGATCACGTTCGGCACCGTCGCTCCGACCGGTTTGCTGATGGCCCGAACCGGCGGCCCGGGTGCTCGGGGCGTCAGCGCCTTCTACGTGCCCCTCGACCAAGCGAAGGTCAGCCGATCGGGCTTCGACGACCTGGGCGGCCGCTCGATAGGCCGGGCCTCGATCCACTTCGACGGTTTACGGGTGCCGGGTTCGGCGATGGTCGGCAACGAGGGTGACGGCTTCGTCTCGGTCATGGAAGGATTCGACTACTCCCGAGCCATCATCGGCCTCGGCTGTCTCGGGGCGGCCCAGCAGTCCCTCGACGAAACGCTGCAGTGGACGAAGGACCGGGAGGCCTTCGGACAGCCGATCGGCAAGTTTCAAGCCGTGTCGTTTCCGCTGGCCGAAGCCGCCACCCACATTCGCGGCGCCCGCCACGTCTGCTACGAGGCGCTCTGGCTGAAGGACCAGGGTCGCCCCCACGGTGACGTCGCGGCCATGGCCAAACTGTGGGCGCCACGGCTGAGCGTGGAGGTCATCCACCAGTGCCTGCTGACGTTCGGCCACACGGGCTACTCGACCGATAGCCCTCTGGGGCAGCGACTCCGGGACGTCATCGGCCTGGAGATCGGAGACGGAACCGCCCAGATCTCCAGCCTCGTCATCGCCCGCCATCTCCTGGGCAGAGCCTACGCGCCCTGACCCGAACGGCACCGACTTGCCCGTCGACCCAACCTACACTGACGCCGTGGCGCCTTCATCCAACATCGTGCTCACCGGGTTCATGGGAACCGGCAAGACCACGGTCGGACGGATTCTGGCCGCTGAGCTGGGCTTCGATTTCGTCGACACCGACGCCGTGATCGAGCAGCGACACGGCCCGATAGCCGAGATCTTCCGGGAGCGGGGGGAGGACGCTTTTCGGGCCATCGAACGCGATCTGGCCGCCGAGCTGGCCGACCGGTCGAGACTGGTGATCGCAACCGGCGGTCGGATGATGCTGGATCCCGACAACGTGGTTTCACTCGAACGTCGGGGCCGTGTCTTCTGCCTGGTCGCCGACGTCGAGGAGATCCACCGGCGGGTCACCGCGGACGCCGCTCATGTCGAGCGACCGCTGTTGGCGGGTGCCGATCCTCGGGCTCGCATTCTGGAACTGCTGGCCGAGCGCCGGAGCGGCTACCGGCAATTCACCCAGGTCGTCACCGACGGCCGGTCGCCACGGGCGATCGCCGCCGAGATCGCCGCCGTTGTCGCGTCGCCCGATGCCGACACGGCGATCGACACCGTGGACCGATAGACGCCATTGACCGATCGACACCGTGGACCGATAGACGCCATCGACCGATCGACACCGTTGACCGATAGTGTGAGTGGCCATGAGTTCGAGCCACGAGCAGTTTCTGGCCGCCAACGAGGCCCACCAGGAGACCTTCGCCGGTCATGGCCTGGGTGCTCCTCCATCCCGCCACGTCGCCGTGCTGACCTGCATGGATGCCCGGCTCGACATCTACCGTGCACTTGGCCTGCAGATCGGGGAGGCGCACGTCCTCCGCAATGCCGGGGGCGTGTTGACCGACGACGCCGTCCGCTCGCTGAGCCTTTCCCAGCGCAAGCTCGGCACCACCGAGATCGCGGTCATCCAGCACTCCAAGTGTGGTCTCGAGAACCTCGACGCGGAGAGCTTCCTGGCCGAGCTGGAAGAAGCCGCCGGATCGAGGCCGAGTTGGCCGGTTGGCGCCTTCGCCGACGTTCGCGACAGCGTTCGGGCGTCGGTTGCCGCTCTTCGGACCGATCCCAATCTGATCCACGTCGACGCCATCAGGGGCTATGTGTACGACGTCGACATGGGCCGGCTCGAACCCGTCGACTCCTGAACCAGGGCAACCGTCCGCCGCCGGCGGCTACTGCTGTTGTTGCTGAGCAACCTGAGCGGTGACCTCGAGTCGAACCTCGAGGCTCTCACCGCCCGAGCCGTAGCGTGTTCCCACCAACGGGGCAGCCTCCCGGTAGTCGCGGCCCACCGCCACCCGGACGTAGCGGTCGTCGGGGGA
>JBFHME010000169.1:0-7376 GCA_041594435.1 Acidimicrobiales bacterium
ACGTTTGAACAGGATCTCGTGATCGAGCGGAGCAAACGTCGACGCCGGCAACTCGTAGGCGGTACCGCTCTCGCCGACGGCCTCCAGGCGATATCCGTAGGACACCGGAGCGTCGAGCCAGGCCAGGCCAGGCGGATGGAATACGACCGGTGCGGCGAGCACGGCGACGACGGCGACCGCCGCCCTGGGCCAGGTGGCGTTCTCGTCGACCCAGGCCCGAAGATCGCGGCGGCTGAGAATGATCAGCAGGCCGACCTCCGCCAGGATCCAACCGACGAAGAAGAAGCCCGTGGTGAGGAACGTGACCACGTGGAAGGCGATGGCGCCCACCAGCCAGGGCTGCAGCAATTGCCGACGAGCCACCGCCAACACGGCACCCAGTTCCAGCACCAGGGTGGCGACCTTGACGAACGGCCCGAACCGGTCGAAGACCGAGGCCACATCGGCCGCCATCGATCCATCGGTGTGACCCAGCCACCCGGTTGTGTAGGCGGCAAGCGGCAGGTTGGCGACGTCGTTAGCGGTCAGCCACCCCATCAGCAGCTTGCCCTTCCCGGGAACGAAGAAATGCGAGGCCAGGGCGGCCCCGATCCCGAGGACGACAACCGAGGTCGCTCGGCGGCCGGTGAGCACGAACAGCAGATGACCGGCGGCGATGAGCAGGAGCACGATCACCGGGAGCTCGCTGATGTTGTGCCACGCCGTGGTGTGGAGCGGGAACTCCGTGTGGGTCGACACCAGCCGGAACTGGAGAGCGAACGGGACCAGCAGGACCGGCCGCCACAAGGACGCCGCGGCCAGGGCCACCACGAGACCGCGGTCGAGCAGGTGAAGCTGATCGGCATACACGTTGAACGGTTGGAGCGATCCTTGCCAGGCGAGGAACAGGATCATGGGGGCCGCCAGCAGGCGCAATGCCGTACCGTGCTCGAGTTCGGACCAACGGCCGGTTGCCCGCCGCCTGATGTCGGCCGACGTCGCGGCGAGAGCGGCGACCGCGAGGAGCCCGATCCACCAGACGGCTCGCCGTTGCACGGCCGCGATCGCCAGCGACCATCGTTGTACGTCGTCGGCCGTCAGACCGGCCAGCGCGCCGGTCAGCCGGTCGACGATCCCGAACAGCACGAAGAACGCGCCGACGGGAACGAGATCGGTGAGATCCATCGACCCCACGCGTGGCCTCCGCATTCAGATCTCGATCAGTTCGACGGTTGAACCTGTCGGGGTCTTCGCCACCTCGAATCGGGCAGGCATTCGTTCGGCCAGATCCCGAACGTGCGTGACGATACCGATCATCCGGCCGCTGGAGGCCAGGTCTTCGATCGCTCCCGCCACCACGTCGAGGGTGGCTGCATCGAGCGTACCGAAACCCTCGTCGAGGAACATCGACTCCAACCGGGGTGCGTCGACCGGGGCCAGCTCGGCGATGGAGTCGGCCAGGGCCAACGCCAACGACAACGACGTCAAGAACGTCTCACCACCGGACAGCGTGCGGACATCGCGGCGCTCGTCGGCGTTGTTGTGATCGATCACCGCGAATTCACGATTGGAGGCCACCAACGAGTAGGCGCCGCCGGACAGATCCCGCAACCACCGGGTGGCCCGGGCGACGATGTTGTCGAGCGCCTCGTTGAGCAACCAGCCCTCGAATCCACCGGCCCCAAGGTGACGGCCGAGCGCCTTGTTGAGCTCCCGGTCGGCTATGAGTTCGTCGACTCTGGCGCGAAGCCGGGCTTGCTCGGCCCGCCGCTCCTCCGCCGCCGCCACCCTTCCCTCGGCCTGCGATCGGGCGACGGCAACAGCCGACGCGAGCCCTACGGGGTCGGGGTCGATGCCGTGGGGCGCAACCGCGTCGGTCAGTCGCTGCAGCAGTTCGGATCGCCGACGGGCCAGGTCCTTGCCCCGGGTCGCCAGATCCTCACGCTCTGCGGCCAGTTGGGACCGCCGTTCGGCGGCCCAGTCGGCCAGGGCGATCCAGTCGGCTCGAAGTGATTCCCGGCCGGGTGGCGGCGGTTTGAGGTGCGACACCGCGTCTCGCTGGCCGGCGAACCGTTCGGACCAACCGTCGACGACGGCAGCCAGGCGCCGGCGCCGCTCGGCCAGTTTCTCGAGATTCGCCTCGGCGTCGCCGACCGCCGCCAGCGCAGCCGACACCTGCTCGTCGAGCCG
The DNA here is from genome assembly GCA_041594435.1 of Acidimicrobiales bacterium. Classification (GTDB taxonomy): domain Bacteria; phylum Actinomycetota; class Acidimicrobiia; order Acidimicrobiales; family SZUA-35; genus JAHELU01. Next base: position 2,170 of record JBFHME010000169.1, read on the forward strand.
AGCCAGTTCGGCGCGCTGTTCGAGCAGAACAGCCTGATCGTCGCCCCCGACCGCCGCTTCCAGTTCGGCAATCGACGCTTCCAACTCGGCGACCCGGGACTCCGTGGCCTGCATGGTTCCGGACAGCTTCGACAAAGCGGTGGTCGCGGCGGCCAGTTGCCGTTCGGCCTCGGCGACGGCCCGTTCGGCGTCGCCCTCGTCGCCGCCATGAGGGTGTTCGGGCACCTCGTCGACCGTCTGATGACAAACGGGGCACGGCTCCCCCTCGACCAGCCGGGCCGTCCACACGGCGGCATCGGCGGCCCGACGCGCCTCGGAGAGAGCGGCACGAGCCTGTTCCACGTCGATTCGGGCGGTGGAGACCGCCGCCTCGGCCCCATCCGACTCGGCACGCAGGGCGGTGAGTTGCCCCCGGGCCTTCGTGAGGCCGTCCCGAGCGTCGGCGAGCCGTTCGAAGCGGGCCAGCCCGTCGACCAGTCGGGAGCGGTCGCCGATCGCGGCGATCGCAGCCTGCACGTCGTCGCGGGCGGTGCGGGCCGAAACCAGGTCGGCGGTGCCGGCGGCGACGGCCTCGTTGGCTTCGACGAGGGCGGCTTCGGACCGGCCCAGGTCATCGGGCACCTCGACGGCTTCCAGGGCGTCGCGCTCGGCGTCGGCCTCCCGCACCCGGTCCCGAAGCGGACCGAGCGCGTCGTCGATGCCGGCCAGTTCGGCCAGCTCGGCGGTTGTGACCTGCTGCAATCCGGTCAGCGTCGTGACCTCCATCCGCAGCTCGGCGAGGCGTTCGTCATCGATCGCATCCTGGCGCTCGAGTTCGGCCTCCAGCGCCTCGGCTTGATGGGCCGCCACCTTCGACGATTCCCGGGCCGCCTTCGCCATCTTGGTGTAGATGTCGAGATCGAGCAGCCTGGTCAGGAGCTTCTGGCGGTCCGACGGCTTGTCGGTGAGAAAGCGGGCGAACTCCCCCTGTGGCAGCACCACGGTGCGGGTGAACTGGTGGAAGTCGAGCCCGAGGAGATCCTGGACCGTGTCATCGAGTTCCCCGACGCTGCCGGCCAACACCTGGTTCCCGGACGGGCCGACCGGTTCTTCGGGTCCGGCGAGCAGTTCGATACGGGCCTCCTTGGTGGTGGCCCCCGACGCCGCCCGATCGGCACCGACCCCGGGCCCGGTCCGGACACCGGTGGTGGCGTCGGCCGTACGGGTTCTACCCCCGCGCCGGCGCACCACCCTCACCACGGTGTAGCGCTGCCCGGCCAGCTCGAAGTCGAACCGCACCTTGGCCTCGTTGGCGAGCTGGTGGATGACCGGGGCCACGGCCCTGATGTCGTCGTAGCGCGACACCGAGCCGTAGAGGGCAAACGTGATGGCGTCGATGATCGTGGATTTGCCGGCCCCGGTCGGTCCGACGAAGGCCACGAGGTCGAGATCGTCGAAGTCGAGCACGGTGCGGGACCGGAAGGTGGCGAAGCCCTCGACCTCGAGACGGACGGGTCTCATGCCGGTGCGCTCACGAGTGGTCCATGAGTTCGTCGTGCAGCTCGGCGAAGCGCTGTTCGACCTTCGGATCCTCGACGCCCCGTTCGGACAGGTAGTCGGCGAACAACTCACGAGGCGTGCGCTCGGTCCGGGTCGGTCTCGATCGCGGGATCTCGGCGTGCTCGACCCGAATGTCGACGACCGTCGGACCGATCATGGCCCGCACCTCCTCGGCCAGGCCGACCCGCGACGGTTCGTCGAGCCGAACCCGGTACCAGCCCCGACCCAGCTCCTCGGGGCCAAGAGAATCGACCTGGGCGGTCACGTCGGCCAGGGTGCCTCGCAGCGTGCGCAACGGCCGGCCGGCGCTGAGTGTGCGGGCCCGCACCTTGGCCGGTAGCCCCGGTTCCAGGTCGACGATGTTGACTCCCTTGAGCTGGTCGGTCTCGCCGAAGTCCAGTTGGAGCGGCGAACCGCAGTAGTGGATGGCGGTCGGACCGGGGATCTGCTGGGGCCGGTGCAAGTGGCCGAGCGCCACGTAGGCCGCGGTGGTGGGAAAGTCGACGGCGGAGATGCCGTACTCGTCGACCAGGTGGGCCTGCCGCTCTCCGCCGCCGGTCGATCCGCCGTGAACGAAGAGATGGCCGACGATCAGGTTCACCCGATCGGCCCGGAAGCCGTCGCTCAGCGCGGCCAGGATACGGTGCAGTCGCTCGGCGTAGCTCTGAGCGTTCTCGAACGCCGCATTGTCCATGAGATCCGCCGCTCGCACGATGCCTCGCTGCGACACGAACGGAACCAGCGCAACATCGATCTCGACGCCGCCGGCGGAAAGCGTGACCACTCCTCCATCCGCCGGGCTGCGCGGCGTGGTGGCCATCGTGATACGACCGAGTTTGAGCAGGGGCGCGATGGCGGCCAGCCGGCGGGGGTTGTCGTGGTTCCCGGCCACGGCCACCACCGGGGCCACCTCGGCCAGGTCGAGGAGCGCCTGGTTGACGATGGTTTCGCTCTCGGCCGAAGGCGCCGCCGTCTCATAGAGGTCGCCGGCGACGACGATCAGGTCGACCGCGTCCTCGGCCGCTGCAGTGGTCATCTCGGCCAGCACCGTCCGGTGTTCGTCGGCCCGGCTGTGGCCGCGGATCGACTTGCCGACGTGCCAGTCGGATGTGTGAAGCAGCTTCATGATGGAGGCACCGGAGACTAGGTCAGCCCGGCGAAGGGATCGTCGGCCCCGGTCGGGTTGGTGGAACCGGTGTGGTCGCCGCCGCCGTCATCGGCAAAGAACGGGGTCTCGCCGGGCCGAACGCCCTCCGGTGGTGCGCCGGGCGGGCGGCGGGATCGGTTGGCACGCCCGGCCTCGGCCGGACGGGTGGCCCATGAGGGGAACGGGAACTCGACGAGTAGCGGGACCGGCAGCCGGGGCTGGGCCACGTACATCGAGCCGGGCTTGAGAATGGTGGCTCGCTGTCGGGCGACCGCGGGCAGGAAGCCGTACTCGTCGCGGCGGGCTTCGGCGGGGTCGAGACGGCCGACCACCCGGATGGCGCTGTTGGCCACCACTCGGCGCTCCACCTCACTGGCCGTCTGCTGGGCCCCGACGAGAATGATGCCGAGGGACCGGCCGCGCTCGGCCACGTCGAGAAGGATCTCCTTGATCGGACTGGATGAGTCGCGGGGCGCGTACTTGTTGAGCTCGTCGAGGACGACGAGCTGAAGCGGCCGGGCCGAACCGGAGGCCTCCTTGGCCCGAAACGCCTGGCGTAACACCACGCCGACCACGAACCGTTTGGCTCGATCGTGCAGCGTGTGGATGTCGACCACGGTGACCTGATGACCGTCGAGATCGAGAGCGTGGCGGTCGGCGTGGGCGATGTCGGCCCGTATCAGGTGCTCGACGTGGGATCGGGCCGAGGCCAACCGGCGGACGAACGCGTTGATCGTGCCGGTCCCCACCGCCCGACCGGTCCAGCGAGGATCCGCCCCTTCGTCGGGATCGGTGGGGAGGAGTTTGTCCTCGATCGCCTCCACCAGCTGGCCGAACGTGCGGATCAGGCGGCCGTCGAGGGAGACGGCGCCCTCGCCGGCGTCGGTCAGCTTGGCCAGCTGGGCGGTGACGGCCTGCACGACGATCGTGTACTGCTGCCGCTCGTCCTCGGCGTCGGCGAACAGGAACGGGAGGAGCTCCTGACGGCAGAAGTCGGCGATCGTCCAGTAGAACGGCGAAACACCGGTGTGGCGGGAACCGGTGGCCGGCGTGGCGTTGGGATCGCCCTTGCGGGGAGGAGCGAGAATACCGACGTCGCGAAAGGGCCCCGGCTGGAGGCCGAGCGGTTTGTAGCGGGCCGCCTGCTCCTCGTCGAGCGCGCTGTTCGGGTGGTCGAGGAACAGCAGATCCTCGCCTTTGACGTTGAAGATGAGGGCCTTGGTGTTGGCCGCCTCCGCCCCCAGCGCACCGGAGGAGAACATCGAGTAGAGCAGGAAGGTGGCGTAGCTCGTCTTGGTGGCCACACCCGAGATGCCCGAGATGTTGACGTGCGCGCCCTTGGTGCCGTCGATGAAGTCGAAGTCGAGGAAGACCGGTTCGTTGTTGCGGGACAGACCGGCGGGCAGCCGACGGTCGTCGGCCACGCTGTCGAACGACAGGGCGATGTCGCGTTCGATGTCGACCGCCACCCGTACCGGGGTCTGGGGCAGCGGCGGCACGAGGATCTCCGGTTCGAACCGGGTGGGTTGAATGAGCGCTGCTTCACTCACCTCGGCCGGCAGTACGCCGTCACTGATGAGGAACACGTCGCTCTGGAAGTGGGCGCCCTCGTGGCGGGCCCGGAGCTGGCTGACCACACCGTAGATCCGAACGGTCCGACCGTCGGGAAGCACCCGTTCGAGCGCCACCACGTCGTCGAGCTGAAGGGTGTGGCCTGGTGCAACGGCGACCCAGAACTCGAGCGGTGTGGCGTCCTCGATGCCGATGACGAGGCCGACCACGGGTTGCTCGATTGGGGATGGTGACTCGACCGCCATGGCAACAAATCTAGTCGTCGCCGCTTCGGAGCGCGCTGACCCGTACACCACCCACACGTTTTCCTGGAGTATCCGCGCATGAGGCGCGGATACTCCAGGAAAACCTTCGGTAGTTCGATATTTCGAAAATTATTGAAATAGTCCGCGGATCAGCCTAGAATCACGCCATGGCCGACGTCTTCAAGGCCCTTGCCCATCCGGGTCGCAGGCAGGTTCTGGCCGCCCTGCGGCGGCGTCCCATGACGCCATCGGAGCTGAGCGACGAGTTGCGGATCAAGATGCCGAACCTGTCGGCCCAACTGTCCGTACTGAAGGAAGCCGAGCTGGTGCACGCCGAGCGGGACGGCACCTCGCTCACCTACCGGGTGAACCTCTCGGTACTCGAGTCGACCATGGCGACCCTCATGGAACAACTCGGCGTCGGATTCTCCGACGGCCACGGTACCGAAGGAGGAACCGCTGATGCTTAACTATCGAAACGCCACCATCGTGTCGGTGGTTGGTGTACTCACCTCCCTCGCCATTGCGTACTACGGGTGGACCAATACCGAGCCGGGCCGGCGGGTCCCCGTCCACTTCGGCGTCAGCGGCGAGGCCGATCGCTACGGCTCGCGCTTCGAGGCCTTCCTCGTCTTTCCCCTGGTGCTGATCGGTGTGACCCTCCTGCTGGCCGTCCTGCCCCGCATCGACCCCCGACCCGCCGG
>JBFHME010000170.1:0-7238 GCA_041594435.1 Acidimicrobiales bacterium
AGCTCCAGCGACGACGTGGCCACCAGACCCTTCAGCACCCCCCGCTTGAGTCGATCCTCGATGTCGAGCCGCCGCTCGCGGCTGAGCGAGCCGTGGTGGGCCAGAACCAGTTCCTGACCCGGTTGCTCGACACTCGTGCCATCGGCCTCTGCGCCCCGATTCTCGCCATCCAGGGCCAATTCATTGAGCCGCGTGGCGAGGCGCTCAGCGAGACGGCGGGCATTCACGAAAACGATCGTCGATTGATTCTCCTGCACCAGCTCGAGGAGCCGGGGATGCATCGACGGCCAGATCGAACGCCTGGCCAAACTCGCCGCTTCCGGTGCCGACACCGGTAGACCTCCGGGCCCCTCCTCCACCACCTCGCCCAGGCGGCCCATGTCTTCCACCGGCACGATGACCTCGACATCGAGTTCCTTGGTGATGCCGGAGTCGACGATGGTGACCGGGCGGGGCCGGCCGTCGTGATAGCCCCCGAGGAAGCGGGCGATCTCGTCGAGCGGCCGTTGGGTGGCCGACAGACCGATCCGCTGCGGCGAGCGATCGGTGATCCGTTCCAGCCGTTCGAGGCTCAACGCCAGGTGGGCGCCTCGCTTGGTGGCGGCCAGCGCGTGGATCTCGTCGATGATCACGGTCTCGACCCCGGCCAAGGTCTCCCGGACACGGGAGGTGAGCATCAGGTACAGCGACTCGGGGGTGGTGATGAGCAGGTCGGGCGGATCCTTCGCCAGCTTGCGTCGCTCCTCGGCCGACGTATCGCCGGTGCGCAGGGCCACCGTCGGTTCGTGGAACGGCTCGCCCAGACGTCGAGCGGCCAGTCGCACGCCCTGCAACGGGGCTCGCAGGTTCTTCTCGACGTCAACGGCCAGGGCCCGGAGCGGCGAGATGTAGAGGATGCGGGTGCGGTGGTTGACGCCGTCCGGCCTCGGCCTGGTCGTGAGCTGATCGAGACCCCAGAAGAAAGCGGTGAGCGTCTTGCCTGATCCCGTCGGCGCCAGGATCAAGGTGTGATCGCCCTCCGCGATGACCGGCCACCCCTTGGTTTGAGGCGGCGTCGGGTGCGGGAACGTGGTGGAGAACCATTCCGCGGCGGCCGGGCTGAAGAAATCGAGCACCTTGTCGTCGTTGCTCACCCGACCAGCCTAGGGGTGCCTCTCACGTCAACCCGCTGTTCGTCGGACGGCGTGAGATGCTATCCACCGGTGGGGTACGGGTCCCACGCTGCGGGCTGCGATGCCAGGTGACGACGGACGAGCGACAACACCACATCGGCATCGAGGCTCGACTCGCCGCCATGGGTCAGCTCCGGTGTCAGCGAACCGGGTCCCGATGCCGTCCAGAACTCGGGGCCGGTCTCGGCGGCGGTCAGTTCCTCGGCCAGAGGCCGAAGATCGATGCGTGGCAGGGGACGCCGCGATCGGTACTGCACCCAGGTTTCGTACCGGTCGACATAGTGATAGCGGCGGCCGTGAATCGTCAACAGCCGGAATTGTTCGACGGCGTTGTTGATCGCCATCGGGTGCAAGCCGGCAAGATGCCGACCACCAAACCGGTGTCCGCCCCTGGCGACGAAGTCCTCCGGCACCGTGAACACCGCCAGGTCGAACGCAGTGTCGACGTCAACCGCCACCACACCGTGGGCGAGCGCCGTTTCGCAGCGGGTCAACTCCTCGTCTTCATCGGCCCATTCGTCTCGGAAGCGGGGGCTGTCGAGCAGAACGGGTAGAACCAGCGGCAGGCACTCCTCATAGAGGCGATCGGTGAACCGGTCGTAGGTGCAGCTCTCGCCGCCGACGGCCCGTCGGGAGAACACCATCGACGCTCGCGCCGCCCGCCGATCCCGGTAGGTGGCGAAGTCACCGGCCGCCGCCAGATCGATGAGCAACTCCCGATTCGCCAACGACTGCTCCGGGTGCACCAGCGTGTGAATGCAGACCAGGCCGTCCTGATCGAAATGGTTGTTGGTGACGACCCTTGCAGCCGGCTGCCCACCACTGTCGATCAGATGATCGAGGTAGCCGAAGACGATCTGGGCCGACAAATCAGCCCACAGCGACCGCTCGACCGGGAAGCCGGGCCAATGCGTCAGGGTGAGCACGGTTCCATCGTTCGGGGAGCCGTCGACCACGATGTTGGGCTCACCACGAGACGCCTCGTATCCCCGGTATCGGCACGCGAGCAGGTCCATGGTCTCACTCTAATGATCCGCTGCGATACGGACAGGCCCCGGCCCACCCGTTCGGTGGGCGCCGGGTGGCACCCGGCCGGCGGATTTTGGGATGGGGTGGGGCAACCTCCGTAGACTGGCTCCCATGACCCGACCGTTCCGCTTTGGTGTGCAGTGCAAGTCCGCGTCGTCGCGAACCGACTGGGTGGAGCTGGCCCGCAAGATCCAGGATCTCGGCTACTCGACGATGACCATCCCCGACCACTTCGACGACCAGCTGGCTCCGGTCGTGGCCCTCGCCACGGCCGCCGAGGCCACCGACACGCTTCGGATCGGCGCACTCGTGTGGTGCAACGACTACCGGCACCCCGTCGTGTTCGCCAAGGAGGCCGCCACATTGGATCTCCTGTCGGACGGCCGCCTCGAGCTCGGCATCGGCGCCGGCTGGATGAAATCCGACTACCACGACGCGGGCATGGACTACGACCGCCCCGGCGTTCGCATCGACCGCATGGTCGAGTCCGTCGAGATTCTGAAGGGTCTGTTCGCCGACGAACCGTTCAGCTTCAAGGGCGAGCACTACACGATCAGCAATCTCAACGGCACCCCCAAACCGGTGCAACGACCACACCCGCCGTTCCTCATCGGCGGTGGCGGACCCCGGTTCCTGCGACTGGCCGGAGGACTGGCCGACATCGTCGGCATCAACCCGAACCTGGCGGCCGGCGTCATCGACGCCGGAACCGGATCGGACGCCACCGCCGAACGGTACGAGGAGAAGCTGACGTGGGTGAAAGAAGGGGCGGGCGATCGGTTCGACGAGATCGAGCTCCAGATCCGGGTGTTCTTCCCCGTCGTCACCGACAACCGTGACGAGTTGCTCGGCACCATGGCGGCGGGCGTCGGGTTGAGTGCGGAACAGGCACTCGAGTCGCCACTGGCCCTGGTCGGAACGACCGACCAGATCATCGACACCATCCGGGAACGCCGCGAGCGTTTCGGGTTCAGCTACGTGGTGATCGGCCAGGCCGAGGTCACCGACTTCGCCCCGGTGGTGGCCGCGCTGGCCGGAACCTGATCCGACCCGGACAGGGCCTCAACCAAGGGTAGAATCAAGTGCATATGAGCACCGACCGGCCCAGATCCGACGATCGCGACTTCACCGGTATCGAGGTCGACTACGCCGACCTCAGCCCCGGACTGTCGGAGCGGGAGCAGCGCGCCTCGAAGAACCGGTTGCTGCAGATCATCCTCGGCATCTTCCTCATCGCGGTGGGCATCCCCATGATCCCGCTGGCCGGTCCGGGCTGGGCGGTGATCCTCGTCGGCCTCAACATGGTCTGGCCCGACAATCCGCTCGTGCCCTGGCTCCGCCGCCGGCTGCCCGTCGTCCCCGACGAGGGCCCGATCCCGAGGCGGTACTACGTGATCGGTGGCCTGCTCATGGCGGTCGGGATCGTCGCCAGCCTCGTGTACGGCGACGCGGTGACCAGCTGGTTTCGTGACCTGACCGGGATCTGACCATGCTGATCGGCATCGACACCGGCGGCACGTACACCGATGCCGTCCTCTTCGACGAATCCGTGCTCGGTGACGTGGTGGGCGGTGCGTCGAATCCGGCCGCCTCAGGTGTGGTGGCGTGGACGAAGACAAGGACCCGGCCCGATCTCACGATCGGCATTCGCGAGGCACTGGAGCAACTGGATCCCGACCCGGCCGCCGTCTCCCTGGTGTCGCTGTCGACGACACTGGCCACGAACGCGCTGGTCGAGGGCGTCGGCGGGCGGGTGGCGCTGGTGCTGATCGGGTTCGACGACGAAGCCGTCGAACGGGGCGGCCTGGCTGCGGCGCTTGGATCGGATCCGCTGATCACCGTCGATGGCGGGCACAACTCCTTCGGCGTGGAGGCGAAGCCGCTCGACCTCGACGCCCTGGCCGCGGCGATCGACGGTCTCGAGATCGATGCCTTCGCTGTTGCGGCTCACTTCAGCGTCCGCAACCCGGAACACGAGTTGGCGGCTCGTGACCTGCTGGCCGCCGGTGGCGTGCCGGTTGCCTGCAGCCACGAACTGTCGGCCAAACTGAACGGACCCAAACGGGCCCTCACCTGCCTGCTGAACGCCCGGCTCCTCCCCATGATCGACAACCTGTGTCAGGCCGCGGCGGCCATCATGGACGAGTTCTCGATCACGGCTCCGCTGATGCTGGTTCGGGGCGACGGTTCGCTCGTGTCGGCCGACTTCGCGCTCAACCGCCCGATCGAAACGATCCTGTCGGGGCCGGCGGCCAGTTTGGTCGGGGCCGGTCATCTGCTCGACGGCACCCCGGATCGGCCGGGTCCGCTGGTGATGGTGTCGGACATCGGCGGTACCACCACCGATATCGGGCTGATCCGCGACGGCCGGCCCACGGTCAGCCCCGACGGAGCGGTGGTCGGCGGGCATCACACGATGGTCGAGGCCGTCGACATGTTCACGATCGGGCTGGGAGGCGATTCGGAGATCCGTCTCGATCGGGGCGCACCGCCGTCGGTGCGTCTCGGCCCGCGACGGCTCACGCCGATCGCCCTGGCCGCAACGGATGACCCGGACGCCATCCACCGCAGCCTCGATCGTCGCCGCAGTCCGTTTCGGGAGGACCACGTTCTGTTCGCCCGACCGACGGGACGCCGAGGCCTCATCGGATCCCGGGATCAGCGCCTGCTCGACAAGATGCTCACCGGCGGAACGAGTTGGAGGCCGTTGGACGAGGTGGTCGGGTCGAGTATGGAGACGGCGGCGCTTCAGTCGCTGGTGACCCGAGGTCTGGCGCAGGTTGCGGGCTTCACCCCGTCCGACGCATGCCATGTGCTCGGCCGCCACGACGCCTGGGACAGCGAGGCGGCGGTCAAGGCGGCGGCCATCCTGGCGGGCATCAACGACAACCGCTGGGAACCGCTGGCCGCCGACGGCGCCGCCTTCTCCGAGTGGGTGATCGATCAGCTCGTTCACCAGTCGGCCGAGGCGGTTCTGGCCATGGCGTTTCGAGCCGACGGCATCGACCCCGGAGCCGTTACCCACGAACTGGTCCAGCGGGCGCTGACCGCGCCGCCGTCGGTGGCCCGGATCAACATCGGAGCGGGGGTGGACCTGGTCGGACTGGGAGCCTCGGCCGCCACCTACTATCCGTCGGTCGCCAAGCTGGTCGGCGCCAACCCGATCGTTCCGCCGTATGCCCAGGTGGCGAATGCCGTTGGAGCGGTCGTCGGCCAGGTCCGAATCGCCGCCCAGTGCACGATCTCGCAGCCGACCAAGGGTCAGTACCGGATCCACTGGCCCGGCCTGGAGGACCGCGGTGATCGACAGCCGGCGATCGATGATGCCTTGACCGCCCTCCGGGACCACGTCCGCGCCGAGGCCGAGCGGGCCGGAGCCGGCGAGCTGGTGCTGTCCGAGTCGATCGACATCAAGACGGCGACGATCGAGGGCCGCGAGGTGTTCGTCGAGGCGACGGCAGCGGTCGTCGGCGTGGGTCGGCCCCGTTTTGCCGGCGGCTGACCATCCAACCAGCCGCCTCGTCGACCGGCAATCGGATCGACGAGGGCGAAGCACCGATCCCCCGCCTCGGTACCCGGCGGCCGATCGGCCACGGGAGGCCGAACCGGGGCCGAGCCCGCGAGGGGGACATCAGGCGAGGGATCGGGCGGTTTCCGACAGGGGCACGTCGGACTTGGAAGCCGGAAGCGTGCCGAACAGTCGGTCACCGGAATTGGAGGTGACGCCAAGCCAGTAGTTCTCGTTCCGGTAGTGATGGAGGCGGTGGTTTCGGGCCAACCGTGCGTAGAACCGGTTGCGGAACCGGTGGCGGGTGTGCACCGCCAGGTGAACCCACTCGTAGTGGGCGAGTGTCCACCAGGACGCGGCCAGCCCGGTCAGAAACGTCGGAACGAAGGGCCAACCGGTGCCGAGCACCATCGGAACCGACCACGTGGCGGTGAACACCCCGATGGCGAGCAGGAATCCCGCCGCATAGGCCGGCATCAAGAGCACATGCCGGATATCGGCCGGATCCTCGTGATGGCGCCGGTGGGAGGTGGACGTGTCGAGCCTTCGTGTTCGCCACGACGTCTCCGGTGCGTGCAGGAGGAACTTGTGGATCACCCACTCGACCGTGCCGGTCGCGGCGACCACGACGGCGACCGCCACGACGTCGTGCCAGCCGAACCGCCCGACGGAGAGTCGGGTCACCGTCGCCGCGGCCGAGCCCACGAGGATGACCCGGGGCGAGCCGGCCGTCAGGTAGACACCGAGTGCTTCCCGCAGGTTCCCGATATCCGTGGACCGGGCCGGGATTTCGACTCGGGGACGACGAGACAGCCTCGCCAACCCGGAGAGCGGCCTCGACAGCGCGCTGGGCAAGGTGACGGCCATGCCTTCAACCTCCCTGCGCCTCGACGGCGTCGAACAAGTCCTGGCCGAGAGCGATGAGCGTCTCGTGGGTTCCCGTGCCGGCGCCCACCTCGTTGTTGATCGTGAGGCCGACCATGGCGTAGATGAAGAGAAAGGACATGTTCGACACGAAATCGGCGGTGATCCCCCGTTCACGTGTGACCGGGGGACCACCGACCTCACCGCCGCGAGCCTGGGCGCCTTCGACCTGCACCTCGGCAAGATACGAGACCATGGTCTTGATATGACGATGGTGGTCCTCGACGATCGGGATCAGCAGGTCTCGGAGTTCGGGATTCGTGCGAGCTTGAGCGAAGACCTCGACGACCGCCGTTTGCTCGGGGCGGCTCATGCACTGCCAGAGAATGGTGAGGAGCTCGGTGGCGCTGGCGGCCGCCCCGACCACGGCGAAGGACCGGGCGAAATCTTCGCGGAGTTCGGCGAGGGCGTATTCGACGGTGGCCGCAAGCAGATCAAGGCGGGTGTCGAAATGATTGAACACCGCGCCATTGCTCAGCTCCGCCGTTTCCGCCACGGCCACCGTCGAAAAGCCTGCGGCTCCCTGATCAAGCAGGACGGCGGTACCCGCCTCGAGCAATCTCGTTCGAGTCTGCTTCCGTCGTTCTGCCTGGGTTGCCACACCC
>JBFHME010000171.1:0-7220 GCA_041594435.1 Acidimicrobiales bacterium
CAGACCTTCACGTCGACCTCCGAATCGAGTTCGGCCGTCGCCCGAGCCAAAAGCTCGTAGTCCCGCGCCTCGGTGCCACAGCTTGCGATCAGCGGGCGCTTCGTCGCCTCGACGGTGCCGGCGGTGGTCGGTTCCCGGTCGTCGTCACGGGGTCGAAAGAAATCGAAGTCGGTGAGGCCATTGATGGCCATGATCCCGTTGAGGAACCGACCGAACCCATGCGAAGCGATCTCGACCATCGCGGCATGAGGAACGATCATCAACCATCGGGCCCGCAGCAGCACGAGCATCCAGCCCAGCAGCCGGATCCTCGGACGCTGGACGTCGGTCACCGCAATCGCGAACTTGACGCGGCGGGGGCCGAACAGGGAGCACAGCAAGGCCAGCGGGAGTCCGGCGTTCGAGCCGGCAGCGTAGACGCCGTCGCCGGGTTCGAGTTGTTTGCGCACCCGGCGGGCCATCGCCCACAGCTCCGGTTCGGAGAAGATGTTTGCGACGACTCGATCGATGATGGCCGCGGTCCCGGCCTCGTTCGGCGGTTCGGGATGGTGGATCGGTCCGCCGAGTTCACCCGACAGATAGCTCAGAAAGTGCCGGGGAGCGCGGTCGGCCTCGGCGTCGCGCCCAATGGCATCAAAGTCGAAGTAGCTGCTGGCCAGAATGTGCCACGCCAATGTTGTATCCCTCTACGCCGCGATGAGGCGACCTTTCGGTTCCCGATGGTCCAACCTATCCTTCGGTGGGATCCGAGTCCAGGCATCCGCTCGGATCGGATCGCCGCCGGGCCGACGGTTAGTCTTGGATCATGGAACCCAACCACGAAGTCCTCGACGACTTCGAACGGTTCAGCCAGGTCGACGATGTCTTCTCCCGATCCTTCTGGGACGACTCGATCCGCAGCGAGTCATCAGACCGGTTCTACGCCACCTACCGGCGGCCTCTTGATCGTTGGCGCAAAGCCAATGGCTTCACCCAGCGTGACTACGCGCTGCGCAACGCCTCGTGGCATGTCAGCGATGTGTTCACCGAGATGTATGAAGAAACCCACGGGCGGCGCGACGGGTTCATCGATCCGTTGTCGATGCTGCGAGAGGGGGCCGAGGAGAAGCTGCCGCCCGAATCGCCGGAGGCCGGCGCGGCCGACGTGAAAATGGTGGCCACGACGTTCGGGGCCGATCTCGTCGGCATCTGCGCCCACGACGAACGCTGGGTCTACACCGAGCGTTTCGACCACCGGACCGGCGGTTCCAAACCCAACGACCTGGGCGACGGGTTGACGTCGGTCATCGTGATCGGCCAGTCGATGGACCACGACCTCATCCGGACCGCCCCCTCGGCGCTGGCCGGAACCGCCACCGGTCTCGGCTACTCTCAGGACGCCGCCGTGTTGCTGGCCATCGCCCAGTACATCCGCAACCTGGGCTACCAGGCGGTGCCGTCGATGAACGACTCGGCGCTGGCCATCCCCCTGGCGCTGGCCGCCGGCCTCGGGGAGTACGGCCGCCACGGCATGGTCATCACCCCTGAGTTCGGCCCCCGCCTGCGATTCGGGAAGATCTTCACCGACATGCCACTGGCCCACGACCGGCCGATCAGCTTCGGGGTCAACGAGTTCTGCGAGCAGTGCGACCGCTGCGCCCACGCGTGCCCGGCCCGGGCCATCCCCCACGGTGAACCGGTTGCGGTGGCGCTCAACCGGTCGGGGCTCAAAGGGGTGCGGAAGTGGTCGGTCGACGGTGAGGCGTGCTTCGGCTACTGGTCGAAGATCAACACCGACTGTGCGATCTGCGTGCGGGTGTGCCCCTGGAACCGCGACTACTCGAAGTCGTGGAACCGGTGGTGGCGGCGCCTGGCCGGGACCCGGCTCCGAGGTTTGATGCTCCGCCTCGACGACCGCCTCGGCGGTGGCCGGCGTCTCAAGCCCAACACCTGGTGGCGATCGGCGGCTGATGCCGTGGGGTGAAGGGCGGACCGATGATCGTCGACCGCCGATCGACGGAGCTGGTCACGGTCGATTCGCACTCGGCGGAAGAATCCCGGCGTCTGTCACCCGGTCGCGTTCAGCAGTTGGCCCGAGTGGAGCAGCTCTCGAAGGTATGCGACGAACCTGGCGGTTGGTGCGCCGTCTGTGATCCGGTGGTCGACGGTGACCGTCAGATCCATGACGTACCGGATGGAGACCTCGTCGTTGATGGCCCTGGGTTGGGGCGAAATGCCGCCGACGACGACTCCCAGCGTCGACAGCGTCGGTGCCGCGATGCCGAACCCACTGCCGCCGCCGAACATGCCGACCGCAGTGAGCGAGACCGAGCCGGTCCGTCGTCGGAGACGCACCGAACGGTTGGCCATCCAGTAGCCAAACCGTACCAGTCCCGGCACGCCGATGACCGGGGGAAGTCCTCGGCTGAGCAGCTTGTGTTCCGGGGCGGCACCCGGGTTGTACACGACGGCACGGATCTCGTCGCTGATGTCGGTGACCGAGCGTGAGTCGGCATCGACGATGAGATGGGCGAGCGGGAACGCGCCGTCCGGTGTCGTCACTTCGATCAGCGTGGCGATGTCGACATGGCGGTGGAGCACCAAGCGACCACGCCAGTCGCGGTACCCGTGGACTTCGGGATGTGCGGCGGCGGCCCGTCCGACGCAGGCCGCCACGAAAGCTGTCGTCGACAGCGGCGGATCGTGTGCCGACAGGCGCTGTCGAACGTCGGTGATATCCACGTCGAACAGACCGTGAATGGGAATTTGGCGTCGACCGATCCTCAGCGCCTCCGTAACGAGCCGCCTACTCCGCGGGATCCGATGTACCTCCACCGATCGCATACCAACATTGAGCAGCGCGTCGGGCGGAGGCGCCAGGGCCCAAGGTCCACCGTGACGAGCCGTCGCCAGAGTGGCGCTACAAGGTTCGGGACCTACGCCTCTGGGCACTGACCCCGCAATCGGCGACAGTGATGATGATCCGATCGAACGGGCAGTCGTAGAAGGAGGACACCATGATCGCCACCGACAATCGCCGAGAGTCTGCGGTCAAGCGGCTCAAGGCGAAGCGCGACTTCCGCACCCATGTCGCCACCTATGTCGTCGTGAACGGATTTCTGGTCTTGATCTGGGCGCTCTCGAGCGGCGGCTACTTCTGGCCCATCTGGCCGATGGCCGGTTGGGGCATCGGCCTTGCGCTCAACGCCTACGTCCTCTTCATGCAGAAGCCGATCAGTGAGGACGAGATCAAGGCTGAGATGGGCCGCGAAGGAGACCCGGAACCGCCGGCCCTTTGAGGCGGTGGAATAGGCGAAACTCGGCAACGAGGTGATCAGGCGCGCAACGCCAATCCATTGGTGGATGAGGCGACGGCAGCCAAATAAGGGCCGCGTGGACCGGCTCCCGGTTAGGCTCGAACGGTGGCCATGATCGAAGCCGAAGGACTGGAAAAACGCTTTGGTGAGACCGTGGCGCTGGCGGGGCTTGGATTGTCCGTTCCCGAGGGCCAGGTGCTCGGTTTGCTGGGGCCGAACGGTGCCGGCAAGACCACGGCGGTTCGGGTGCTCACCACGCTGCTGAAACCCGATGCAGGGAGGGCCTTCATCGACGGGGTCGACGTCCTGGCCGAGCCGGCCCGGGTTCGGGCCCGGATCGGGGTGACCGGCCAGTACGCCGCGGTCGACGAGGGCCTCACCGGACGGGAGAACCTCGAGATCGTCGGTCGGTTCAACCATCTCGGTCGAGCCGACTCCGTCCGCCGGGCCGACGAACTCCTCGAGCGCTTCGCCCTCACCGATGCCGCCGACCGGGTCGTCAAAGGTTTCTCCGGCGGGATGCGTCGGCGCATCGACATCGCCATGAGCCTGGTCGCCCGACCCCGGATCCTATTTCTCGACGAACCGACAACGGGCCTCGATCCCCGAAGTCGGATCGCGATGTGGGACCTGATCGCCGAACTCAAGGGCGAAGGTATGACCACGTTGCTCACCACGCAGTATCTCGACGAGGCCGACCATCTGTCCGACGACATCATGGTGATCGACCACGGCCGCTCGATCGCCCAGGGCACCGCCGCCGAATTGAAGGAACAGGTCGGTGGCGCTCGGGCCGTTGTCACCCTGCCCGATCCCGCCACCGATGGGACCGTCGATGACCACGACGACGGGCGCGAGCGGGAGTCGGTGGTCGCGGCCATCGGAGACCTGGCCAAGGCTTCGGCCGTGCCATATCGGGACGGGTCCACGATCTCGATCGCGGTGCACGCCACCGTCAACACCCCGGACGTGGTCCGACGTTTGGACGCCGCCGGTGTCGAGGTGGTCGACGTCGCCGTCACCCGGCCCACACTCGACGACGTCTTCCTCACCCTCACCGGGCGGGCGGCCGACGACGAGGCCGATGGCCGTCCCGCCAATCAACTGGAAGGGGTCAACTGATGGTCACCGACACCACGTCCGGCGCTGCTGCCGGCGCTTCCGGTTCGGTCACCTCCCGATCCGTCGAGCCGTCCGACTACGAGCCCAAGACCGGTGTGGTCTGGGCTCTCCGTGATTCGTGGACCGAGGCCGTTCGCCACCTCCGCATCATCCCCCGCAACATGGAGTTGATGATGTTCGCCACCCTGCAACCGATCATGTTCGTGCTGCTGTTCAACTATGTGTTCGGCGGGGCGATCTCGGCTCCCGGGTTCGAGGGCGACTACACCCAGTACCTGCTGCCGGGGGTGTTCGCCCAGACCGTGGTTTTCGGCTCGGCCTTCACCGGGATCGGGCTGGCCACCGACATGGAGAAGGGCTACGTCGATCGTCTGAGAACACTGCCGATCTCCCAATCCGCGGTGCTGGTGGGCCGCACGATCTCCGACTTCGTCCGCAACGCCATCACCTTCACCGTGATGCTCGTCGTCGGCTTCTTCATCGGGTTCCGGTTCGAGGCCGGCTGGATCCGGGGCCTGCTCGCCTGCGGCCTCCTGCTTCTGTTCAGCTACGCGTTCAGCTGGATCCAGGCCCTCATCGGTTTGTCGGTGAAATCGGTCGAGGCGGCGAATTCGGCCGGGTTCATCTGGATGTTCCCGATGACGTTCATCTCGTCGGCCTTCGTTCCCACCCAGTCGATGCCCGGCTGGCTGCGGGTCGTCGCCGACGTCAACCCCTTCACCATCGTCACCAACGCCTCCCGGGCACTCTACAACGGATTGCCGGTCGGCGATGACGTGTGGATCTCGCTGACCTGGGCTCTGTCGTTGACGGTGGTGTTCGCCACGCTGGCGGTTCGCAAATTCACCCGAACGCTCGGATAGACGGGAGCCCAGGCCATTGACCGAGGTGGTGATCGTGGGCGCCGGGTTCGGCGGGCTGGAGGCGGCCAAGGCGCTGGCCGGAGCGCCGCCGTCGGTCAACGTGACCGTCATCGACAAACGTAACCATCACACGTTCCAGCCGCTTCTCTATCAGGTGGCCACCGCCGGACTCAATCCGTCCGATATCGCTCAGCCGATCCGTCATATCATCGGTCGGCAGGCCAACTGCCGGGTGTTGATGGCCGAGGTGACCGACGTCGACGTCGACGGGCGGACGCTCACGACCTCGCTCGGGTCGATCGACTACGACTACGTGATCGTGGCCACCGGTGCCACCCACGCCTATTTCGGCCACGACGACTGGGAGTATTTGGCTCCCGGCCTCAAGACGGTGGAGGATGCGCTCGATATCCGCCACCGGATCCTGCTGGCCTTCGAGCGGGCCGAAGCCTCGACGAATCCGTCGGAGCAGAAGCGGCACATGACGTTCGTGGTGGTCGGAGCGGGACCGACCGGCGTCGAGCTGGCAGGCGCCATCGCCGAGATCGCCACCCACACCCTGCGGGGTCAATACCGCGCGATCGACACCACCGAGAGCCGTGTGGTGTTGCTGGAGGCCGGGCCCCGGGTGCTGCCGACCTTCGCCGAAAAGCTGTCCAACGCGGCTGCCGACCAGTTGCGGAGCCTCGGGGTCGACGTCTTCACGAACCGGGCGGTGACCGACGTCGATGCTGAGGGAGTCGCCACCGCCGATGGCCGCGTCGAGGCGTCCACGGTGTTGTGGGCCGCCGGCGTCGCCGCCTCGCCCCTTGGTCGCACCCTGGCCGAGGCGGCGGGGGCCGAGCTCGATCGTACGGGTCGCATACAGGTCAGTACGTCGCTCAACGTTCCCGGTTTCGAGAACGTGTTCGTGATCGGCGACCTCGCTGCCGTTACCGACGCCGCCGGCGTCACGGTGCCCGGTGTCGCACCGGCCGCCCAGCAGGGGGGTCGGCACGCTGTCGCCTGTATCGAAGCCGATCTCGCCGGCCGTCACCGTCCCGAGTTCGTCTACAACGACAAGGGTTCGATGGCCACCATCGGGCGGTCCCGAGCTGTGGTGGAACTCGGGCCCCGGGTGCAATTCTCCGGATTCTTGGCCTGGGTGACCTGGTGGCTGGTGCACATCTGGTCGCTTGTGGGGTTCCGATCACGGGCTACGGTCATGGCGAGCTGGGCCTGGCAGTACGTGACGCGGCGGCGCGACGCCCGTCTGATCACCAACACCCCGCCCCTCGATTCGCCCTGACTCCGACTCCTCGAACTGGCAGGAATCCCGTGCTCGGCGGAATTGGCAGGAAAAGCGCGCACCCGGTGCTCGATTTTCCTGCCAGATCCCGGCTTGGAGTCCGACGACGTGTGCCGGATCGGGTCAGGCTTCGTCGAGCACGGTGAACGTCAGCCCGGCGTGGGCCGTCAACCGCTCGATCAGGGCATCGCCGAAGGCGGTGGCCGGGGTGAGGAATCCGGCCTGTGGCACCGACTCGGCGACGGTCGTGGCTCCCCGGTCGAGGAAGGTGACGGCGGTTTCGCCCAGCATCTTCGCCGTCGACCCGTAGCCGGGGTCACGATCGCCGGTGACCTTGGTACTGATGGTTCGTCCATCGCTGGTTCGACCGAAGAACCGGATGTCGAAGAAGCCCTTCTCTCGAGTCTGCTCGTCGGGACCGGTGCCCGGCTTCGGCAGGACCCGCTCCTGGAGCTGACGGCGCAGCGGGCCGATGGCGCTCGCCCCGACCATCCCGGCCGTCCCGGCGGCGATGGCCGATGCCTTGACCAGACCCATCGGGCCGGCGCCGGTCATCACGGCCTCGTCGTAGCGGAAGTCGTCACCCCACGGCCGACCGAGCAGGGCGTGGCTGCGATGAACGACCTTCGAGTTGACCGGGCCCATGATGAA
>JBFHME010000172.1:0-7216 GCA_041594435.1 Acidimicrobiales bacterium
CCAGCTCGGCTTTGGCCTCGGCGCTGGTGCAGGTCACCGCGGGGACGAAGTGGTGACCGTGATCGATCACGACGATTCGATCGGCCACCGACCTCCCGACCAGGTCGGACAGGTGAGCCCGCTCCGGTTCGGTGTGAACCGTGACTCGATCGGCCCAGCGGAACACGAGTCGAGCTGCGTGCCGTTCGGCCGGATTCTGCTTCAACGGACCGTACTCCACCTCGTGGAGCCGCAGATCGAGGTGGGTGACCCGGGCCAGCGCCGCAAGCGAGGTCCACACGGCCACCCGCTCGGTGGCGGCCCGGCAGCGACCGAAGAGCAGTTCCGGGCCGAACTGGATGATCACCCGTTCGTACCGGGACGCCGCCTTCACCAGGAGCGCCGCTCCCCTGGCTCCTCCCAACGGAAGATGGTGATGGGCGGCCGACGGCACCGGTGACAGCACCTCGACCTGATGGCCGTCGGAGCGGAGCCGGCGTAGCTCCTGGGCGGCGTAGGTGGCAATGCCGTCGCGATAGGGCGCAAAAGGGGTGACCAGCAGCACCGACATCATCCGACCCCCACGTGCTCGGGATCGGAGGTGGCCGACCGATCGAGGGGAAACCACCGATCCAGGCTCTCGACCATGCGGTCGAAGACCAGGGCGGGCTCGTAGTTCTCGACGACGTAACGCCGGCCGTCGACCGTCAACGCGCCCGCCGCCTCCGGCCGATCGGCCACGAAGTTCAGGCACTCGACCAGTTCGGGGATCCCGTGATAGACGAGTCCCGCCCCCGAACGGTCGAGGTGGTGGCTGACGACCGCGCCGGCCCCGTTGGCGATCACGGGGGTACCGGCGGCCATGGCCTCCAGAACCGTGAGGGAGAACGACTCGAGCGCAGAAGGTTGCACGTAGGCCGAGGCCGCCGCCATCGCTCCGTCGCGATCGTCGTTCGACAACAGGCCGAGGTCGATCACGGAGTGCTCGCAGGCCAGGGGCGGCTGGACCTCGCCGACCCCGGAGGTGACGAGCTTGAGCCCGCCACCGCCACCCCGCCGGTTGAGGGTGAACTCGGCGAAGGCGGTCAGCAGATCCTGCCAGCCCTTGCCCCATTCCCGTCGTCCGGCGTAGTACACGAAAGGATCGGTGAGCCCGAAGCGGGCCCGAAACCCGTCCGGGTCATAGGAACTCGGTACGGCCACCGGGGCGCCCACCACCTCGTGGCGTCGGGGCGGATTGCAGAGACGCAGGGCGAGCTCCCGTTCCGGTTCGGTCAGGAACCAGAGTGCGCCGGCGCCCTCCAGCATCGAGCGGTAGATGTCGAGACGGGCCGGCGGTTCATCGTGCAGACACGGCATGATGACCGAGCGGCGGCTGTGAATCTGCGAGACGGCATACGTCGTCCAGAACATGTACGGGGCGAAGACGAGCGCCCGGTACCGGTGACCGTGGTCGAATACGTGATGCCAGAGTCCCGGGCACCGGAGGCTGGCGTTCACCCACCGCTGCTGGTCCTGGATGGTGATGGTGTCGCCGGCCAGGATGCGGTTGCCGACTCGATCACGGTCGGCCGGGGATCCGCTCAGGACCGTGGGGAAGCGTCGGACGACGACGTCGCCGTCGATGCGGGTGGATCCGGGTGGGAACTCATTGGCCCAGGTGAAGTGGTCCCGGGCGCAGGTGGTGAGGATCTCGATCGGAACCCCCCGAGCGGCAAGACCCCGGGCCACGTCGGCCAGCACCGCCTCGGCCCCGCCGATCACGCCCTCGCCGAAACGCGGTGGGATCAGGGCCACGGCCCCGGATTCGATGACGGTTTGATCGGGTCGCCTCGACGTCCTGCCTGCGGTCATGAAACCGGCACCTCGGTACGGCCGGCGCCGTCCCGTTCGACACCGAGCCTCAGTCCCGCACCCGAGGCCGGGCCACCGGCGGCCAACCGGTCGAGGTACCACGCGTAGGTTCGGGCCAGGCCGGTCTCGAGTTCCGTCGATGCCGTCCACCCGAGACCGCTCAGCACCGACACGTCCAGCGACCGGCGGGGCATGCCGTCGGGGCGGGTCGTGTCCCAGACGATCTCGGCCCCGGGGTGAACGATCGATCGGATCATCTCGGCCAACTCGGCGATCGAGGTTTCGATGCCGGTTCCGACGTTGACATGGCCGGGTTCATCGTAGTGATCCATCAGGAACAGACAGCTGTCGGCAAGATCGTCCACGTACAGGAACTCCCGCCGGGCCGAACCGGTGCCCCAGACCTCGACGCGATCCCGGCCCGCCTCCTTGGCCTCGTGAAACTTGCGCATCAGAGCCGGCAGAACGTGACTCGACTCGAGATCGAAATTGTCGTTCGGCCCGTACAGGTTGGTCGGCATGGCGGCGATGTAATTGCAGCCGTACTGTTCCCGGTAGAAGTCGCAGAGCCGCACCCCGGCGATCTTGGCCAGGGCGTAACCCTCGTTCGTGGGCTCGAGCGGCCCTTTGAGGAGTTCGGATTCGGTGATGGGCTGGGCGCTCAACCGGGGGTAGACGCACGCGCTGCCCAGGTACAGCAGTTTGGTGACGCCGACCCGGCGACTGGCCTCGATCACGTTGGCGTGGATCATCATGTTGTCGTACAGGAACTCGGCCTGGCGACTCGAGTTCGCGGCGATTCCACCGACGGTGCCGGCGGCGAGATAGACGTAGTCGGGCCGATTCTGTTCGAACCAGCGCAGCACGGAGGCCTGCTGACGCAGGTCGAGCCGGGACCGGGGCTCGGTGAGGATCCGCCGGAATCCCTCGCGCTCGAGGCGGCGACGAATGGACGAACCGACCAGCCCGTTGTGTCCGGCGACGAATACGGCGGCGTCGAGATCGACTGTCATAGGGGGGCTATGTCCTTCGGTACCGCCAAGTACAGGTCAGACGTGCCGCCGTCCGACCCTCAAGCGTAGCGCCCCGATCGGGCCCCCGGATCGATCTCGATCCCGGGGGCCCCCGATGGGGTGGAGTCGATCCACCCAAACGCGGCCGGCTACGGCGTGATGGCGGAACCGTAGTGGGCGGCGACGTCGAGGTCATCGACGGTCGCCAGCATCGTGGCTCCGGCCTTGAGCTCGGCTGCCGTCGGGTTGGTGCCGTGGACCAGGCGGTGGAGCTTGGCCGCCCGCGAACGCCGGGATTCCGACGAATGGTAGAACCAGGTCACCACGTTGGCGGGGGAGCCGTCGTCGAGGACGCCGAGCCAGTAGTTGCGGCCGCCGGTGTCGGCCTGCCGGCCCAGGAGATCGACGTAGAGGCGGTCGACGAACGCCCGGTCGGTGTTGCCGGCCCGGCGGTAGTACTCGGTCGACCCGAAGAACCAGGCCCCGATCTCCTGGTAGCTGACCTGGCCCGAGCCGTCGGTGGTGAGCCGGTCGATCCAGTGCTGACGGCCCCGCTCGTCGGGCCGGCGGCCGAACGTCGACCGGTACAGATCGTCCACCAGCCTGCCACTGAAGTGGTCGCTGCGAACGAGTGACGCCGCAAGCGCCCGACGGCCGGCGGTCTCGTCGCCGAACATGGTCGCGGCCCACCGATCGAGTTCGGCCTGCGTGGGGGCGCGACCGGCCAGTCGTTCGTACATGGCCTCGACGATCGGCTCGAAGTCGGCCGCCGTCGGTGACGGGTCCTCGGCCGGCGGCTCGCCGGCCGGCTCGAAGACGATGTCGCCGAACTCGAACAGATCCGACTTGAGCCCGAAATAGATGCGGACCGCGGAACCGGTCATGGTCCGGGTTCCGTCACGAAACACGATCGTGACCTTCTGAGCTCCGCCGCCGAAGCGTCCATGACCGTCGCGCTCGGTCACCTCGATGGACCGGACCGGGCCGAGACCGTAGCGCGACGCCAGACCGCTCAGCCCGACGGTCACCGACCACGATGAGTTGGGGTTGGCGCTGGTGGCGTCGCCCAGGTCCGCGACGGGCGTGAAGCTGGGTCCGGTCGTATGCCCGCCGGTGCTCGACGAGAACTCGGTCCGGGCGATCCGGCCGGAGGAGGTGAGCCGCACCTGCCCGGCGGTGGCGGCGATGGCGGCGTCGGTGCGCGGATGGGTGGCGACCCGGGTCCCACCCCGGGTGGTCACCCGCCCGTCATAGACCTGACAGTAGGTGTTGTCGCAGGTGTCGGCATGGGAACCCCACCGGCGGTCACCGGCCAGGGCGTAGGATCGGGCGGCCACCGCCTGCGCTTCGAGTGCGGCCGACGGCCAACCGGCCGGCATCTCGTTGGGGACCACACCTCGGAGATACTGCTCGATGGTCACCACGTTGACGGTCCGCTGACCGTACTGGGTGCGATGCGACCAGATCTCGCCGTCGTACCAGGTCCGCCCGGACGGTCCACACACGCCGAGCAAGGTGTGGGAGTCGGTCCCGATCACCTCGTCGTCGTCGGAGGGATCATCGGGATCCAGTTCGACGCGGATACCGACCGCGGAGACATCGTTGACATCGGCGAACCTCGTCCACGGGCCACCACAGCCGCCGGCCGTCTGCACCTCGAAGCCGCTGCCGTTCCGTACGAGCCGCAGGGCCGGTGCGCCGACGGTTCGCCGGCGGTTGCCGATGGCGTCGACGACGACCATCCGGCCCTTCGAGAGGGTGACGGCCGTGCTCCGGTTGTTCATCCCGGCCAGCTGGACCCTCAGGCGATCCGGGTCGAGGTTGTCGATCGTCGGGGCGGGACCCTGGGTGGTTCCCCCGTAGAAGTGGTCGAGGATCTGTCGAGACGTCCAGCCGTGGTCGCGGGCATAGCCGAGGGCCCCGTACTGGCCCATACCCCGGCGGTGGCCCCAGCCCCCGCCGATGATCTCCACCTGTGGATGACCCACATGGGCCGATGCCGGCTTCGCCGTTGTCGCAACGGTCACGCCGGTCGCCAGTGTGCCGGCGATCAGTGTCACGGCCAGTCCCATGGCGGCGCTCCTCCGTCGCCGCTCATCTGCCCGGCCCGGTCCTGCTGGACCCGGTCTGGAGGCGCCCCTTGCGGAAACGGCTGCACTCCAAACACGTCTTACCCACCCGATACGATTTGGTCTCATAGAGATCTGATCGACCGGTGTATCGAGGAATTCAGTAGTTCGTTGTACCCATCGTCGAACCTCGACCCCTCGACGGGCGGCGGTTCGGGCCTAGATGATCGATGGGGCCGGTTGGAGGTACGTCGGCGATCCCTCCGCGGTGAAGGCCTCCCAGGCGGCGGCCAGGCGATCCACGGCGGCCACCAGCACCTCGGGTGCCTGGGTGAACGGAAGCCGGACGTGTTCGTCCGCGTCGCTCTGAGCGGCGAACTCGGCACTGGTGGCAACCGAAACGCCGTAGTATCTGGCGGTTTGGGCAAAGGCTCGCGCCCGCCCACCGGGAAGCTTGACCCACAGCGCAATGCCACCTCGGGGTTGGCGGAACTCCCAGTCGGGCAACCGTTGAGCGAGGGCGGCGGTGAGGGCGTCCGCCCGTTCGACCGCCAGCCGGCGGCGAGCATCGGCCAGCTCATCGAGGGCGTCCAGCAGGCGAAGTGCCATCAGTTGGGAGGGGATCGACGAATACAGGTCGTTGAGCGCCTTGGCCCGCCGGAGCTTGGCCACCGTGGCGGTGTCGGTGCGGATCCAACCGATACGTACGCCGGGCCATGTCAGCTTGTTCAACGAGTCGATCGTGACGTGAGCCGACCCCGGCCGACCGGCGGCCAGCGGCAGGGGCACCTCGTGATCGAAACTCAACATGGCCGCCACGCGATCCTCGATGACGGCCACACCGTAGCGGGCGCAGACATCCGCGATACGGTCGCGGCGGGAGGGCCCAAGTCGCGATCCGGTCGGATTCTGGTTGTGGGGATTCACCGCGACCAGTCGAGGACGGAGGCGCTCAACCATGGTGGCGAACTCCTCGGCGATCATGCCGTGCTCGTCCATCGGGACGGCGTGGATCCGGCCGCCGTTGGCTCGCACCGTTTCGAGGAGCCCGGGCCAGGTGTATGCCTCGACCAGGACCACGTCGCCCGGCTGCATGACGGCGTCGACGGCGAGCGAGATGGCCTGCTGGGCGCCCGAGGTCACGACGATCTGTTCGGGGTTCGTTGCCAGACCGGAGGCGCCGTACCACGCGGCGATACGGCGTCGAAGTGGGTCGATTCCAGCCGGTTCGGCATTGTCGCAGATGTCGGCCGTGCGAGCCATCGGCGTCCGGTCGCAGATGTCGAGCGCCTCGGGCAACGCGGCAGGGATCGCCACCAGCATGTCGATCGACTGCATCGATGGCTCGAGGAGACGGTGGCCGACGCCGTCGGGCGCCGCACCGCCGCTGTCGACCTGCGACCGGTTCGGACCGGTCACAATCGTTCCCCGGCCCTGGACACGGCGGATCCAGCCCTGCTGTTCGAGCAGACCGTAGGCGCTGACAACCGTTCCTCGGGAAACGGCCAGGCGGTCGGCGAGCCGTCGTTCGGGAGGAAGGAGCGTCCCGGATCCGATCGCACCGTCGGTGAGCAGGTTGGCCAGCGACGCAGCCAGCTGTCGGTAGAGCGGGCCTGTTCCCTCCGACCAGGCGCCCAGCCGGTCCGCCAGATCATTTGGGTCCAATTTGCCGGGATTGGCATGGTCGATCGTGGTCATTGAGATCCAATATGAACCCATGACGCCGAAAACTTCAAGTCCAATCGCCAAAGATTGGTCCATGTTCCGGCTCGAAGGGGGACGACGAGCCGCGTCTGTCAGGGGTTCAGCCGCCGCGGCTCGTACCGCTGACCGTCGGGGCGCAGATTCCGTCGAGCTCCACGATCTCGATCCGGTGGCGATTCGCCCAGGTCACCTCGTTGGCCGGATCGGGGTTGAGCTTGTACTCGCGGAAGGTGAGTTCCAACGCATCGAAGGTGAGCAACCGACCGATCAACGGATCGCCGATGTCGAGCACCAGCTTGATGGCCTCCAACGCCTGCAGCGACCCGATGATTCCGGGGAGCACCCCGAGCACCCCGGCCTCGGAACAGCTCGGGGCCAGTTCGGGAGGCGGTGGCTGAGGAAGGAGATCGCGGTAGGTCGGGCCCCGACGAGGGTCGAAGACCGAGACCTGGCCCTCGAAACGGAAGATCGACCCGTGCACCACGGGGATCCCGAGCTTCACCGATGCGTCGTTGAGCAGGTAGCGGCTGGCAAAGTTGTCGGCCCCGTCGACGACCACGTCGAAGCCCTCGAGGATCCGCTCCACATTGTCGGCGG
>JBFHME010000173.1:0-7066 GCA_041594435.1 Acidimicrobiales bacterium
GACCGAGGACCATTGGTTGGGCGCCGACATGACCCTCAATCTGCTGGTCGACGATGGTGCCGTCGTCTACATCAACGGCGCCGAGGTTCACCGGTTCAACATGCCCGACGGTCCCGTCGAGTGGAACACGCGCCCGCTCAACTGGGTGTCCGGGGCCGACGAAACCTACGTTCGCACGGTGATCGGCGGCGACGCGCTGGTGGCCGGCGAGAATACGATCGCGGTCGAGGTCCACAACTACTGGCCGGGCAACGGCGACCTGAGTTTCGACCTGTCGCTCAGGGGCGGTGAGTGGGAGTAGGTCTTCGGACGGACGAGGCGGGGAGCAGGTGGCCTGACCGCGGGCCCGGACCACGTCCCATTTCCTAAAGAGGCCCCGTCGAACAGCCGATTTGTCCGGTGGGGGCGGGAAGCCCGCCCGTGCCCGAGCATGCAGCGATGCAACCGACGGAATCGCCACTTTGGACCACTACCTCAAACCCATACTCGAGCACAAGAACCTGGTCGTCGCCGCCACGGCCGTCACCGGGCTGTTTGCGGTGGCGGCTTTCGTCCTGCTCCCGCCGTCCTACCGTTCGACGGCTTCGGTGCTGCTGACGCCGATCTCCGGCAACCCTCTGACCGCGTTCGAGTCCGACACCGATGTCGACATGGCCACCGAGCTGCTGATCTCGACGTCGAAGGCCGTTGTGGGACGCGTCGCCGACGACCTCGCCGCGCAGTCGATCGCCATCGGCGTCGACGAACTCGCCGACAACGTCTCGGCGGGCAGCCCGCGGGAGTCGAAGGTCCTCGATCTGACGTACAGGGCGACGACCCCGGAGCTGGCTCAGACCATCGCCAATTCGTTCGCCGAGAACTATCTCGAATACCGGGAGCAGATCGCCACCGAAAGCCGCGCCGAAGCCGTCGATGTTCTCGACGAACGGGTCGCACTGCTCAAGGAGCAGCTGTCTCAGATCGAGGGCCGATTGACACGAATGGAAGCGGGCACCCAGTCCTACGTTTCCCTCTCGGTCGAACGGGATTCCGTCGACGGAGAGTTGCTGGCCCAACAGGAGGCACTGGCCGCCCTGTCGACGCTGTCGTTGAGCGCGGGCGAGATCCTGAGCCCAGCCCGCCTACCGACTGCCGCCACGGGTCCCGGTCTCATCCCCATGGTGACCGGCGGACTGGCCGGTGGTTTCGTGATCGGTGTTGTGCTCGCGATGCTGCTCAGCGCCGTCAAGGCGAGTCAGGCGCCCCGAAACCGCAGAGCCTCGGATCACATCGAGCACAATCGGCGCAAGGAGGATCGGCTCAACCTCGGCGGTCGACGGGAGACCGACCGGCCGTCCGAATCCGCGGTCGAAAGGCTGGCCCGGGTCACCGCCGGCCGCAACGACGGCGAGGCTGTGGCCGACTCGCAGACACCACCGACTTCGCAGCCGGCCGATCGACCGGCCGGGGATGATGCGGTCGCGGATCGGACACCGGATCAACGTGTTCCAGCCCGCTCCGAACGGAACGAGCCGCCGATCGACGATCCGGTCACCGCTCACTTCGGCGCCAACGTTCCGCCGCCACCGAGAAACAAGGCGAAACTGGCCGATCGCCGGAAACCGCCGGGGCCTGCGGCCACCTCCGAACGACACTCCAACGGCGCGGCGGGCGAACCGCCGTTGTATCCGTTGGCGTCAAACCTGGATGCGGAGGCAGACCCCGGACGGCTGGTCGAACAGATCCGACGAGAGGTGGCTTCCGGATCACTTACCTTTCTGGCCATCGGGCAGGACGATCGCGCCCAATCCCTGGCTGCCGGCTTCGCACTCGTCGACGGACTCGGGAACCTCGGGATCGACGTGCTGATCATCGACGCCGTTCTCGATGAGCCGGTGCTGGCGAAGGTCCTCGGGCTCTCGAACGCCGTGGGGCTCAGCGAGCTCCTCGTCGAGGAGGTTCCGCTGGAATCGACCGTTCAGCAACTCGAGGAATTCGATCGCCTGTACGTCATCACGACCGGCAATCCGGCGGCGCTCACGCCGTCCACGACCGGGGCAAGGCTGCGCGACGTGCTACGAGAAGTCAAGCAGCGGTTCCCGGTGACGGTGATCATCGGCGGCGATCTGACCGACGCCGCCGTCTTGACCCGCACCGAGGGCGGCATCGACGGTCTGGTCGTGGCCACCTCGGCACCCCCCGGCACACCGGCCGACGATGCAGTGATCGAGAAGCTCTCGAACCTCGGCACCCCGGTGTGGATCCGGCTGTCGTTCGACGGCGGCACCGACTCCACATCGGCGGCGGCCACCGCCCCGACGACCGTCTGAAACCGGTGGACCCGACAACGGCCGTCGAGGCGCCGGGGCGGGTCGAACAGCCGGACCGCCGGTGGCTCCGCGACCAACGCGATCTGCCGTCGGGTACCGGATCCCTGTTCGCTGCCATCATCGCCGGCTATCCGGTTGCCTGGGCCCTCGGATTCGGACCGCTGATCTTTCCCGCCGTTGCGGTCCTGATGATCGTCTGGCTGATTCGCCACCGCCCGGTTCCGGCTCCGGCCGGGTCGGTCGGCTTTGCTCTGTTCCTCGTTCTCGTCGCCGCCTCGGTCATCCAGGTCGACTCGACCAGCAGGCTGGCGCTGTGGGGGCTCCGTGCCTCGTGGTACGTCGCTGCGCTGATCTCCTTCGTCTATCTGGCCCGGCAGACGAGCTCGAAATCCCGGCTGCGAATCACTCGGGCGATGATTCTCCTCTGGGTCGCCACCATCCTCGGAGGCTACCTGGCGTTGCTGCTACCGGACCTGACCTGGCCGACACCACTGTCGATCGCTCTCCCCCGGTCCATCGCATCCGACGACTTCGTCCGCGACCTGATCGTGCCCCGAACGTCGGAGATCCAGACGTTCTGGAACGGGGTGCGGCTCAATCGGCCCGCCGCACCCTATCCCTACACCAACGCCTGGGGTTCGTCGGTTGCGCTCCTCACGCCGTTCGTGCTGGCGGCGCTGCAGGATCGACGGATCGGCCTCCCGCGCCGGGTTGTCGTGGCCATGCTGATCCTGGGGATGGTGCCGTTCTACGTCGCCCTCAATCGCGGTGCCTGGCTGACGCTCGCGTTCGGAGTCACCTACGGCGGGTTACGTTCCGCTTTCGTCAACCGCCGGCCGTTGCCGCTGCTCATCGTGACGGTGGTCGCCGCCGTCGGGCTCACCGTGACGGTGAACACCGGCGTGCTCGACACGGCCGTGCGCCAGCTCGAAACCAGGGCGGCCGACAGCAACGAAACCCGGGCCGGCATCTACCTGGAGACGATCGAACGGTCGGCCGAGTCGCCCATGATCGGATTCGGAACACCCCGACCCAATCCGTCGAATCCGACGGGGCCGCCGCTCGGCACCCACGGCCAGGTGTGGGCGATCATGTTCGCTCACGGCTATCTCGCTCTGGCCCTCTATCTGGCGTTCTTCGTGTACGGCTTCATCCGGAGCGCCGGCACCGGAGTGGTGGGACACTGGGCCAAGGTGTCGGTGCTGATCGGGCTGTTACAGCTACCGATCTACGGCCACCTACCGGTACAGCTCTTCATCATGATGGGTGCCGTGGCCATGGCCACCTGGCCCGAGGATGCCCTCGGACCGGCTCGTGTCCCCAGGACGGCGATGCGTCATGACCACGGTTGACACCGACACGAGGTCGCGTCCGGCCGACAACGGAACCAGCATCCGGCAGGCGGCCCGGGGCTCGGCGTTCAACCTGGTGGGAGCGGTGACGGCGGCAACCGTCAGCTTCTTGACCGTCGGCCTCATCACCAACACCTACGGGCAGTCACGAGCGGGTGTCTTCTTCGCCGCCACCGCCCTGTTCACCCTCGCCGCCAACGGCGCCCGCCTCGGTGCGGAGTCGAGCCTCACGTTCTTCGTCTCCCGGTTGCGGGCCGACGATCGCCGCGGCTCCGTCAAAGCGGTTGCGGCCACAGCGCTGCGGGCCACCGCGGTGGCGGCGGTCCTGTTCGCCATTGTCGGGTTTCTCGCTGCCGACGCCATCGCCGGCGCCCTGGCCGACGAGGAGGAAAACGCCCGGTCGCTGGCGACGATGATTCGGATTCTGGCCCTCGCCGCGCCGGCGTTCTCGTTGAGTCAGGCCATGTTCGGCGCCAGCCGCGGCTTCGGCACGATGCGACCGTCGGTGATCGCCGGACAGTTCGTCCGCCCCGTCACGCAGCTCATCCTCGTCGGCGCCGTGATCGCACTGGCGGCCGATGTGGCGGCACTGGCATGGGCGTGGACCGGCGCAGCCGTTGCGTCACTGACGGTCATTGCGTTCTGGCTGCACCGGCGCGTGCGACGAATCGCCGCCGCCGGCGAGTCGTTCGCTTCAGCGGACTACTGGCGGTTCGCCACACCGCGGGCGATGACCGACATGGTCTCCTCCGGGCTGGAACGCCTCGACCTGCTCCTCGTCGCCTACCTTCTGGACGAGGCCCAGGCCGGCGTGTACGGGGCATCCAACCGGCTGGTCGTTGCCGGGCAGCTCATGATGTTCGCCACCGCCCAGTCGATGGCTCCCCATCTCAGTGCCGCATTCGGACGGGACGATCGGGACGAGGCCGAACACGTGCTGCACACCGTGTCGGCGTGGAACGTGACGCTGCTCTGGCCTGTGTTCCTCACCATGGCCTTCGGGGCGGAAACGATGCTCCGCCTTTTCGGCGACGACTTCACCGAGGGTGCCCGTCTGGTCCAGATCTTCTCGGTGGCGCTGGTGATCATCATCGGACTCGGTGTCGGCGACACCCTGCTGTTGATGACGGGCCGGAGCCTGGCCTCGCTGGTCAATCACCTCGTTGCGCTGGCCACCATGATCGGCTTGTCGGTGCTCCTGCTTCCCCGCGTCGGCGTGGCCGGCGCGGCGTGGGCGTGGGCGGCATCCCGCATCATCATTCGGCTGCTGGCGGTCGTCAGAGTCTGGCGGTCCAACCGCGTCCACGGGCTCGGCCGGCCGGTACTGGTGGCCTGCCTCATTGCGCTGATCGCCTACGTGCCGAGCGGCTGGCTCGTTCATCACACGATCGGCAACGGCGTTGTGGCCATCGGTGTTCATCTGGCGCTCGGCGCGCTGCTGCAGCTCGGCGCCTGCCTCCACTTCCGGCAGCTTCTGGAGCTCGATCAGCTGATGGCGATCGCCGGCCGCAGGCCCCGATCCCCAACCCGGGGACCTACGAGAGCCAGTTGAAGCGGCGCCCGATGAGCTCGAAAAGGCGCTCATTGGGTTCGCGGTAGACGGCGATGAGCCGGTCTCGTATCGCCTGGTCCATATTCTCGTAGTCGTGGCCGTTCCGCTCGTCGGAGACGTCGAGCTCAACCGGCGGCAGGCCCAGCCAACCGGTCACGTCGGCCAGGATCCGGTTGGGTTCGGCATAGAAGGCCTCGGACTGCACGATCATCACCTGGTCGACGGGATAGTGCCGATAGAGCCGCTCGATCTGGTCGGCGTACAGGCCCTTCGAAACGTAGGAGTGATGTTCGTGGCTGTGACTCCAGTACGTCCAGTCTTGTTGCATCCGGTCTGCCTCGCCGGCCAGGCGACGTTCTTCGACGGCCAGTGCCTCGTCGAACCCCAGCGTCTCGTGACCGTGGCCGACCGAGTGATGGAAGTGGGACTCGGCTCGGCGAACGGGATCACGCAGCATCACCATGACCTTGACGTCGGGCTGAGCCTGTGCCAGGCGCTCGACGGCGAACGGATGGAACAGGTAGTAGGGGCAGGCGTCGAAACAGAACAGCCGGTGACCGTGGCGGGACTGGACGGCATCGGCCCAGCGCCGGGTCGGGAACTGCGATTGGTACCACTCCCAGCCCCGATGATAGTTGTAGGAGAAGTAGTGGGATCCCTTGCCCCGCCGGGGTCGTTCGACCATCGGCAACCGATAGAGCGCCTCGAACAGCGCGGTCGTACCGCTGCGTTGGACCCCTGCGAGAACCAGGTCGGGTAGTACCCGCGACTCCCAGGTGGCGACCGCAGCCCGTTCGCGACACCATTTCACGCCGGCTTTCAGCTCCCTCAGACCGGGGCGTTCGAGGAGTTCGTGTTGGGTGAATCGAGTGGCGATCCGTGTTGACATGACTTCTCCTGCCGCGAGGCGGGTGGACCGATCAGCGACGGCGGAGGCGTGGCCTCCGTGACGTTGACGTCGTGACGGGGAGCGGTGCCGAGCCGGCAAGGATCCGGTCGGTGGCGGCCTCACCCTGTTCGACGTCGTGGACGGACACGCCCGCCGCCCGGAGCGCGATCGTTCGCCGGATCAACTCGACCAGATAGAGCCGGTACACGTTGATCTGGTTGTGGGGGTCGACGCCGAGGCGGGCAAGGCCTTGCGGGGAGAGACGAGCACTGCGATCGAGGGCGGCCGGAGTCGAGAGGTCCTTCATCTCCACCCCCACCTGCGTGTGGAAATGGCAGAGGTCGAAGCCGAGCGGTACGCCGTCGGCCACGAACTCCCAGTCGATGACCTGCACGTCGGCTGTTCCACCCGTGGCGTTGCACCGCCGCGGCACGGGCCAGCCCGATGCCGGAGCCGACATGAGGTTCCACGGGGCGAGGTCGCCGTGCCACGCTCCGATCTCCACCGTGGCGGCTCCCACCGCGTCGACGACCCGGTCGATGGCCCGGGTCTCCCGCTCGGTGGCGTGACCGAGCACCTCGCGGACCGACTGCCACCACGGTGTGTCGACCAGGGACGTTCGGGTGCGGATTCCGAGATCGGCGATGGCAAGCAGCACATCCGGTGATGGAGGCCGATCGGACGTTCGACGGGGTCGGCGTGACCCGACGACTCCCGTGGTCACCACGACCACCTGGCCGCGGACGTCGAGCCGATCGAGCACGTGGGGAGTGATCACCGGCCGTCGGGGCCGCCGATCGAGCCAGTCGGCTTCGTTGGCCACCAGGTTCCGTGTCCACGGGTTCCAGCCGATCTTGGCCCATCCCAGGCACCTCCCGTTCTGGTCGATGATCTGGACCACGGGCTTACGGTTGGACTTGGGGCGGGCGAGGGTGATCGCCATGTGGAGCTCGTCGACGGGTCC
>JBFHME010000174.1:0-7041 GCA_041594435.1 Acidimicrobiales bacterium
CGACGGCGCAACGTGCTGGCTCATCCAGCTTCGACCCATCACCGCGCCGACCAGGCGCAACGAGACGTTCACCATCGCCAATCATGCCGAGATCCTGCCGCCGCTGCCGTCGCATCTGATGACCAGCGTGATCGAGCGAGCCGGCGACGAGCTGTTCGACTGGTATCGGCGGTTCGACGAGAGCCTGCCCGACAACCGTCCGTTCCTCGAGGTGATCGCCGGGCGCCCGTTCATCAACCTCACCCTGCTGGAGGACCTGCTTCGCCATCTCGGCCTGCCGACTCGGCTGGTGGCCGATTCGATCGGCGGTCCACCGAGCAACGACCGGCCGGCCGACGTCGCCCGTCTGATCCGGAAGCTGCCGGTGCTGGTTCGCCTGGGTCTGGCTCAGGTCATGGCCGTCGTGAGGGCCGAGAGAAACCAGCGTCGGCTGGCCACCGTCGGCGACGGTCCGGTCGAAACGTTCCGGGAGGCGTTCGAGCAGTTGCACGAAGCCTACGTCGGCCTGGTCACCGGTATGTTCCCGCTGTCGTCGGCCATCGGACCGCCTCTGGCCGTGCTTCGCCGCGCCGGGACGCTGGCCGAGCATGCCGGCCGCCACCGCACGATCACCACCGAACTGGCCGAGGCGCTCGACGAGGTCCGCCACGGCACCATCGCCGTGGACGGGTTCATGAGACGGTTCGGGCATCGGGGCGTCTACGAATCCGACATTGCCCGACCCCGGTTCGCCGACGCCACCCAACTGTTGGGCGACCTCGCCGGGAGCCCAACCGCGTACGTCGCCTCGAACGGCCGTCTCCCCCGGCGCGGTGGCGGTCGCAGGGCAAGCCGTCCGATTCGAACCGCGGTCACGTGGCCGGTCTGGGCCGCGGCCCGCAAGCCCCTGGCAGCCCGTGAAGCGTTGCGGGACCGGGCGATGATCGGCTTCTGTGTCATCCGCCGCTCGTTGGTGGCGCTGGCCGCGGAAGCGGTCGAGCGACAACAGCTTCGGTCGATCGAGGATCTGTGGCTGCTCTCGGTCGAGGAAGCGGTCGCGCTCGACGACGGCTGGGTGCCCGAGCCGGCGTTCTGGGCGACCAGGACGGTCGAACGGGCCGAACTGGCCGAACTCGATCCGCCTGCCGTGGTCCGGCGCTTCGACGACCCGGCCGCATGGCGCCACGACGCTCCGGCGGGTCGGCGATTGTCCGGCCTGCCGCTGACCGATGGCACGGTCCGGGGTCGGGCCTGGGTTCTCCGTGAACCGTCGGTGGATCCACCCGACGGATTCGATCCGGCGTCGACCGTGCTGATCGCCCGATCGGTCGATGCGGGATGGATACCGACCTTCACGCGGGTGGCGGCCGTGGTGGTGGAGACCGGTGGCGACCTCTCACACGGCTCGATCCTGCTACGGGAGCGGGGCGTTCCGGCGGTCACCAACGTGCGGGGTGTGACTCGATTCGTCAAAACCGGCGATGATGTGGAGGTCCGCGTCGGGGCCGGTGTCATCGAAAAGCTCGACTCGAACCGGACTGGTTGAGCGCAGAGACGAAGCGCTGAGAATCAGTGCACGAGACACGAGAAAGAAAGCGAGATTCCGATGGCCAACATCACCTTCGAGGTCCACTACACGTTTGACGCCCCGCCCCGGGTCGTGTGGGAGGAACTGGTCGACTGGAAGGGTCACGAGAAGTGGATCCCCCTGACGAGGGTCGACGTCGAACCCGGAGATCCCACCGCCGTCGGTGCGGAGTTCACGGCGTGGACCGGAATCGGGCCGGCCAGCCTCGAGGATCAGATGCAGGTGACGCGGTGCGATTGGGACGAGGGCAGCTCCAGCGGCCGCTGCGAGGTCGAGAAACTCGGGCCCGTCCTGCGAGGAACCGCCGGTTTCACCGTCGAGCCCGGCAAGTCGGCGGGAGGCGCCGATCTCGTCTGGTTCGAGGACGTGTCGGTCCGCCGCATCCCGCAGTTCCTCGCCCCCGTTCTGGGCGCAATCGGTGCCGCCGGATTCAAGCAGGGCATGCGAAGCCTCAACAAGCTCATCGCCAACCGTAAACCGGTCTGACCTGGCGACCCCGCGGGACCGTCCATCGTTGCACCGTCGATCGGCACGCCCGTCGTGGCCCTGGAAAGTGGTGGACTTCGCCCGGCGATCGCGCGAACCTACAAGTTGGAGAGCCTACGCGGAGGGACGCAAGGTTGATCGTCGCCCTGTTCTGGTCGTTTCCGGGTCCGATGTATCACGGAAAGCCCGAGCCCGTCTTCTTCTCAAGGCACCCTGTTCGCGCGAACCTCCGAGGAGCCGAACAACCTTCAGGAGCGGAATACCATGCCATACCAATTCGTGGGGGACCTCCAGGGCATGCAGGCCGTCGCCGTGGTCGAGTTCGAGCAGCTGTACAGCTATGTCGTCATGGAGGGTGAGGTCAAGAGTCGGACCGGGAGATACACCTTCTCGGCCGACATCTACGGCGACAGCGGCTACGGCGAGATGGTCGACCGCATGACCGGCGACTCCTTCCGTGTGCAGATCCAAAACCTCTCGCCGGCTGGGTTCGCGCTGGTCGTGAACCCGTACGAGGGTCTTCATCCAACACGATACGTCTTTCAACGCAGCGGCTGAACAACGGAGGTTGATGCACAGTGTCGACGTCGAGCGGAGATCCCATCCGAGACCAGGCGAGGGCGCGGAAGTTCTGGGAGGACCGGCTGACGTCTGACGCCGAAGCACGAGAGCTGCCGACCGGCGAATGGGCGTCGCTTCCCGAACACGAGTTGATGGGGATCATCATCGAGCTCGGCCGTCGCAGCAACATCTGTCGCTTCGCGATACGCAACGGTACGGCGACGGCGGACCACCGGTTGCTGCTCGATGAACTGCTCGAGCTGTATCGGCGTCTAGCTCTGGCCGTCAGACCCGAGAACCTGGCCGTCACCAGCGATCGGGTCGGGCAGGAGACCGGTCAGGTGATGGAGATGATGGCCGACGTCGCCGCCAGCCTCGGTGATGAGGATGGAGCCATCGCTGTCATTCGGGCCGCCGTCAGCCACTACCGGGAGGTTGGTTCGGCGTCCGACGCCGACCGGTGCGAACGTCGCCTGCTCGAGGCCGAGCTGCGGGCCGGCAACCGGGGGGCCGAGCTCGTCGCCGAGATCGGGGCCAAACTGGCTCAGACCGCCCCGGG
Source organism: Acidimicrobiales bacterium (assembly GCA_041594435.1). GTDB lineage: Bacteria > Actinomycetota > Acidimicrobiia > Acidimicrobiales > SZUA-35 > JAHELU01. The sequence continues at coordinate 3,174 of JBFHME010000174.1, forward strand.
TCTGGATCGGGGTGAGGCGTTGATCGACCTCGCCGAGGTCCACATCGACTCGGGCGAGTTCCACGACGCCACGGCCTTGCTCCGGGCAGCCGAAGGTGAGCTCGAACCGCATCGTGAGCTGATCCGCGGCGCCAGCGTCGGCGACGCCTTCGCTTCCATGCTGGTCGGTGGCGAGGCGGCACCACTGGCCGGGGCACTGCGGGTTCGGAGCCTCTTCCGGCGGCTGTGGATCGGTCTCAGCGTGGTGCTGGACGACGATGATGAGGCCGAGCGCTACGTCGAGCAGTTCGACCGACTCGACCGAACCGAATCCGAAGGCGATCAAGACTCGGCCGACTTCACCGCCCGGGCGATGGAGGCGCTGCGTCAGCAGTGGCGAGACGAGCACGGAACCGAACCCCCGGATCCTGCCTCGTCCCTGTTCTCGGAGGAGTTGGACCGGGAGCGGGCCCGCTACATGCGCGGTGAGATGGATGACGGATAGGTCGCCGGCCTGATGAGCGGGTCGTCCTTCCGGCTGGCCGCGAAGCTGCGGAAGCTGTCGAATCGACGGAAGAGGATCGACGTCGCCGACCGGGACGAGTTCCGTCGAGTGCTGCTGGACACGATCGACGAGGCTGATGTCGAGGGCAGACCGGATCTCCGGGCCAAGGCCCGGCATCTCCTGGCCGACCTGGCGGCGAACAGCGGCGACCGGGTGGAATCGCTCCGTCTGGTCGACGAGGCGCTCAACCTGGTACCGGGTGGGAACAAGGAGCTGAGGGTCGCCCTCCTGACGACGAAGGCCGGCGTCCTCGACGCCGAAGGGAGGTTCGACGAGGTCATCGAGGTGTGCCGTCAGGGCATCGAGATCGTGGAGCGTGGCCGGTATCTCCATACGGCTCCGTACCTGCTGAGTTCGGTCCTTCGTCCATCGGCCAAGCTGTACCGGCTCGGGGTGTGGGCTGCTGTTGCCACCGGCGGATTCGAGGTGGCCCACGGTTGGACGCAACTGGCTCGGGCGCGCGGGCTGGTCATGGTCGATCCGCAGTCGGGGTCGTTCATGGGTCCAGAGGCCCAGCGTCTCCGGGCCACCGCCGGTACGTTGCGAGACGACGACCCGAGCCCGGATCCGCTGTCACCTCGGCGGCGGCTTCTCGACTCCCTGTTCGAGACCCTCAAATGTGACCCTCCACCCGCGGTCGTCTCCGTGAAACGTGTTCAGGAGTCGCTGGCCGAAGGGCAGCGGGTCCTCTCCTACTTCTCGGTCGACCGCCGGCGCCTGGTCGTCACCGCCTACGCCGCCGACCGGACCGAACGCGAGCTGGTCGAGCTGGATGACGCTCAGCTCGACCAACTCGAGGCGTTGAGAATGGCGGCACTCGGCATCGGGCCGTCGAGGGGTCGGATCGGAGCCGCCGGCCGAGCGCTCGAACCCGTGCTGTTTCCGGACCGGATCGACGGGATTCTGGAGGGCTGCAGCAGGCTGTCGGTGGCGCTCCACGGCAAGCTGCACGGCATCCCCTACTCGGTCATGACGCATCGGGGCCGGTTGGTGATCGACCGGTTCGCAGTGGCGCTGCTCCCCACTCTGGCCTCGGTTCCCAAGGCGGCGGCACCCTGCCGGCCGGATGTGGTGGCGCTTGGGGTCGACCACTACGACGTGCCAACCGACCCCGGTTTGCACCGTCTGCACCGAGCCATACCGGAGAGCGAGGCCGTGGTGGCGCACTATCAGCGGGAGGGTGTGCCGGCCCACCTGCTGGATCCGTCGATCTCGCGGGCCGAGCTGCTCGACACCCTCCAGGCAACCGGGCCCGCTCCGTCGAGCCTGCACCTGGCCGTCCACGGGGAGCAGGTCATCGAGGACGATCCGCTGCGGTCCTACCTGTTGCTCGAGCGATCGCGGTTCGACGGCATCGACATCTCCACGTGCAACCTGCGGGGCACCACCGTCGTCCTGTCGGCGTGCAACGCCGGTCAGCGGATGTCGTCGGGTCGGGGCCTGGAGGAACTGCCCGGCGACGATCTCCTGGGTTTGCAGGCTTCGTTCTTCTTCGCCGGAGCAAGACAGATCGTGGCCGGGCAGTGGCTGGTGAAGGACGAGGTCGCCGAGCCGATCACCCTGGCCTTCCACCGTCGTCTTCTGGACGAGCCGGCCGATCTCGCCCTCCAGGGTGCGATCAACCAGTTCCGACGGGACGCCCGACCGGTGCTGCGATCTCCCCAGTTCTGGGGATCATTTTTCCTGGTGGCGAACGGATTGCCAGGCCAACGAGGAGGTGGTTGCCATGTCACAGCTTGACTTCATCGTCACACCCGGCGACGAGGTGGACCTTGATGAGCTCGCGGTCGAGCTGCGAACGGAGCTCGGCCGGTTGCAGGCCACGTCGACCCAGATCGAGGACGTGGACGTGATCGAACAGCGGGGCGAGCAGTACCGATCCGGGATCGCCGAGATCGTCCCCGAGCTGGCCGTTGCTCTGGTCATGCTCCAGGGGACCGCTCAGGTGACCGGCAGCATCAAGACCATCCTCGACAACGTTGACGCCATCGTTCGCCGGTTGCGGGGCGGACCGACGGTCAAGGTCGATGTCGACGGGGAACACGTCGAGATCGGGAAACTGACCGACGCCCAACGGGATGCCCTGCAACGGGCTCTCCGCGCCGACGATGACGCCGAGGACGAAGCCGATGCCAAGACTCAGGGCAGCTGACCGCCGCAGACGGCGCCGACTCTTGGTTGGGAGGTGACGTCATGACCTGGCAGGCGGAGTGGATCGACTACTACGAACTGCTGGAGGTGAGCAGTACCGCTCGGACCGCCGTGATCGAGGCGGCATACAAGAAGCTCTCGCTCGAGTACCACCCCGATCGGGGCGGTGACACCGCCAAGATGCAGGTGTTGAACGACGCTCGGGAGACCCTGCTCGACGAGGCCAAGCGGCGACGCTACGACCTCGAACACGCCAGGCGAACCGGAGGCGGCCAGGATCAGGAGGCGACGCAACGGCGGGCGGAGCAGGCCGAACGGCGGGCCGAACAGGCCGAACGGGAGGCCAAGGCGGCCGAGGAACGGGCCCGCCGAGCCGAGAACGACGCCAACCGTCATCAGCAAAGCTCGGCATACGAGGACGACCCATTCCGGTCGGCCGGGCGCGCCGGCCCGACCGAACAGGAGCGCGATCAGGCGCTCGACCGCCTTCGCCGAGTCGCCAACGAGGAGTGGCGGCGGGCAGCCGGGGTCCGCGCCGAGCGGCAGCTCGAGATCGACGGGCAACGACTGGCCGCCGAGCGGGAGGCCACCGCATCGGCCGCTCAGCAGACCACCGGGCTGTTCAGCAAGCTCAAACGCGGCGTCACCTGCGGTGTCGGAGCACACAAAGGCGACTGGTTCTACGTCGACGCCGACCGTTGCGACCAGTCCCGCACGTGCCGACGATGCGGCAACGACGGGCAACGGATCACCCATGAGTGGACGCCCGCTCAGCGTATCGTCGATGCCGCCTGTGAGTTCGTCGCGTTCTGCACCAGGTGCGGTGACGAACACGTGTCGCTCGTCCACGAGTGGCAGGCCACCTACCTGTCGACCGATTGCCGGCAGGTCGACGTCTGTGAGCACTGCGCAGAAGTCGATCACGATTCCGTGCGGGTGCGTCACACGTGGGGAGCCTGGCAGGCGACCTCCAGCACGACCCAGAGCCGGGCGTGCACCAGGTGCGGTGAGCGGGAGACGAACGTCGAGCCCGACCGCCGGGTACGCGAACCCGGTCCCGAACCGATCTCACAACCGTTCGGGGATCGGGGTTCGGTTCGGTCGGGCCGAACGAAGGGCTTCACCGGCCGGTGGCAGTCGGCGGACGGCTCGCTCCACGACCTGTATCAGTCC
>JBFHME010000175.1:0-7019 GCA_041594435.1 Acidimicrobiales bacterium
CACCGGTGACGCTGCGGCCGACGGTGCCGCGTCCGGCGAGGTACCGGTCGGCGAGGCTGTGATCGAACCCGCTGTGTCGGTCAGCGACATCACCGCTGGCTCCGCCGATGAGGAGGCGAACCAGGTCGAAGACCCGGAAGCGTCGACCGACGGCGGCGCCTCCGCCGAGGCGGGGGAGTCCGCTGAGGCCGCCGGCGAAACCGGCGCGAGCGCCGACGGTGAGGAAGTCACGCGCCGTCGCCGGCGCGATTCGCCCTATGACCGCCCCGGTCGCTGGTACGTGATTCACACCCAGTCCGGCTACGAGAACAAGGTTCGCAGCAACCTCTTGGCCCGCACCCAGTCGATGAACATGGAAGAGCGGATCTTCGAGGTCGTCATCCCCATGGAAGACGTCGTCGAGTTCAAGAACGGCAAGAAGGTCATCGTTCAGAAGAAGGTCTTCCCCGGTTATCTGCTGACCCGCATGCATCTCGACGACGACTCCTGGTTCGTGGTCCGCAACACCCCCGGTGTCACCGGGTTCATCGGCGCCGGCAACAAGCCGTCACCGCTTCCCCGCAAGGACGTCGAGAACTTCCTCGCCGTCAAGGAGGACGGCGACGAGACCGCCCGCAAGGGCCGCCCCCGCCTCGAGTACACGATGGGCGAGACCGTCCGGGTCAAGGAAGGCCCGTTCGCCGACTTCCAGGGCGAGATCGTCGAGATCAACGAGGATCAGCTGCGGCTCAAGGTGCTCGTCAACATCTTCGGTCGTGAGACGCCGGTCGAGTTGCAGTTCGCCGAGGTCGCCAAAATCTAGATCTCCTGCGAAGGTTGCGGCCGTTGTAAACCCTCGGCACACTTCGATGTTGGTCTTTTGCCAGCCCTACCAGCAGCGACAGCCGCTCGCTGGACAACCGTTGAAAGAAATCCGATGGCCAAGAAGCAAGTACTAGCGGTCGTGAAAATCCAGATTCCTGCCGGGCAGGCCTCACCTGCCCCTCCCGTCGGCACCGCCCTCGGTCCGTACGGCCTGCAGATCATGGACTTCTGCAAGGAATACAACGCTCGCACCGAGGCCCAGCGTGGGCAGATCGTGCCGGTCGAGATCACCGTGTTCGAGGATCGCACCTTCAGCTTCGTGCTCAAGACGCCGCCGACCGCCGAGTTGATCAAGAAGGCGGCCCGCATCGACAAGGGGGCCGGCGATCCGTTGCGGGAACGGGCGGGGACCATCACCGACGCCCAGGTCGCCGAGATCGCCGAGATCAAGATGCCGGACCTGAACGCCAACGATCTCGATGCGGCCAAGAAACAGGTTGCCGGAACCGCCCGTCAGATGGGTGTTCACATTCGCGGCTGACAAGGTCCAAACATCGAACAATGTCCAGAACGCCGAACGGGAGGACCTAACCCGACGGCGCGGGTTTCGACCGAAATCGAAACCCGGTAAGAGCAGCCGCACCGCAGAGGGCGGCAGACGACAGGGAGCCGACATGGCGCAAGGAAAACGATACAACGACGCAACCAAGCGGTTCGACCGGACCCACCTCCACGGACCCAGCGAGGCCATCGATCTCGTGAAGAGTCTCGCCACCGCCAAATTCGACGAGTCGATCGACATCTCGATTCTGCTCGGCGTCGATCCCCGCAAGGCCGACCAGATCGTCCGGGGCACCGTGGCGCTCCCGGCCGGTACCGGCAAGGACGTCCGGGTCGCCGTCTTCGCAACCGGTGAAGCGGCCACCGCCGCGAGTGAGGCCGGCGCCGACATCGTCGGCGGCGAGGAGCTGGTGGCCGAGGTCGAGGGTGGCATGCTCGACTTCGATCTGGCCATCGCAACTCCCGAACTCATGCCCCAGGTCGGCAAGCTCGGCCGCGTGCTCGGCCCCCGCGGCCTGATGCCGAACCCGAAGACCGGCACCGTCACACCGGATCCGGCCAAGGCTGTGGAGCAGTTCAAGGGCGGTACCGTCGAATACCGCACGGATCGCAACGGCAACGTCCACGTGTCGATCGGCAAGGCCAGCTTCGATCCCGACGGCCTGACCACGAACTTCGCCACGTTGGTCGAGGAGATCAACCGGGCCAAGCCGGCGTCGGCCAAGGGCCGCTACATCAAGAAGGTCACGCTTTCGTCGACCATGGGCCCGGGTGTCAAAGTCGACCCGACCAGGCTCGACGAAGTCACCACCGGCTGACGTCGGTGGCTTCGCCCCTACTCGTTGACGTTCATCGAGGTGACCGGGTTGAAAGCTTCCATGAGGTCGACGCAGTCGTCGTCGACCGACGGGGATCCATCGTCGAATCGTGGGGTGAGGCCGAGCGCCTCGTCATGCCCCGGTCGTCGGCGAAGCCGATCCAGGCAATTCCACTGATCGCCTCCGGAGCGGCAGCCGCCTTCGACGTCGACGACGCGGAACTGGCCCTGGCCTGCGCCTCCCACAACGGGGAGCAGGGTCACGTCGACCGGGTGCTGGCCTGGCTGAGACGCCTCTCGCTCAGCGCCGCCGACCTGGAGTGCGGCCCTCAGCATCCGGTGTTCGAGCCGGCGTTCGTCGAGCTGGTCGCGGCGGGTCGGCCCGCCGGCAACGAGCACAACAACTGCTCGGGCAAGCACACCGGATTCCTGACCGTCTGCCGTCATCTCGACCTGCCGACCGCCACCTACATTCGACCCGACCACCCGATCCAGCGAGACCACGTGACGCCGGCCATGGAGGCACTCTGTCGCTTTGACGCGAGCGCCCAGCAGCCCGCGATCGACGGGTGTGGCATCCCGGTTTGGGAGATCCCCTTGGTCGACCTGGCTCGGGGTTGGGCTCGACTCACCGACCCCGGTCCTGGTTCGACCCTGCTGAACGCCATGATCGCCGAACCGTGGTACGTGGCCGGTTCCGACCGTAGTTCCACCCGGTTCATGACCGACGCACGCACACCGGTGGCCGCCAAAGCCGGTGCTGAGGGCGTGTACTGCGCGGCACTGCTCGACGACGGCACGGCGATTGCACTCAAGGTGCGCGACGGTGCCGCCCGCGCCGCCGACGCGGCCATGGAACACATCCTCGCCGGCCTCGGTGCCATCGATGCCGTCCACCATCCGCTGCACAATCGGGCCGGCACGGTCGTCGGTTCGATCGGTGTCGCCCCGTGACCGGACTCCGGGTCCTCGCCGCCATGGGGGCATGGACGGCGCGCCAATGGGCCGGTGCCGCGGTCGGCGCGATGGCGACGGCGCTCGTGGTCGGCCTGCCGACCGATGTCATCCCCAATCCGGTCTTCGGTCGACCCATTGCGGTCACCTGGTGGTCGTATCCGGTGCTTGCCGTGACGGCCTTGCTGGGCGGAGTGCTCATCGGAACCTACGTGCAGCCACGCAGGCCCGATGTGGGCTCCGCCGGGCAACCGCTCGCCCCCGACGCCGAACGGCAGGCCAAAACCGGGGGAGCGGCCGGGCTCCTGTCGTTCTTCGCCGTTGGCTGCCCGGTCTGCAACAAGATCGTCCTGCTGGCGGTCGGCACGACCGGCGCTCAGCTGTGGTTCGAACCACTGCAACCCCTCCTGGCCGCCCTGTCGATCGGGTTGCTGGCCTACGCGTCGTGGTCGCGTCTCTCCTCGATCGACAACTGCGCACTACCGGTGCGCCCGCCGTCGACCTGATCGTTCGAGGGGCCACGCGGGCGATCCGGGTTGGGAACGGAACTTTTCGCCGCCATCGTGAGTCTGATCCCACAGGGCGCACCGAGTGGAACAGGCGTACAGGAAGGCGGAATCGGACAATGTCTCGGACTCTCGTGATCACGGCACTTGGGCGAGCATCATTCACCCCACGGCAACTGCAGCGGCTCGACCAGCTCGGTTCCGTCGACATCGTCGGTCGAACCGACGAGCTGAGCGATGTCGACTTCGTCCGACTCGTCCGGCACTACGAGGTCGTGGCGATGACCCGCCGGCCGAAGAAGAGCCTGGGCCGCGACGTCCTGTCCCAGCTTCCCAATCTGCAGGCGCTGGTGGTGCACACCACCGGCGTCCATTGGATCGACACCGAGTATCTCGCCGGCCGTGGCGTCGACGTGTTGAGCCTGGGTGGGTACGCCACCGAGTCGGTGGCCGAACACACGCTGGCTGGAATGCTGATGCTCAGCCGACGGACGCACCTCAGCTTCGACCGGGCCCGGGACCTCGTTCCGGCGACGGTCTCCCTTCGAGGTTTCGAGTTGCGGAATCGAACGATCGGGCTCATCGGTTACGGGCGGATCGGGAGGCGCATCCACGAACTCCTCGCGCCGATGACCGGCGATGTGTTGATCCACGATCCGGCCTGTGACGAGTCACTCGGGAAGGCAGCGGTGCTGGGCCGTTCCGAGCTCGTCGTGCTGGCGGCGTCGAGCACCTACGGTCGACCTCCGATCATCGGCGCCGGTGAGCTGGCGGCGACGTCGGCCCGGTTTCTCGTCAACGCGGCATGCGATGAGTTGGTCGACCACGATGCCGTTGTCACCGCAATCAAACAGGGGCGGCTCGACGGGTATCTTCTCGACGAGTTCGACGAGACACTCGCCGGCGCGGACGTCGAACCCGGCCGAATCATTCAAACCATGCACACAGGGTGGTACTCCGACGAGGCCATGGCCCGGGGCAAGGAGGAGTGGGTCGGCCTGATCGAGCGCGCGGCGGTTTCGGTTGCGGGCGTCGGGAGCGAGGCGGACGACCGGTGCCGGGCGGCCTGATCCCGGCCTCGGTACGTGACCGGCCGACCAGGCTGATCCCGTTCCTGTGGCTCGCGCTCGTCGTCGTGTCGATCACCGCGACGTGGCGGGCTCATCCCGAGTGGTGGACCTGGATCGCCCCGGAGGCTTCGTTGGCCCGCGAGATCAACACCGCCATGTTGCTGGCCACCTCTGCGCTGGCCGGTCTGCTCTGGTGGCGACGATCGGCCGGCCGAAGGGTCTTCGGATTGCTCGCCGTCGGTTTTTTCCTCCTCGCGGTCGACGAGCGCGTCGCCGTCCACGAGCGACTGCGAGATCGGGTGCTTGCCCCGCGCAACATCAGCCTTCCGTTCGTGCCCTGGGGTGAACCGGGAGACATCGTCCTGGTACTGGTGGCCATCGCCGGCCTGCTCGTGCTCCGCACCGTGTTGCGAGCCATCGCCGATGACGGTCGGGCCCAATCGTGGTTCGGGGTCGGGGCGGCACTGGCCGTCGTAGCGGTCGCGCTCGACACACTTCCGATCGAGACGTACCAGCTCCACAACGAGATCTACTTCCAGTCGGGTGAGGAAGCGATCGAGTTGGCCGGGGCCGCCTGTTTCCTCTCCGCCCTGTTGACCACCGTCGAGTGGCGTCTCGGTCGGTCCCCGTCGTCGACGGCCCGCCCGACGATGGCCGCGCCGAGCTGATCACCGGATCCCCGACAGCACGGACGGTTCAGATGCCGTCGCGATCCAGGCGGGCCATCGCCAGCGCACCGAGCGCCGGTCCCGGGGCCAACATGAGGAAGGCCACACCCCAACCGGCGGCGTCACGGACCAACGGCACGAGGAAGATGGTGAACACGGTCAGAATGAAGCCGAGCGACAACTGCAGGGTCAGGGCGGTTCCCGTGACGCGTGGTTCGACGACCTCGGTCACGATGGTGGAGAACTGGGCGCTGTCGGCCACGACCCAGAACCCCCAGAACAGGGCGAGCGGTACCAGTACGAACCACGGTGCTCCGACCAGAAAACCGATCACCGCTGCGGTCAAGCCCGACCAGCGAAGGGCCAGCCCGGCCGCCCTTGGCCGGCTCGTGGCGTCGCTCAGGCGGCCAACGTGCACCGAACCGGCGGCTCCGATTCCGATGGCGGCGAACGCCGCGAACGAGGCCGCCCGTTCGCTCAGCGACTCCTGGAAGAACGCGGCGATCCACGCCCACATCGCGTAGAGCTCCCACATGTGGCCGAAGTATCCCGTCGACGCCAGCAGGAATCGGCGGTTGGTGACGATGTCGCGCACGTGACCGAGGGAGATGCGGAGCGGCGCCGAGCCGAACGGGCCGTCTCCGGCTGCGAACTCGGCGATCAACCCGCCGAGGACCGTAATGCCCGACGCGATCGCCAAGGTTCCCTTCCAGTGGAGACCGCCGAGACCGTTGATGAGGTGGGGCAGCGCCGAGCCGACGGTCAGGGCCCCGATCATCACGCCCAGAGCCAGGCCCCGTCCGGCCCGGTACCACGACGACATCGCCTTCAACGCCGGCGGATACACGGCGGCCAGGGCCGCTCCCGTGGCGAACCGGGCGACGAGGGCCGGGCCGTAGCCGGAGGCGACGAGGAGCGACCCGTTTGCGGTGGCCGCCAGTACCGCGCCGACCAGCACCAGCCGGCGGGGGCCGAATCGATCGGCCAGGCCGGTCAGCGTGATCAGGAATGCTCCACCCACGAATCCGAGCTGGACGGCGATGACGAGCCAGGCCAGCGCCGTGGCCGAAAGCTCCCAGGCCGCGGACAGTTGGCCGGCGACCGCCGAGGTCGAGAACCAGGGACTCATGGCCAACACCAGGGCCAGGGCCAGGATCAACAGCTGTCTCCTGGCCTCGGCCGAGGTGTCGTCCGCCGGATCGGCGGTGTGGGTCGGTTCCCCGGTTCTCATTGCCGGATGCTAACCGGGCAGGGACCGAGGATCATTCCCACCGGTGGGTGTTCGGCATCGGCGGCGCTAGCCTTGAATGGTTGTTATCGCCGCCCGGATGATGTCCTCGGATGTGATCGGAGCGGACAAATCGAATCCCTTCGCCAGAGACCTCAGGTGTCGGTCCGGTTCAGTCTCGTACTGCAACCGCCGGGTAAACCCTGGAGTAGGCGATCGAACTTCTCCAATCCCTCTCGTTTTCCGGGTGCGTGTTGGCTGCGGTTGATCGGCGAACTCGGGCGTCGACGACCGGTACCAACACGTCATGTCCAACCGAGAAAACGAGAGGAGGTGTGATGGATAACCCACGTCCGGAGAAGGTAGCGATCGTTACCGAGGTCAAGGAACGTCTGGAGAACGCCACGTCCG